>JAFLCQ010000001.1 GCA_017302815.1 Planctomycetota bacterium
AGACAACAAGCAAAAATAATAGTATTATGGTTACATATCTCATCCCGCTGCAATATGCAGCGAATAGTAAAAGCATACCATAACCAAATTAGCTATTTTATGGTAGTATATTCACGCTACTACATTTGCCAGTTCGCGCTTGGCCTCGGCCGCAGCGATGCGCAGGTCGGCGACGCGACCTGCCGCCTCGGCCCGCTCGGCGGCCTTGCCGCCGACGTCCTGACCCAGCCGGTCGAGGGTGGCGAGGCGCTCGGTCCACAGGGTGAGGGCCTGCGCCAGCGCCGTCACATGCTCCTGGGCGGCGACGAAGGTGTCCTCGGCCGCCTGCACGGCGCCGGTGGCGTCGGCGAGTTCCTGCTGCAACCGCTTCCAATCCGCCGCGTGCAGGCGGTAGAGCGGCATACCGGCTGCGACCTGCTGGTACGGCTTGACCAGCACCTCGACGCGACCGGCCAGCGGAACCTGGTAGGTTCGGCGCGCCGACGGCTCCGACTCGAAGCGACCGGGCATGCGCACGACGCCCTGGACGACACGGTACTCGGCCTTGGCCCAGGTGATGCCGAGATTCTTCTGCACGGTATCGGGCAGCGTGATGGCCTCGCCACCGCCGGGGCCGTGGTTGTGGCCGGCGTGGGGATCGGCGGCGGCCGGTGCGCCGTGGCCATGACCGTCATCACCGGGCTTGGCGCTGTGTGTGTCGGAGTGTCCTCCGCAGCCAGTCAGGATGGCGGCGAGTGCGGGGACGATGAGCAGACGGATGGACATGGAGGGCTCGATGGTGAGTTGATGTGGGTGTGCAGTGGTGGCGCCCGGCATGATCGCCAGACGCGCACCGGCGGTGTCCGCCCTCAGGCGGCTCGTGAAATCAGGGCCGCGCGGCGTCGGGCACGTCGGCGCCCAGCGACGGGTCGCCGACGGCCATTCCGAGGTCGACCACGGCCAGCGCGGCGCGACGACGGGCATCCCGGAGTTCCGCGCGCACCGCAAGCACGGCGCGGCGGGCTTCCATCAGATCGGACAGGCTCGCTTCACCGGCTTGGAAGGCGGCCTGCCGCAGTCGGATCGCTTCCTCCGCAACCGGCATAGCCTCGGTAGTCAGCGAGGTGGCTTCACGCTGTGCGGTCTGGGCTGCACCGAGCGCTTCGGCCAGGTCACGACGGAGGCGCAGCCGTTCGCTCCGGGCCGCGGCGTGGACCTTGGCCCGCTCCGCCTCGGCGGCGGCGATCCCGGCCTCGTTTTGGTTCCACAGCGGGATCTCGAAGCCAAGGGTGACGCCATAGGTGTCCTTCTCGTTCTCGCGGTCGGCGAAGACGCCGACCGTCAGGTCGGGCACCCGGGATTGGCGTTCGGCGTCCACCGCAGCCGCCGCGGCCCCTGCCGTCTCGGCCAGGGCCCGCAGTTGCGGGTGGCGCTCGGCCGCTGAGGACAAACGATCGGAATCAAGCGGCGCATCAGAGCCGAGCGCATCGGCGATGACCAGGCCATCGGGCAAGGCCGGATCGCACCAGATGCGCAGGGCCGCCAGGGCGGTGGCGACCTCCCGACGACGTGCATCGCGTTGCAGTGCAGTGGTCGTGGCCTCCAGGCGGGCGCGGGCGACGGTGGCGCGGTCGGCCTCGCCCGCGGTGAGCCGGGTTTCCGTCAACGCGGCCAGTTCGGAGGCGATCCGGGCCTCGTCCTCGGCTTGCAGCGCAGCCTCGGTGGCTGCCGCATAGATGATCGCGGCGCGCCGGACATCCGCCTGCAGGCCAAGCAGCGACACCTGCGCTTCGGCCTCGGCTGCACCCTGCTGCGCACGCGCCGCTGCGATCCGGGCGTTACGGACTCCCCACCAGGTCAGGCGCTGGCTGAGACTGCCCCCGTAGGGCGAGTCGCGTTCCACGCCGTCCATGCGCGGCTTGGTCTGTCCAAGCGATACCTCCAGTTCGGGGTTGCTCCAGACGCCGGCCTGGCGCACCTGGGCAGCGGCTGCGGTACGGGCGGCCTGGATGGCGGCCGTTGTCGGATGGCTGGCTTGCGCTGCCGCAACCAGCCGGGTCATGGCGACCGAGCCTGACCAGTCCTCCGATCGCTCTGCCGCCGGTGGAACCGGCGGGGGTGCCGGCGCATCGAGCGGTGGGGGTACCGGTGCGTCCGGGGCACGGACGGATGCGTCGGAGCATCCGGTCACCGCGATCAGAATGGCCAGCGACGCAACCAGCGTGGTCGCTCCAGCATGGCGCTGGAACAGGAACGGAGACGGACGAGGCATGGAGATCCCGGGACTGAGGTGGCTGATGCCGTGCATGCACGGCGATGCGGGCGCACGCCTACGGCGTGCAGCGACGGATCAGCTCAACCTGGCAGGCGGGGGATCGGGTGGGTAGCAGACGTTCTCGGGCGCGACAGAGGGATGCGTCAGGCGGGCCAACGGCGAGGCCATCGTGAACAGATTGATGGCCGTGTCATGCGGCACGGAGATGGTCGGCGAGGGGCAATCGCAGACATCGCTGGGGTCCTGGTCGGGCGATGCAGGCTCTGCCGGGTCGGCGAGCACATCGCCGAGGATGGTCCAGAGTGCGACGGTCGAGGGGCAATCGCCGGTAGCCGTCGTGCCAGTGTGAAGATGGATGCGGAATGTCATCATCAGCACGGCCAGGACGGCCACGCCGACGGCGGCGTGGCGCAGGGCCTGGAGCAGGATGCGGATGCTTGGCTTCATCGGGCGACGCATGATCCAAGACGCGGTGGGAGGTCAATCCTTACCGGCGGATAGACGAGACAGCGCGCAGATGGTCCTGGGTCCGGCGCCGAGAGCGGCAGTGGACCCAGGACCATTCGGATCAGCAGCGCGGCTTGTGGGCGCAACCGCCCTTCGGTGCAGGTGCCGGACAAATCATCGGTTCCGGGTGGATCTGGGTGCAGGTCTCGGTAATCCACTGGCCTGGGCGTTTGTCGCCAGACGTGAACCAGCGGTGGGTGTGTTCTGGTCCGGTCGGCGGGGCCGGGTGGGTCTCGGTGCAGGCGACCGAGCGCGTGGCGTGGCCAACCTTGGAATAGGTCGGCACGTCCCGTTGGTGGTAATGCACGGCTGCCACAGCAGCCGACGGCTCGGCGGCAGCAAGGACGCTGGCCAGACCAAGAGCCAGGCTCAGGCCGGCACAGGAGGCGAGGAGGGAGGGCATGGGGAACTCCATGGGGTTAGAGTGGCGCGGACAGCGATGCCGGGATCGGCACCGTCAGGGAGATGGGATGGTCGGCACGGGCAGCCTGGACGTGGAGTTGGAGCGCTCCGGTCGCCGCCAGCGCCGGATCGGAGAACTCGACCTCCAGTTCCGCCCGTTCGCCGTCCAGAACCGTGTAGCGATTCGGTGACACCGTGCGCTTCGCCGTGGTACGCAGGCCGCTGACCTGGATGGCGCCGTCGTTCAGCACGAGGCCGGTCATGTCGCGGTAGTGCCGCGGCACGACCACGGATTGGCCGGAGTGGTTGTCGATGGCCAGAGCGACCTGGATCGCGTGCGCGGTCCGATGGATGCCGGTGACGGTCACGCTGATTCCATCCGCGGTCGCGGTCGGGGCCTGCTCTGGCGGGATGGAGGTCAGCCGGCTGCCGCAGCCGACCAACGCGGTCGAGACGGCGGCGAACAGGCAGGCGGTCGAGGTCCAATGGGGCTTCATGGGCGTGTGCTCCCGGTCGATATGGGGTTGATCAATCGCTCTGCAGCCAGTGGGGCAGGCAGTGGTAGATGCCACGCCAGCGATAGTGATCGGGGGTTGAGGCGCAGACGCAGAGCAGCGTGGAGGCGGCAGAATCGATGGTGCAGGCCACCGGGCCGGCGCAGGCCGGGCAACGCATGGCGGCACGCAGACCAGGCCCACCCTCGCCACCGCAGAGATCCAGGAGGAACCCGGTCAGCCGCTCCAGTTCGTAGGCCATCGCGATGCCTCCACGCCGGATGCAGGTGGACGCCGCTCACGACGCATCTCCGGCGAGTCGTGCGATCCGATCGGTGCCCAGCATGCCCACCCGCGGGCGTCGGGAGCCATGCATGAGCAGGCGGGCGATCACGATGTGAAAGTCCCGGACGTAGACATCGAAGGCCCGGACGGCGTCGTGGTCGTAGCCCAGCAGGTGGCGCCAGTCCGCCGGGGTCGCTGCGTCCTGAAAGGCGTCGAACGCCTGTCGGTAGATTGCCGTGTCCGCTGGCGCGTACTCGTCATCGATGAACGCCTCGATGTGCTCCATCGTCTCGATCCGATCCCGACCTGGGATGGGCCCAAAGCGTTCAGGGTCTCGAAGCGCCTCCTCCCAGGCGATATGCGTCCCGGGTGGCCCCGCGCCGACGGCCAGGATCCGCTGATCGCGGCGGTCGATCACCGCGGAACAGGGCCGATCGGCTTGCTGCTCGCGCATCGCCTGGACGATCAGATCGACCAGGTGGGAGCGAGCAGCGGTCGCTTCGGGCGATTCGGTCACGGCTACTTTTTCGCCGGCGCCGTGCCGGAGAATGTGAGGGTGACGGGATCCTTGCCCGGCAGGGTCAGCGTGACCGTACCCTTGGCCCCTTCCCCGTCCTTGGTGGCAGTAAAGGCGAGGGTGCCTTTGCCATAGGGGCTTTCTCCTTTGGCGCTGAACTCGCTGATCGTGGTGCCGCCGCGCCGACCCTGGCGTTTCGTCTTGAGCGTGCCGCTCGCCGGGATGGTGACGCCGTCGAACAGATCCATCGACGCACCCTGTTTGCCGAACTTCAGGGAGCAGCGATGCGTTCCGCCGTCATTAGTGGGGTGATAGACGATGAAACTGTTGCCGGCGAATGCCGGATTGGATTCGTCAGCCGCCATCATGTTCCCGGCGAGGGCCAGGACCATGAACGCCGCGGTGGGATGGATGATTGACATGCAATGCTCCTGGGTGGTTGGTTCAGCTGACGATGGGGTGCACCTTGGTCAGGTGCTCGGGGTCATCGCGGTCGTCGTCGATGGGTTCGTCCGAACGGTGCCAGACGCGGTAGAGCGCCGGCAGGACGTAGAGCGTCAGCAGGGCAGATGAGATGATCCCCCCGATGACCACGGTCGCGAGGGGCTTCTGCACCTCTGCGCCTTGGCCCTGCGCCAGAGCCATCGGGACATAGCCCAGGGCTCCAACCAGGGCGGTCATCAGCATCGGCCGCAGCTTGGTGAGCGAACCCTCGGTGATCGCCTGGTCCAGTGGCATGCCCTGCTTGCGCAGGTGGTTGATGTAGCCGACCACGACCAGGCCGTTGAGCACGGCGACGCCGGAGAGGGCGATGAAACCCACGGCAGCGCTGATCGAGAAGGGGATGCTGGTGATGAGCAGGGCTGCGACCCCGCCGGTCAGCGCCAGCGGCACGCCGCTGAACACCAGGGTGGCGTATTTCACCGAGTTGAAGGTGCTGAACAGCAGGAAGAAGACGAGCAGCAATGCGCCCGGCACGATGACCACCAGGCGTTCGCGGGCCTCGGTCAGGTTCTGGAAGGTGCCGCCCCAGCTCAGCCAGGTGCCGGCCGGCAGTTTGACCTGTTGTGCCACCGCCGCCTGCACCTCGGCGACGAAGCCGCCCAGGTCGCGTCCGCGGACGTTGGCCTGCACCACCACCCGACGCTTGCCGTTGTCGCGGCTGATCTGGTTCAGACCCTCGCCGAACTGCAGGTCGGCGATCGTCCCAAGCGGGACGAAGCGCGGTTCTGGGATGCCCGGGCGGAGCAGGGCGAGACCCTGATCGGGGCGTTCGCCCTCTTCTGGGGCAGCCTGCTCGGGCAGCGGCACGGGCAGTTGCCTGAGCTTCGCCGGATCATTGCGCAGGTCCTCGGGCAGGCGCACCAGGATGGGGAAGCGCCGATCGCCCTCGAAGAGCACGCCAGTGTCGCGCCCGCCCACCGCGGTGGCGATGAGATCCTGGACCTCGGCGATATTGAGCCCCAGACGGGCGATTACATCGCGCTTGATCTCGATCGACACGGCCGGCAGTCCTTCCACCTGCTCGACCTTCACGTCCTCGCCGCCGGGGGTCTTGGACAGCACTTCGGCGATGGCGTTGGCGGTGGGGATGAGGTCCTCGTAGCGGTCGCCGAAGACCTTGACTGCGACATCGCCGCGAACACCGGCCACCAGTTCGTTGAAGCGCATCTGAATGGGCTGGGTCCATTCCAGGCTGGTGCCAGGCAGATGCGCGAGTGCCTCCTCGGCCTTGGCGATGACCTGCTCCTTGGTGGCCGCCGGATCGGGCCATTCCGCACGCGGTTTCAGCATCAGGTAGGTATCGCTGAAGTTGGGCGGCATGGGATCGGCGGCGGCCTCGGCCGTGCCGTTCTTCGAGAAGATGACCTTCACCTCCGGGACGCCGGTGCGGATCGCCTTCTCGACCTCCAACTGCATCGCCGTCGCCTGGGTGATGCTGGTCGATGGGATGCGCTTGGCTGAGAGCAGGATGTCGCCCTCGTCGAGGTTGGGGACGAACTCGGAGCCCAGCCGGGTGAAGATGAACACGGCGCCCAGGAACAGGGCCACGGCGGAGCCGATGACCGGCCAGCGCCAGCGCAGCGCCCAGACCAGGCTGGGCGCGTAACCGCGCTTGGCGATGCGCACCAGCCAGTTGTCGCCTTCCTTCACCTTCCCCGAGCAGATCAGCGCCACCAGGGCCGGGACGAAGGTGAACGACAGCAGCAGCGAGCCGATCAGGGCGAAGATCACGGTCAGCCCCATGGGCGCAAACATCTTCCCCTCGATGCCGGTCAGCAGCACGATGGGGATGAAGACGGTGATGATGATCGCCTGGCCGGCGAGTACCGGCTGGACCATCTCGCGCGAGGCAGTGAACACCTCGTGGAGGCGCTCCTTGAGCGTCAGCAGCCGGCCGAGCTGGTGCTGGCGTTCGGCGAGCAGACGCAGGCAGTTCTCGACGATGATGATCGCCGCATCGACGATGATGCCGAAATCGAGGGCGCCGAGCGACATGAGGTTGCCGCTGACGCCGTAGCGGACCATGCCGATGGCTGCCAGGAGCATGGACAGCGGGATGACCAGGGCGGCGATGAGGGCACCGCGCAAGTTGCCGAGCATGAGGAAGAGCACCGCCGTCACCAGGATCGCACCTTCCATCAGGTTGCGCTGGACGGTGGCAATGGTGGCGTTCACCAGGTTCTGCCGGTTGAGCACCGGTTCGGCGAAGACATCGGGCGGCAGCGAGGCCCCGATCGCGGTTAGGCGGTCGTTGGCGGCGCTGGCGACGGTACGGGAGTTGGCTCCCAGCAGCATCTGCACGGTGCCGACCACGGATTCGTCGCCATCGCGGCTGGCGGATCCGGTGCGCAGCTCCTTGCCGATGCCGACGGTGGCGATCTCGTGGACATGGATCGGAGTTCCGCCGCGGTTGGCGACCACAATGTTGCCGATGTCGTCGACCGAGCGCACCCGGCCGTCGGCGCGCACCACATAGCTTTCGCCGAAGCGCTCGATGAAGCGGCCACCGGCGCTCTGGTTGTTGGCCTCCAGCACCTCCACCAGCTGGCGCATGGACAGGCCATAGCTGGCGAGCTTGTAGGGATCTGGGGCTACCAGGTACTGCCGCTCGTAGCCGCCGATCGAGTCGACGCCGGCCACATCCTGGACCTGGCGCAGTTGCGGGGCGATGATCCAGGCCTGGACCGTGCGCAGGTAGGAGGCGAATTCCACGTCGTTGGACAGGCGCTGCCCCTCGGGAGTCAGGTAGCTGCCATCCGTCTGCCAGCCCGGCTTGCCATCGGCGATGTCCGCTCCTGCCCCTTTCGGATGCCGGAACGCCACCGTATACATGAGCACCTCGCCCAGGCCGGTGGTGATCGCACCCATCGCCGGTTCAGCACCGGCGGGCAGGGATTCGCGGGCCTGGACCAGCCGCTCCGCCACCTGCTGCCGGGCGAAGTAGATGTCGGTGCCGTCCTTGAAGATGACGGTCACTTGGCTGAAGCCGTTACGCGACAGGCTGCGTGTTTCTTCGAGACCGGGGATGCCGGCCATCGCCGTTTCGATTGGCCAACTCACCTGGCGCTCGATGTCGAGCGGGGCCAGAGCGGAGGCCTCGGTATTCACCTGGACCTGGACGTTGGTCACGTCAGGAACCGCATCGATGGGCAGTTTCAGCATCGACCACCCGCCGACGACGGCGAGGATGATGGTGCAGATCAGGATCAGCAGACGCTGCTGGACCACATGGCGGAGGAAGGAGTCGATCATGGCGTGGCACTCCGGTCGGGATTGCAGGACATCACTCTTCCTCGCCCACGGAGTTCTTGCCCAGGTCGGCCTTCAGCAGGAAGGCGCCTTGAACAACGATGGTCTCTCCGGCGGCTACGCCGGAGAGGACCGGCGCGTGTCCGCCCTGGACCGCGCCGACCGTCACCGGCCGGGGGCGGTAGACGGCGTTCTCGCCCTGGCGTTCCTCGACGAAGACGACGGTGCGCTTTTCCCAGTTCATCAAGGCCGATTCCGGTACGGCCAGGACGGGGGCCGATGCCCCGGCCTGACGCGGCACGATGGCGGCCTGCACATACATGCCGGGACGGAGTTGGTCAGACGAGGTGACCGTGATGCGCACGCGGCCGGTGCGGGTGTGCGGGTCGATCTCGGGCGTCAGGTGGCTGACCGTTCCGCCAGCGAGGCGGGCACCGCTGAAGCCGGTGAGTTCCACCGGGCAGCCGACCTGGACCTGGGTCACCACGGCTTCCGGGATCTGCGCCACCACCCACAGCCGGCTGGCGTCGGCGATGGTGGCGACGGGCCCGGCCTCCGGGCTGACGTTCTGCCCGACCACGGCCGGCATGTCGATCACCTGGCCGGCGACGGGAGCCTTGAGCACCAGGGTCTGGACCGCCACGCCCGTCTTGGCGAGTTGATCGAGGTCGAAGGACTCTCCCCCCATCAGGCGGAGGGTATTGAGCGCCGCCGCCAGTTCGGCCGTGGCGGTGATCCGGGCCTGCTGGGCCACCTTCAGATCGAACTCGCGGCGCTGCATCTCGGCTTTGCTGATGCCGTCGCCGGTCTGCTGGCCTCGTACCACGATGGCCTGGGCCTGCTCGATCGCGAGATCAGCGGTCGCCAGCGCCGCCCGCTTGATCAGCCAGGCGTTCTGCGCCTCGACGAAGCCGGGGCTGAGGACCTCGGCCAGGATGTCCCCAGCCTTCACCGAAGATCCCACGGTGGCGGTGATGCGGATGACCTTGCCGGCCGCCTGGACCCCGACCTGGGCTTCGCCCTGCGGATTGTAGGTGACCCAGCCGGGGGCGACGATGGGTTCGGCCACCACCATGGCCTCCACCTGCTCGGTGGCGATGCCGAAGGAGGCCAGATTGCCTACCGCAACCGTGACCTGCTCCTGGTGCTGCGCGGCGGCCGGGGCCTCCTCGGCGGCGGTGACGGCGGGTCCGAGCAGGGCCAGCAAGACGGACGAGGTGAGGATGGGGCGGATCATGGCTGGACTCCGGCAGGGATGGGCGAGGTGGTGGTGGGGGCGGTAGCGTGCGGCGCGGTAGACGGGACGAGGGGATCGGCCCCCACGGCGCGGATGAGATCGATGCGGGCCTGAGCGGCGCGTTCACGGGCTTCGGTCAGGGCGGTCTCTGCGCCGAGTTCCATGCGACGGGCGTCGATGACCTCCATCAACGCGGTGTCGCCGGCTTGGAAGGCAGCCAACTTGAGTTTCAGGGCCTCGCGGGCGGCGGGCAGGACAGCGGACTGCAGGCCCTCGATCTGCCGGCGTTCGCGTTCATATCCGTTCCACGCCGTGACGATCTGCCGGTGCAGGGCGAGCAGTTCCTTGCGGCGTTCCGCCTGCAGGCGGGCCAGGTCGGCGCGGGCCTTCGCCACCCCGCCATCATTGCGGTTCCACAGCGGCAGGTCGATGCCGACTGAGACGCCCAGGTCATTCGTATCGGTCTCGCGATTGGCCGAGACCCCGAGCGTCAGGTCGGGATACCAGGCCCGTTCCTCGGCCGCAATCGCGGCGGCGCCCGCTGCCTGCTGGGCATCGAACACCGCCAGGCGCGGGTGGGTGGCGGTGGCGCGCCGCTGGACCTCGGACAGCGCCATGGCCGGCGGCGCCTCGACGAGTGCGTCGGCAACCGTGAACTGCGCCGGCAGGGCGGCGCCGCACCAGGCCCGCAGCGCTGCACGGGCAGCTTCGGCCTCGGCCCGGGCGGCCTCGGCGGACAACTGGGCGTTGGCCAGATCCACGTGGGCACGGGCGAGATCGCCGCGGTCGGTCTCGCCGGCCTGCACCCGCCGCTCCACGGCAGTGCGGACCTGGGTGCCGAGTTCGACGCCATGCAGGGCTTGGGCGACACGGGCATCGGCTCCGGCCACGGCCACGGCGGCGGCACGGATCTCGACCTCCAGCTCCAGGCGGTCGAGGGCGGACGAACGCTCGGCGATGCTCCGCTCAGCTTCGGCTGCCGCGACACGGGCTGCACGTTTTCCGGGCAGTTCGACGCGCTGGGTGAGCCCGATGCCGCCGATCATGGTCGCCGGACGGGCGCCGTTCTCATCGGCTTCGCGGGCCTTGGCGCGCCCGGCGGAGAGTTCGAGTTCAGGATTGCTCCAGGCACGGGCCTGGCTGATGGCGGCTGCCGCTGCGGCCCGGTTCGCCTCGAATACCTGGCGGTTGGGACTTTCGCGGACTGCCAGATCCAGGAGCACCGAGATCGGGACGGCGGCACCGTCGGCGAGCGTGGGCAGGGCCGGTTCCCCGGCAGGCGCAGGCACCGCTGGCGTGGTCCGAGTCGGAGATTCGGCCCCCAATGGTGGCGCATCCACCCGCTGGATGGTGCTGCAGCCGGAAAAGCCCAGAGCGAGAGCAGCCAGGGTGGCGGTGGTCAGACGGACGGGCATGACGACTCCAAGGGAGTGGGCAGCGTCAGGAATGCTGACGTGCAGGCGGACAAGGCAGGGGAAGCCAGGTTGTCACCGGGAGCAGAATAGGTTGGGCTGGAATGACACAGTAAGCCTGATCCTGACCACCGGTAGGCGATCGGTGCGAATACATGCCGGCACGCCGGCATGCATCAGCGGAAATCAGGCTCGATTAGGCGGCGGATCGGGGACGAACGACACGCTGGTCGGCGCATCGTCGGGATGCATGATGCGCAGATTCCGGCTGACCAATGGAGCCGGAATGACCACGGTCCGACCTTCGATAACCGCGCTGGGGGCGACGCAGTGGCAGTGCCCACAGCCATCAGGGTCCAAGGGGTCGCCGGCGCCCGCATCACCAGCGACCGCAACGGCCTGCGTCGTGGCCACTGCCGCCTTGCTGGGACCATCGTTCAGCGTCAAGCAGTTGGTCTGCATGGACGACAGCAGAACGACAACAACCCCAGCCACGACCACGAGATGGCGTCCGAGCATGCGCAACAGGATGTGCCAGGTACGGGGCATGGGGCTTTGGGTGGGGAGACGGTCGAACTACGATATCCTTACCGCGTAGTATTCCCAGGCAAGTGCCACCTGATGGATCCGGGGATCAGGCGGATGGGCCATAGGTCATGACCGGATTCGGCCTGGGTCGATTCCACTCCGTTCCCACGATGCCGGCCAGGCGGGGTCAAACCGCAGGCAGCCTGATTCGTTGCGCTATCGCGCGCATGATGATCGATCCGTCAGATTGCTATTCCATGCGCATCGCGCCTTGACCATTACGATGATTGCGTATTATTTAAATTCGTGAAACGTTGTGCGACATCTCAGTCCGCCGGACCCAGGCATGGTCGGGTCGAGCCTATCGATCCCAAGGCAATCGCCCGAGCGCGTCGGATATTGCCAGCGCCAGTCAAGATCGCCGCTGCGGCAGAACGCCTTGGGGTCATTGGACACCCCGCTCGACTTTCCCTGCTGTTGGCCCTGGAAGGACGGGAGTTGTGCGTCTGTGACTGCGCCCAGGTACTGGGGGGAACTATCTCGGCTACCTCGGTCCACCTGAAGGAGTTGCGCCAGTTGGGCGCCGTCGCCTTCCGCAATGCCGGAAGGATGGCGTATTACCGCCTCCACGACCCCCGATGGGTGGCATTGGCGCGCGCCGCCCTCTCCCTTAAGGATCCGCACGCGGCAGACAAGGACAGCGCATGAATTACAGTGTGGTAAGGACCCTCCCCGGAGGGATGGCCGGGAGAGATCTGAGTCCGGGGACGCATGCGGATCGCAACAACACACGCCCACGTTTCCGACGTGATATCGCAGGTGTGCCCCGATTCGCCATGCTGCTGCTGTTCGGTCTCGCCTGCCTGAATGCGGTCGAACCGCTGGAGGCGATACGCCAAGCGGGAGCGGAAGGGAAGTACACGCTCATCTGCGTGTGGCGTGACAACAAGCCGGAGACGCAGGATTTCCGTCGTCGCTTCGCCGAGGTTGCTGCGGCGGAGAAAGCCCGTGCGGTCATCATCGATGCGAAGAGCGATTTCGACGATGCCACCATCGAGTTGACGCGAAAGCTGCAATTGCAGCGGGCACCAATGCCGCTGGTGCTGGCGATCGCGCCCAACGGGGCGATAACGAAGGCATTTCCGAAGATACCTGCGGATGGATTCGCATCCGCCTTCATCAGCCCGGCTCTGGCGTCCTGCCTCAAAGCCATGCAGGACAACCGCATGGCCGTGATCAGCATCGGCAGCGCCACCCTTCCGGGATCCGTAGAGACCCAAGCGACCGCTCAGGCTTTTGTCGGCAAGCCAGGCAAGGAGATCTATCGTGCGCTGGTTCCCATCGAACCGGCCGCCGCGGCTGAATTGTTCAAGATCCTGGATCTGCCGCTGAACATCGATGCGGCGATGATCGTCCTCCTGGTTCCGCCGGGCCAGGAACTCGCCACGTTCCGCCATCCAGTGAGCATGGAGCAGATGGACGCGGCCCTGGCCAAGGCGATGTCTTCCGGTTGCGGCCCATGGTGCTGCCAATGAACTCCAGTTCGAGAGGTATCGCATGAAACTCCGCCACCTGGTCTGGCGCGAGCTTTCCGTGCGGCGCGGCCAATTCATTACCGGTCTGATCGCCGTCCTGCTCGGCGTCGCGGCCGTCGTGGCCATCCATACGGTCTCGATCCACTCAGAAAAAGCGGTGGAACGCGAACTCGCTGCACTCGGGGCCAACATCCTCATCCTGCCCAAGGCGGTGGGAGCGCAGAATTATTATTCTGCTGACCTGAACGAGAAGGTGATGCCGGAAGACTACGTGGCGCGCATCGCCATGTCCGGTTTGCAGGGAGTGCAGAACCTCTCGCCGAAGCTGTCGCTGCCGGCGGATATCGCCGGCACGAAGTTCACCGTCACCGGCATCCTGCCCAAAAGTGAGTTCCAAGCCAAGGCTGCGTGGGGTGGTTTGGCGATTTTCTCCAAGCGCAAGGGATGCGTCGCGGTCAATCTGCCGGGCGAAGTGGCGGCCGAAGGCAAGGCGCGCGGATTGGCCCGCACCCGCGTCATCCAGGACCTCGCGCTCGACGAGGCGCTGCTTGGCGCCGATGTCGCCCAGGGTCTGGCCGTCACGGCGAACGGCCAGATCGAACTGCGCGGTCGCTCATTCCGCGTGGTCGGTGTGCTTCCGACCACAGGTACGATCGACGACACGCGCATCTTCGTCCACCTGCACACCGTCCAGGAGATGGCCGGGGCCGGGGCGGTGATCAACGCCATCGAGGTGGTCGGTTGCTGCAAGGATGGCGCCACCAGCCTGGTCGATGAACTCAATGCCCTTCTGCCTGAGGCGAAGGTGGTGACGATCGGCCAGGTCATCGCCACCCAGGTGTCGACCAACAAGTTGATGAGCAGGCTGACGTGGACGTTCCTTGCCATCATCGTCGTGGTCGGTGGAGCGGGGATCGCCAATGCGATGTACGCCAATGTCGCCGAACGCCGTCGCGAGATCGCCACCTTGATGGCGCTTGGAGCGTCGCGCTGGCAGGTCTCCTGGATATTCCTTCTCAAGGCGCTTATCATCGGTCTGGCGGGGGGCTTCGGCGGCTACATCGTCGGCACTATGGCGGCGATCCTGGTCGGTCCGCAGATCGCCGGGATGACGGTCCTGCCGATTGCCTGGCTGATCCCTGCGGCGGCGTTCGGGACAACCGTGATCTCCCTGCTGGCGGCCTGGCCACCCGCCCGTCGTGCCGGCGGCATCGACCCCACACTGGTCTTTCAGGAGGCTTGAGATGGGATTTGCCCTGACCGATGTCCATAAGAATTACCGTCGGCGCGGTTCCTCGGTGGCCGCCCTCGATGGTGTCAGCCTTTCCATCGCAGCCGGGGAATTCGTCGCCGTGGTCGGCCCAAGCGGATGCGGTAAAAGCACCCTCCTCCAGATTGTAGGCGGTCTGCTGGCGCCCAGTTCCGGCTCGGTCTCCTTCCGTGGCGATGATCTCTACGCCAGGCGATCAGCCGACGACCGTGCCGCCGTCCGCAGGGCCAACATGGGGTTCGTCTTCCAGACCTTCAATCTCGTGCCCTACCTGAGCGCCATGGAAAACGTCCAGTTGCCGATGGCGATCACCGGTTTGACTGAAGCCGTGCAGTCCGAACGCGCATCCGCACTGCTGACGCGCATGGGCTTGGGTGATCGACTCGACCATCGGCCGGGTGAACTCAGCATTGGCCAGCAGCAGCGGGTGGCGCTGGCCCGCACCCTGGCCAACGAACCGACCGTGATCCTGGCCGATGAACCGACCGGCAATCTCGATCCGGAGACGGGTTCAGCCATCCTCGATATGCTCGCGTCCATCCACAGCGAGGGTCGCACCGTGGTCATGGTTACGCATGACCCACAGGCTGCCCGACGGGCCAAACGCACCCTGCGCCTCGATCGTGGACGCATCATGAGTGACGAGCGCGTTGGCTGAGGGCCGGGTCATCGTCAGTGCAGCAGCCAAGAGCAGGATACATATGACAACGTCCATCGATTCGACCGGAATCGACGCCCTCCATACCCTGCATGTCGCGGGACTCGATTGCCCCGACGAGGCAGCCATCGTCCGCGATGCGGTCACACGCCTCCCTGGCGTGCGTGAAGTGACCTTCGATTTCACCGCAGGAACCGCCTGCGTGCGTTGCGCGTCGACCGGCGCGACCATGGAGGCCATTGCCCAGGCCATCACCGCTGCCGGCCTCCATGCGCGGCCGGCACACGTCGTGACCGGCCCCGGAGTTGACGATCAGGAGGCGGAACTCCGACGTTCCCGGCATCGCACGATGCTGCTGGCCGGCATCGCCGCGGTCCTCGTCGGGGCAGGCGTGGTGATCGAAGCGATCAGGGCTGGCGGCATCGCGGCGGTCTTCGCCCCTCATGCCCTGCCGCCTGTGAGCCTGGCGCTGTATGCCTTGGCCATCGCCATGTGCGGGGTGCGTCTGGTGCCGCGGGCCTGGAGTGCGATCCGCGCCGTCCGGGCGGACATGTACCTGCTGATGACCATCGCTGTGACCGGCGCATTGGCCCTCGGTGATTGGCTTGAAGGTGCCACGGTCAGCGTCCTGTTCCTGGTCAGCCTGGCTCTGGAGGCCTGGAGCGGCGGTCGCGCCCGTGCCGCCATCGCCGCCCTGATGGGCCTGGCACCGACCCAGGCCCGGTTGCGGGATGGCGATGGCCGCGAACGGCTGGTTCCACCGGAATCGGTACCTGCGGGCTCGCTGGTCGTCATCAATCCCGGGGATCGGGTGCCCCTGGATGGTACGATCGTGGAAGGCGCCAGCCATCTCGACGAGGCGGCCATCACCGGCGAGTCGCTGCCCGTGACCCGTCAGACCGGCGATCCGGTCTTCGCCGGCACGGTGAACGGCGAATCCCTGCTGGTCATCCGCACGACCAGCGCAGCGGCCGATTCCACCCTTGCGCGCATGGCGCGCCTGGTTGCGGAGTCCCGCCAGCGTCGGGGTCGCACCGAACGCTGGGTCGACGCCTTCTCGGCCCGCTACACGCCGCTCGTCGTGATCATCGCCCTGGTGATCGCCCTGGGGCCGCCGCTCCTGGCCGGGCAGCCTTGGGACGCCTGGGTGTATCGCGCCCTGGTCCTGCTGGTGATCGCCTGCCCCTGCGCCCTGGTGATCGCCACCCCGGTGGCAACGGTTGCCGCCTTGGCTCGGGCAGCGCGCATGGGCGTCCTGATCAAGGGTGGCGAACACCTGGAGACCGCGGCCAGATTGCGCGCCATCGCCCTGGATAAGACAGGCACCCTGACCACCGGACGCCCGAGCGTGGTGGCGGTTGAGCCTGCGACCGGGATCGCTGCCGAGCACCTGCTGGCCATCGCCCTGGCCCTGGAGGGCCGCAGCGGCCATCCGCTGGCGCGGGCCGTGATCGACCATGCCCGGAGCCTGGGCATCTCCCCAGCCGAGTCCGACCAGCACACGGTCATCCCTGGTCGAGGGTTGACCGCCCGGTGCGACGGCGGCCTCGCCTGGCTGGGATCACCGCGCTATGCGATCGAGCGGCTGCCCGCCCTGGCCGCCGATGGCTGGTTGTCGACTGCGACCAAACCTGGCGGTGTCATCGTGGTTGGCATGGATGACCGCTTGCTGGGTGTCATCCGGGTTGCCGACCAGGTCCGTCCCGAGGCGCGGACGGTCATTGCGGAGTTGCGACGGCAGGGCATCCGGTCGGTGGCGATGGTGACGGGTGACGACCACGGGACGGCGCAGGTCGTGGCTGGAGAACTCGGCATTGATGCCGTCCACGCCGAACTGCTGCCCGCCGACAAGGTGGAACGCATCGCCGCCCTGGCCGCCCAGAGCGGCCCGGTGCTCATGGTCGGGGATGGCGTCAACGATGCGCCGGCCCTTGCCCGGGCCGACCTGGGGGTGGCCATGGGCGCAGCCGGTTCACCGGCCGCCCTGGAGACGGCCGACATCGCGCTCATGCGCGACGATCTCGCCCGATTGCCCTGGCTGATCGGACACGCCAGACGCACCCGCGCGATCGTGTGGCAGAACATCACCGCCGCGCTCGGGGCCAAACTCGTCTTCCTGGTCCTCACGATGACCGGGCATGCATCGTTATGGGCGGCCATTGCTGCCGACACTGGCATCTCACTGCTCGTAACCCTCAATGCCCTGCGCATGTTGCGCGGATCGGTTCCTCGACCGGAGGCGCTGACGTCGACTTGTTCCCACGCGTGCGGCGACTCGCACCAGGCACGTTGATCGGGCGACGCCTGATTTCGACAGGCCGGGCTTGACCCCGGCGTACATTACCTTATTTAAGACAGTCATGAAACGGGCTGTCAGCGCGCGTCGTGCAGCCGAGACCGGGCTCTGCAAGATCGCGTCCTTCGATCCGAAGGCCGTCAACCGGGCGAAGTGCGCCCTGCCGGACGCCGCTCGGATCGCCGCCGCCGCCGAGCGGGTCGGCGCTCTCGGCAATCTCGGCCGTTTCTCCCTGATCCTCGCGTTGGATGGCCACGAACTGTGCGTGTGCGACTGCGCCCAGGTCCTGGGCGGCTCGATCTCTGCCGCATCGCAGCACCTGAAGGAGTTGCGCCGACTCGGAGCCATCACCTTCCGCACCGCTGGCAAGATGGCGTATTACCGCATCGCTGATCCGCGATGGGTGGCGCTGGCCCAAGCCGCCGTGGCCCTGCTGCAACCAGTCCCGGTCCGGAGAGCCAGCGCGTGATCCGCCGGGCGGTCTTCGGGATGATCGTCGCCTTCGCCATCCTGGCGCAGGTGGCTGTCGGCCTCGCCGGACCCGGAGGCGGCATCTGCGTCTGCTCCTCCTGCGTCGCCATCGCAAGCCGTGTTGATGCATGCGACAGCTCCGTTGCCATGACGTGTGATGCCGAAGAGGCGGTCGTGATCGGCGCTCGTGGTTGCTCGAATTGCCACCTCATCCCGATGCCGCATACGGCATATGCACCGACCGTTTCTGCGCCGTCGCATCCCGTCGCAGCGGTTGTGCCATCAGCCCCGTGCGTCGAGCCGATCCGGGCCTGGCCGCCTGCCCCGACATCTCCCTCCGCGTCCTATCTCCGGCAGCGGACTCCGCCCAATCTGTATCTTCGTGTCCTGCGTTCGGTGGTGTTGACCTGCTGAGGCGTGCCAGCACGGGCCTGCCCGTGCCGCACCCTGCCGTCATCCCATCCCAGGACACACCATGCTGTTCCACCGCCGGCACCTCGCCGGACTGCTCGTGCCGACCTTGGCACTGGCGGGCTGCGCGACCTACCGCCCGCAACCCCTCGATCCGACCGCTGAACTGGCCGCCTTGGCGCGCCGCGATCTCGCCGTGGTGGTCGAACATCCGACCCCGCTGGGTCCGGTCGATCTTGGCGACGGCCTGGACGAGCGCGAACTGGTCGGCGTGGCCCTGTGCCTCAACCCTGACCTGGCCGAGCGCCGGGCCGGGCTGGGGCTGGCCGAAGCCGCCCTGATCGAGGCCGGCCTATGGCCGAATCCCGAAGTGGGTGTCACCGCCCTGGGTGGCACCCCGGGCTTCTCACTCGACCTCGACCTGCTGCAGCCCCTGCTGCGTCCTGGCGAGCGGAAAGCCAAGCGTGAGGTCGCCGAAGCCGACCAGCGGGCTGCCGTGGCCGAACTGGCGGCAGCCGAGTGGACGCTGGTTGCCGAGGTCCGCTCCACCCGGATGGACCTGCTGGCGGCGATGGCCCTCCAGGGTGCCGCCGAGGCATCGGCCAGGATCGCCACCCAGGCGTCCCAGGCGGTCACCGCCCAGCGCGCCCTGGGTGAGACCAACGATCTGGACGTGGCCCAGGCCACCTGGGAATCCGCCGAGGCGATGTCCGCCGTCCGCTCGGCCCAGGCCGAAGTCGAACGCGGTCGGCAGCAGCTCAACCGCCTCCTCGGCCTGCCGCCGCAGGCCCGTCTGACCCTCACCGGCGCCGGGGAGCCTCTGGCCTGGACTCCACCCTCGCTGTTGCCGACGGAGAACCTCGGTGCCGCGGTCCTCGATGGCCGCTGGGAACTGACCGTCGCCAAGGAGCGCTACGTGCGGGCCGACGCGGCCCTGCGGGTCGCCCTGGCCAAGCAGTACCCCAGCCTGCGGCTGGGACCGGCGCTTTCCCACGATGACACTGGAACGGGCATCGGCGTCGGCGCGAGCCTCGACTTGCCCATCTTCGACCGCAACCAGGGCGGTATCCGCGCCGCCGAGGCGGAGCGGGATCAGGCGCTGGCCGCCTACCGCGGACTGCTGCATCGCCTCACCGCCGACGCCGCCGCTGCTCAGGCTGATCTGGAACGCGCCAGTGCGCAGCTGGCCATCCGCGACCAGGATCTGCAGCCGGCGGCGACCAAAGCCATGGCCCTCGCCGACCGCGCCCTGGCGGCGCATGACTGGGACCTGTCCACCTGGCTGACCATGCGACGGCGATGGATCGAGTCCCAGCGCAGCCGGCTGGACGCCGTGCTGGCCGCCGCCCGCGCCGGCATCGCCTTGGATGCGGCCCTGGGCCGCGCCCCGCATGCCCCGGCGCGCCCCACCGAGAACCGTCAGAGCACCGAAAGCCACACGCCATGAACCCCGTTCTCAGCTTTGCCGGCCGCCATGTACCGGCCATCTGCTCCTTTGCCGTGCTCGCCGGGCTCTTCTGGTGGGGACATCACACCGGCTGGCGCCTCGCCAAGCCGGAGGCGGCTGCTCCGCATGCGGCGAGCGAGCACTGGTGCATGGAACATCATGTGCCTGAAGGCGACTGCATCCTGTGCAAGAAGGATCTCGGCAAGGCTCTGACAGCGAAGGAACCGGAACGGCATCGGACGTCCGGCGAGGATATCCGTTTTGCCCAGATCGCCTCGGCCGAAGCCGTGGGCAAGTCAGGCATCCGCGTCGAGCCGGTCGTGATGGCCGCCGTGGCACCGCGCATGCGGGTCACCGGTGAGACGATCTACCTGCCCGAATCGGTGGCCCGTATCTCCAGCCGCAGCCCCGGGGTGGTCCGTCAGGTGCTGGTCCAGGTCGGCTCGACGGTTCCTGCCCATGCCGTGGTCGCGGTGGTCGATGCGGCTGAGGTCGGACGGGCCAAGTCGGCGTTCATGCAGGCGGTAGCTGGCCGCGTTGCCGCCCAGGCTACGGCAACGCGCGTCCGCGCCTCGGCGGAGGGCGGTTTCCGTTCTGCCGCCGAGGTGCAGGAGGTGGATGCGCGGCTGCGCAGCGCGGACATCAGCCTGTTCGATGCTGAGCAGGCCCTGCGCAACCTGGGGTTCCAGGTCGAGTGTGCGAGCCTGGCCAATCTGGAACCGGCTGCGCTGGCCGACCGGCTGCGTCGGCTGGGGCTGCCAGAGGGTTTGGACGATGGCGGTTCCGCCAACCTCCTCCCGGTCCTGGCACCGCGCGCCGGTTCGGTCACCGAGATCCGCGCCGTAGCCGGTGAAGCGGTCGAGGTCAATGCGCCGCTCCTGGTGGTGGCCGATACCGGCTCCCTTTGGCTGTCGCTACCCGTCCCAGCCAATCGGGTTGGGCAGGTGGCGATCGGACAGACAGTGACCTTCACCGCCAGCGGTGGCCAGGAGGCGACCGGCACCGTGGCGGCCATCGCCCAGTCGGCAGACCAGCAGACCCGCCTGGTGACGGTCTGGGCGCGGCTGGCCAACCCCGAGCAACGTCTGCGCGTCGGCCTCTTCGGCCAGGCATCCATCACCACCGGCACGCCGGTGAGCGCTGCTGCCGTGCCACCCGGCGCCATCCAGTTCGATGGCGACCAGGCCTACGTCTTCGTGCGCCGCACGCCGTCGATCTTCCGCAGCCTGCCGGTGCGCATCCTCGCCCGCGATGGCGCCCAGGTGGCGGTCGACCGCCTGGCTGCCGGCGATGAGATCGCGGTGAGCGGCACCGGCATGCTCTTCTCGGCCACCTTCCCCGAGCGCATGGGCGCCGGCTGCACGGACGACTGACATGCTCACCGCCATCATCGACTGGTCCCTGCGCCACCGCGTCGCGGTCGTCATCGGCGTCCTGATCTCGGTGTTCGCCGGGGTCATCGCCCTGCGCAGCATCGACATCGACGCGTTCCCCGACACCACGCCGGTCCAGGTCCAGGTCAACACCGTCGCCCCGGCATTGGGACCGGAGGAGATCGAGCGCCAGATCACCGCCCAGGTCGAACAGGCCATCGGCGGACTGCCCAAGGTCATCAACGTCCGCTCGATCAGCAAATTCGGCCTGTCCCAGGTCGTGGTCGCCTTCGCCGACGGCACTAACATCTGGTTCGCCCGCCAACTCATCGCCGAGCGCCTGAGTACCGTGGAACTGCCGGAAGGCATCGGCCGCCCGGAGATGGGGCCGGTGGCCACCGGCCTTGGCGAGGTCTTCCACTATATCGTGCGCAGCAAGTCGGGGGATCTGACCCAGGCCCGCACGATCCAGGATTGGATGATCAAGCCGGCCCTGCGCACGGTGCCGGGCGTGGCCGAGGTCAACTCGTGGGGCGGATACGAGAAGCAGTACGAGATCCGTCTCGACCCCGAACGCCTGGTGGCGCGGGGATTGAGTCTCGACGCCGTCCTGGAACGGGTACGCGCTGGCAACCTGAACGTCGGCGGCGGAGTGGTGCAGCGCGGTGCGAGCACCTTGCTGGTGCAGGGACTCGGCCGGGTCGGCACGCTGGCAGAAATCGGCAATCTCGTGATCGCAGCGAAGGATGGAGTGCCGATCCGGCTGCGCGATGTGGCCGAGATAGGATTCGGCCACGAGATCCGCCGCGGCGTGGTGACCGCAGACGGCCGCGGCGAGGCGGTGCTGGGCCTGGGCTTCCTGCTCATGGGTGAGAACTCCCACGAAGTCACCGCCCGCCTGCGCGCCAAGCTGGAGGAGGTCCGCCCCTTCCTGCCGCCGGACATCGAGGTCGATGTCGTGTACCAGCGCACCGAACTGGTCGACCATGTCATCGACACGGTGCGGAAGAACCTCTTCGAGGGCGGCCTGCTGGTCGTCGCCGTCCTCTTCATCTTCCTGGGCAACCTCCGCGCCGGGCTCATCGTCGCCGCCGCCATTCCCCTGTCGATGATGGTCGCCTTCGACGGCATGATGCGCTTCGGCATCGCCGCCAGCCTGCTCTCGCTGGGGGCGCTCGACTTCGGTCTGGTGGTCGACTCGTCGGTGATCCTCATCGAGAACTCGGTGCGACGGCTCAACGATCCACATGAGGCCAACCGCAGCGTCCTCGCGGTGGTGCGCGACAGCGCGGTCGAGGTCCTGCGTCCGGCCCTGTTCGGCGTGCTCATCATCATCATGGTCTATCTGCCCATCCTCACCCTGGAGGGCGTGGAAGGGAAGATGTTCCGGCCGATGGCGTTGACCGTCGTCTTCGCCCTGCTCGGCGCCATGGTCCTGTCGCTGACCCTGATGCCGGTCCTGGCGAGCTGGTTTCTCAAGCGCAGCGCTCATCCCGAGCAGGACCCCTGGCCGGTGCGCCTGGCGTCCTGGCTCTACGCTCCGTGCCTGCGCGTCGCCCTGCGCCACCGTCTGGCCGTCGTCGGCGCGGCACTGGCCAGTCTGTGCCTCGCCGCCCTGCTCTTCCGCGGCCTGGGCGCCGAGTTCATTCCGAAGCTGTCCGAAGGCAGCCTGGTGGCCAACACCATCCGCCTACCGGGCATCAGCCTCGCATCGTCCGTGGCGGTGAACACCCGGATGGAGCAGATGATCCTGCGGGAGTTCCCCGATGAGGTGGACCATGCCTGGACCCGCATGGGCACGGCGGAGGTGGCGACCGATCCCATGGGCATCGAACTGGGCGACGTCTTCCTCGGCCTGAAACCACGCGAGGGCTGGACCAAGGCCAAGACCCAGGCCGAACTGGCCGATCAGATCGCCCGCCTGCTGCGCGACCTGCCGGGCCAGACCGTCGCCATGACCCAGCCGATCGAGATGCGCATCAACGAGATGGTCAGCGGCGCCCGCGCCGATGTCGCCGTCAAGCTGTTCGGCGATGACATGGATCTCCTGCGCAGCAAGGCCGCCGAGATCGAGACCGCCCTCTATGGCGTCCAGGGATCGGACGGTATCAGCGTCGAGCAGACCACCGGCCAACCCTCCCTGCGCATCCGCGCCGACCCCGAGGCTTTGGCCAAGCACGGCATTCCCGCCAGCGAGGTCATGGAAGTCATCAGCGCCATCGGCGGCACACCCCTCGGCGAGGTGGTCGAGGGGCAGTTGCGCTTCCCCTTGGTGGCACGGCTGCCCGCAGCCATCGGCGATGATCCCGAACGCCTCGCCGACCTGCCCATCCTCGCCGCCGGTGGCGAGCGGCTGCAGCTGGCAACGGTGGCCAAGATCGAGACGACGCAGGAACCGCTGACCATCACCCGCGAGTGGGGCCAGCGGCGCATCGTCATCCAGTGCAACGTGAAGGGCCGCGATGTGGCGTCATTCGTCACCGACGCCCAGGCCGCCATCGCCAAGGAAGTCACCCTGCCGCCGGGCCGGTGGCGGATCGAATGGGGTGGCCAGTTCGAGAACCTGGAACGCGCCCGCACCCGCCTGGCGATCGTGGTCCCCATCGTCCTGCTGACCATCTTCTTCCTCCTGCGCTGGTCGTTGGGCTCGGCCAAGCTCGCGGCCCTGGTGTACACTGCGGTGCCGGTGGCAGCGGTTGGAGGCATCGCCGGCCTGTGGTTGCGCGGCATGCCGTTCTCCATCTCGGCGGCGGTGGGCTTCATCGCCCTGGCCGGCGTCGCGGTGCTCAACGGCCTGGTCATGGTGACCTTCATCCGGCAACTGCATCGTCGGGGCATGCCGCTGGAGGAGGCCATTGTGCAGGGCTCGCTGATCCGCCTGCGTCCGGTGCTGATGACCGCGCTGGTGGCCGCGCTCGGCTTCGTGCCCATGGCCCTGGCCACCGGCATGGGCGCCGAGGTGCAACGTCCGCTCGCGACCGTGGTCATCGCCGGCATCATCTCGTCGACCCTGCTCACGCTCATCCTCATCCCGGTGCTCTACAGCTGGTTCGAGCCGCGGGTCGTGGAGCAGGATGAGCCCGTCGACGAGGGGACCGTGCCACCGGAGCCACCTGCCCAACTGGAGCCAGCGCCTCATGGCGTTGATCAGACCTAGACCCTCCCCGTCCCACCCAACCCCTGAACCCCAGGAGATACCATGATACACCCCATCACCCTCAGCCTGCTGCTGATCCTCGGCTGCAGTCCCTTTGCCGCCGCAGCAGATACCCCTGCTGCCGGCGAAGCCACCAAGGTCGAACGTCTGAAGACCGACCAGTGGTGCTGGACGCATGATGTCCCCAAGGACAAGTGCGTCACCTGCGACCGCAAACTCATCCCCGCCCTCAAGAAGGCGAAGGACTGGTGCAGCGAGCACGAAGCGCCGGAGTCGATCTGCGTGAAGTGCGATCCCAAAGGCGCCAAGGCTCAGATCGACGCGCTGCGTCCGACCGAGAAGCCCAAGGATGTGAAGTGAGCTGATTCGTCATGCGTTCGATCTCCCCGTGGCCGTGTGGGCCGCGGGGGACCGAACGCCTATCCCAGCACCATGACCAACCCAAGGAGATGCACATGCACCGCAACCTCGTGATCGCACTGGGCGTGGCAGGACTTGCCGCGTTCGTCGCCGCCGGCTGTCAGGGCGGCCGAACCACGTCATCCGCGCCCAAAACGTATCCGCTTACGACCTGCTTGGTGGCGCCGGTTCCCCTGGAGGCGTTGGGGGGATCCGTGACGACCACCTACCGGGACCAGGAGGTGAAGTTCTGCAGCGTGGCCTGCCGAGACGAGTTCCTGAAGGCCCCGAGCCGGTATCTGGGCAAGATCCAGCCGCCGGAGGAAGACAACTTCCACTGGGGTGGATAGTCCTAACACACGATTGAGTCGGCAACGCGAGCGCGCTCATGGGGCTTGGCCGAGCTCGTCACATTCATGTCCGAATCCGGCGTGAACCGGGGTGGAATTTGGCCTGTCCTTTGTTTTCTCGACCGGCGGCCAGCGAGCGGTTCTCGGCAGAGGCATGGACTGCTGGCTTGCCAGCCGCGAACCAGCTTCAACGCTACAGGCAAGTAGTCGCCAGCCGATCCAAACAGATCGGCTGGCGACCAGATCTCTGGCAATGCGGTTGGCGTGATCGCCCTGCAGGCCTGGATGGTCGATGGTCCTGTCGAGGTGCGGTCAACCTTCTGACTGGTGCCGGTAGCCAACCGGCTGGCCGATGGCAAAGCAGGTCGCACACGAAGACATCGTTGGACTGTGCCCCGCCATGGGTGAGCCACTGGCTGAAGATGCAGGTTGCAGGCGCTGACGGCAATGTGACCCGGTGGAAATTCGGTAAGCTAACGGTTGTTTGCCGTCTCATTCATACACGATGCTGTGTATGATGGCCATAACCGCCGCCTCTGCCTCCAAGCCCAGTCCCGCTATCCTGGATCGTCGCCAGATGACGATGGTGGCATCGGCCCGGATCGCCCGTTTCTTCCGTCTCCTCGCTACCCCGGCCCGCCTCCGTCTGATCCACGCCTTGGTGTTGCACGGGGAACTCCCCATGCATCGACTGGCAGAGGCAGCCGACATGCGTCTCCAGGCGGCGTCCAACCAGGTGCAGCGCCTCGTCCAGGCGGGCGCATTGCATCGTCGCAAAGCCGGTCGCGATGCCTTCTACACCATCACCGATCCCTGCCTGATCCATCTGCTCGATGCCGGCTGGTGCCTGCTGGATGACCGGCAGGCCAGGGTCTCTGGCCGCCTGACCACCTCCTGCTCAAGGACCACCACATGCCCTCCCACTTCCGCTCCCTGTTCCTGCTGACGTTGATCGCCGCCACGGCGTCCGCCGCCGAGGCGTGCGGTCCAGCCTGTGCTCCAGGCGACACGTCAACCACGGCACCCGTTGCGGGGGCATGCGCACCAGCAGCAGTGCCCGCCACCGCCCCAGTCGCTGCTCCAGCACCACCGAATCCCGCTCCCGTAGCCGCTGTCCCCGCTACCCCCGCACCACAACGCCGGACGCTGGCGGCCCTCCTGGATGCTCCCGAGAGCCAGCGTGACGTGCCGATCATCCTGGAAGGCCACTTCGTGAACGTGTGCTGTGCCGGGTGCTTCACCTACAAGGAGGGCGTCGACGCGATCGAGGTGCGGACGACGGTCACGGGTTGGGAACGCTATGCCGCTGGGACCCCGGTGCGCCTCCAGGGTAGTCTCCGCGTGGTCGAGAAGCGGACGGCGGCAGGCGGCACCCAGAAGCTGCTGCACATCGAGGCCACCAGCGTGGAGACGCGATGAACCTGGCCGGCATGGCGGTTCGGAATCTCGCCCGCCATCCGATCCGCACCGGTCTGACCGTCCTCGGGGTCGCCTGCGCAGGCGCCACCGTCTTCGCCATCCTCGGCTTCGATCGCGGGTATGAACGCGCCTTGCGCGACGAGTTGACCCGCACCGGCGTCCATCTCTTCGTGTCGACGGAGGGCTGCCCGTCGGTCGCTGCCACCATGCTGATCCGCGGCGGAGAACTGCCGCGCTACATGACCGACGCGCATCTCGCCGAGGCCAGGACCACGCCCGGCGTGCGCTTGGCCGGCGGTTATCTCATCGCCACCGGCATCCCGCCCGAAGGTGGGGGCATCGACCTGTTCTTCGGCATCACCGAGGAGGTGCCGCGGCTCAAGCCGGAATGGCACCTCGACGGTGCGTGGTTCTCGGCGCCGGACGCAGCCGAAGCCATCCTCGGCGCCACCATGGCTGAACGCTTCCAAGCAGCCATCGGCAGCAGCATCACCATTCCCAGCCTCGCCCGCGAGGTCCGCGTCGTCGGCATCCTGGAGCGCACCCGCAGCCAGGACGACCAGTTCATCTTCCTGCCCATCCAGACGGCACAGCGCTGGTTCCGCAAGGACGGCAAGCTGACCGCCATCGGGGTGCAGGCCGAGTCCGTCGAGCAGATTCCCGCGGTGAAGACGGCGCTGGAGCGCATGCCGGACGCCTACGTGGTGCCGGCCGAGGCGATGAGCCAGGAGATCCTGACCCTGGTCGGCGGCACCAAGGCCCTGATGACCGCGGTGGTCGGCATCGTCCTGGTGGTCAGCATCCTCGGTTTGGCGAACACCCTGATCATGGCGGCGATGGAGCGGCGCATGGAGTTCGCCGTCTTGCGCTGCGTCGGCGCCTCGCCGGGGCAGTTGGCCATGATGACCGTGCTCGAAGCCGCGGTGATCGCCCTGGTCGGCGTCATCGTCGGAACCAGTGCCGGCTGGATCGGCGGTGGCATTCTGGATGCCTGGATCCGACGCCACCTGCCCTATGCCCCGTCTGGCGATCTGCTGCAACCGGATCTCATGGTCACGGCCATGACCGGCGTCGCCATCCTCATCCTGGCCTTGGCGGCGGCGTTGTGGCCGGCGTGGCGGACGGCGCGCATCGCTCCGCTGGAGGCATTGCGTCATGGTTGACCAGGCACCGATACTCCGGGTCCGCGGGCTGACCCGGCACCACCGCCTCGGCGAGCACGTCCTGCGGGCGCTCGATGGGGTAGACCTCGACATCCAACCGGGCACCTGCACCGCCATTGTCGGACCGTCGGGGTCCGGCAAGAGCACCCTGCTGGGATGCCTTGGTCTGGTGGATCGACCCGATGCCGGCACCATCGAACTGGACGGGGTGGACATCACCCGCAGTACCGAGACCGAACGGTCGCAGGTGCGGCGCAGCCGCATTGGCATCGTCTTCCAGCAGTTCCACCTCATGCCGCACCTGACCGCGTTGGAGAACGCCATCCTGCCGACCGTCTTCCATGTCGCGGGCCGCCGCGGCGCCGAAGAGCGCGGCCGAGCCCTGCTGGAACGGGTCGGCCTCGGCGCCCGGCTGCATCATCGCCCGCGCCAGCTCTCAGGCGGCGAGCAGCAACGAGTGGCCATCGCCCGGGCGATGATCCACACCCCGGGCATCCTGCTTGCCGATGAACCGACCGCGAACCTGGACTCGCAGAACAGCCGCGGCGTCGTCTCCCTACTCCGCGAGCTGGCCGGCAGTGGTGTGGCTGTGGTCCTGGTGACGCATGATCCAGAGGTCGCCGCAGACGTGCATGCCTGCTACCATATGCGGGATGGGCGGTTCATTCATGGAGGGTAAGCTCCGCGGTGGCCGGCTATTCGGGTCGCCCGCCGGCCGGACACAGCCATGAAGACCCGCGACAGCGGCATGCCCGACCAGGACTGGTGGGAATCCTTCTTCGATCCCGATGCGATCTTCGACGCGCTCGGGTTGCGCCAGTTCGATGGGCCGGTGGTCGATGTCGGCTGCGGCTACGGCACCTTCACCGTGGTGGCAGCCCGCCGGACCGCCCATCCGGTCATCGCCATCGACATCGAGCCGGCGATGGTGGAACTCACCGCCGCCAAGGCTCGACAGGCTGGGCTCCACCATGTCCAATGCCGATTGGCGGACGTCACCGAGGATTCGCTGGGAGTCGGGCCGGCAAGCACCGCCGTCGTGCTGCTGTTCAACCTGCTGCACTGCGAAGATCCGCTGGCCGTGCTGACCTCCGCCCGCGAGGCCCTACGCCCTGGTGGCCGACTCGCGGTGATCCACTGGCGCAGCGACGTGCCGACGCCGCGAGGACCGGATCTGTCCATACGCCCCCGGCCCGAGGCGCTACGGGCGCTGCTGGTTCAGGCCGGTTTCTCCATCGCCATCGAGCCAGTCGTGCTGCCTCCGTACCACTTCGGCCTGGTTGGTCGGACGGCATAACAGCCGTCAAGTCGTGGGTTGCCGATATACCCATGGGGGGTATGGTACGACATGCCCCACACCCAGCACGACCGCCGCAAGCTCCTCGCCCGCGTCACCCGCATTCAGGGCCAGATCGCAGCAGTGGCGAAGTTGCTGGAGCAGGACCACTCGGATTGCAACGCGGTCCTCCAGACCATCGCGGCCACGCGTGGGGCGCTGAACTCGCTGATGGCCGAGGTTATGGCTGGCCACATCCGCGAGCACGTCATCCCCGCTGACACCAAGGCGACGCCCGAGCAGGCCGACGCCGCTGAGCAGGTGATCGACATCATCAACAGCTACCTGAGGTAAGGTCGTGGACATCACCGGCGTTTCCCTGACCTACCTGCCGATCGCCATCGGCCTTGGCGCTCTGCATGCCCTCGAACCGGGGCACGCCAAGACCATGACCGCCGCCTATCTGGTCGGCATCCACGGTCGCTGGAGCGATGCCGTGCTGCTCGGCTTGGCTGCGGCGCTGACCCACAGCATGGTGGTCATCGGCATCGCCGTGACGGCCCTGTACGTCGGTCGGGAAGCCTTTGCTGGCGATGCGATCTGGTGGTTGCAGATCGGCAGCGGCGTCGTGGTCATCATGCTCGGCAGCTGGATGCTGTGGCGTCGCCTGCGCCCGCAGGCCCGCGTCCCCCATCACCATGAGGCCTCGGCCCCCGTCGTCGCCACCGGACCACAGCATCGCTGCGAGGTCAGCATTACCGGCGAGTTCCCCAACGAGCGCATGATCCTGCTCTTCGCCACCGCCCCGTCCGGTCTCGTCAGTGCCACGATCACGCGCCCTGGCGGAAAGACCGAGCGGCTGACCTTCGCTGTGGATGACGCGCAACCACTGCGCTTCGTGAGCGCGGAGACGCCCCAGGAACCCCACGAGTTCTCCGCCGTGATCGAACTGGCCAATGGCGAGCGTCTGCCCTTCGTCGTGACCGAACCCGAGGGCCACGGTCATGACCACCTCGATGATGTCGCCCACGCCAAGGCTCACGCCAAGCAGATGCCGACCTACGTCGGCACGGGCATGCGTCCGACGTGGTGGCAGGTGGTCGCCTTCGGCGTTGCTGGTGGCCTGGTGCCCTGCCCAGCCTCCATCAGCGTCATGCTCCTGGCCCTCTCCGTCGGGAGCACGGTGAGCGGCCTCGTCCTGGTCTTCGGGTTCAGCCTTGGGCTGGCGTTGGCCCTGGTTGGTGTCGGCTTGGTCGTGGTCGCTGGCGTGCACCACCTTGGCAAGAGCGGACGGTTCTCGTCGTTGTCGCGCTATGCTCCGGCAATCTCAGCCGCCGTGGTGGTCGCCTCTGGTCTGGCCGCAGTAGTGCTTGGTCTGGTGGGGCCTGGCCATCATGCGTCCGGGTAAGACGATGCCGAACCTCTGGGGGAAGATCCTCGGCGAGAAGGCAGGGGGTGGTCACCGTGGCTGCCGTAACGCCCCGTCCGTTCGCCGATGGCGTGGCACAAGCCAGAGGGACAGAAGCGTGGCGCCCACCATATTACAGTGAAAAGGCACCATCCGAAGGCCAGTGGAGTAGAGGATGGAAACGACTATGGGGCCAGCTTCATTCCCGAGGCCACGGGCTGCGTGTACGCGACGAGGTAGGCACCCTTCGGCGCGGGGATGCGCTGGAGACCGTAGCCGGCCGTTCGACGCACCGCCTGCTCGACCGCCACGCGCAGATCGCGGTTCTCCTCGGGAGCGAATACGAATCGCGACGCCATGGCCGCCGTGCGTCGGTTGAGTTCCTTCACCGCAGCCGCTCCAAGGGAGACAGAAGGCGGCAGTTCATCCTTCCACTGGGCGATGATGCAGGCTGTCCTGGTGATGGGTAGGCAGACCTCGGCGTAAGGGCTGCCCGGAGCCAGCATGTCGGGATGGCAAGCTGGCGCACCGACGACAGCCGCCGAGACGGGGCAGTCCGACACGCACAGTCGCCCAACTCCGGGTTCAACCACGCCAAGGCTGAATGCCATCTGGCCAAGGGTCTGGATGGTCTTGTCGGAAAAGGCGCTCTCCATCATCATCGTTACCAGCTTCGCGTTGCTGATCGTGATCTTGAACGCCCGCGATCCCTTCTCCTGGATCATCTCGGTGAGCTGTTGACGTACTGGCTCGGTCATGTCGTCGGGGAATGGCACCGGATTTCGCCGGAGTACATGGTCGCCAACCTCATGCAGCAACTCCTGGTGCATCCGTTCGACCTGCTCCTTGAACTGCGGAATCCGGGCGCGGTAGGTCGAGATGATGGAGGCAACCTCGCCGCGATCCGCTTCGGTTATCGCGCCCCGTGCGACCACGTCGTGAATCCAACAGCTCTGATGGCTCTCGATGTCGGACATCATCGTCTCGATACTCGCATGGTCCAACGAACCATCTGCCCGCTCGATCGTGTGGTAGTCGGATTCGCAGGCGACGTTGAGGATGCCGGTCTTGAAGGCCCGGACAGGATCGGCCTTCTGGTAGACGCAGATGCGCTTGGGCTGATCCAAGCAGGCGAACTCCCGCAACAAGGACTGCGGGATGTAGTGGTGCCGTCTCGGCTCAGAGGCGTTGCTGGTAGGCGGCATATCACGTCATCCGATCGGTTCAGGCCGCGAGCATCGGCGGCAGGCTGCCAAGGCCAAGCGGCAGCGACCGGAGCAGAGCAAGGAGGTCACTCAGGCTCCTCATTTGGCCCAAAGCCCATCCCAATAGAGATGCTCATCGGTGGCAACCTGCAATGCAGGTATCCTCGTCGCTTGCATTGCAGGATATACCCGAGTAGAGTTGCAGCCATGACCGGACAGCGCAAAACCGTTCCCCTGTCGCTCCCCTCGGATCTCGACCTGTACCTCCGCCAGGAGGCGCAGCGGACGGGTCAGCCTATCGCCCAGGTCATTCGCCGCGCACTCGGCGTCGGCATGCCGCTCCAGGACGACCCAGCCACCCTGGCCCGCGCCGTGCGCGATGTCTACCAGCGACCGACCGAGTACCCGATTTCGCTCAAGATCGCCCTCCGCGAAGCCTGCGTGGCCGCTGAAGACCGCATCTGCGACGCCCTGGCGCACGGCCGGATGTCGCGGGCAGACGAGGCGACCATCGACGGCTTCGTGCGGCAAGTCGGCCCCTACCAGATCGGCCCGAAGAAGTGGGTCTACGGCCCGGTCAGCATCAAGGACAAGGGCGAAGGCTTCGACCACATGGTCGTTGGCGACCAAGTCTTCACCGGCGACAAGGTCGTCGTGCGCAACCACCTCTTCCACCTCGCGCCGGCCTCCGTGGAACTCGATGGCCGCCTCTTCTGGGTCTACACCAACGTGAAGATGGACGAGAACGCCACCCGCGTCTTCCAGGAGAACCTGACCCGCGTCTGGCGTGGCCTCAAACCCGAGCCAGAGACCTCTGAATAAGTTACCCAACCTTGTTATCGCAATGACTTACAACAGATTTTTTGACATGTCCCCGGCACAGGCTATGGTAGATCCTGCCTGCGCGGGACCACCTGTCCCTCCGCTCTTGCGGCGCGGGCTCTTCTTCCGAACGGGGAGGCCACTGGTCTCCCCGTTTCTGTTTCAGGACGCCTGATGCACCTCCTGTACCTGGACGCCTCCGGCACCGTCGAACTGCAAGATAGCTCGACCCATTACGTTCTCGCCGGCATCGCTATCCATGAGTCCTGGTGGAAGGCCGTCACTGAGGCCACCAGCCAGTTCGTCAGCCGCTACCGTCACGGTGCTCGACCCTTCGAGCTACATGCCAAGGAACTGCTCGACAACATCCCCGAGCAACGGCACATCGCGGGCTTCGGTGGCATGACCTACGATCAGCGGCGGTCAGCCGTCGAAGCGATGCGGACGGCGACCTTGGCCGCTACTCCAGGCAAGGACAAGCCTGACCTGCGGAAACGGTACAACCGCACAACCAACGTCCTGCACCTGACCGTGGCCGAGCGAACGCAATGCTACGAAGAAGCTCTACGCCTCATCGCCTCGTTCACTGATGTATGCCTCTTCTGCTACGCCATCGACAAGAAGCACGTCTTCCAGTCGCACGGCATGAAGGACATCTCCGAGGAGGCGTTCATGCAGGTCGTCTCGCGGTTCGACTATCTCGTTGCCCGACGGAACGCAGGCCGGAGACAGCCCGAGTCCTCGATGCTGGTCATCGACCGCGACGACGCCAAGGAAGACCTCCTCAAGCGATTGGCCGAGCGCTACCGCACCGAAGGACACCCCTTCGGCAAGGTCGAGCATGTCATCGAGCATCCGTTCTTCGCCAACAGCCACGAGAGCTTGGGCATTCAGATGGCAGATATGGTGTCCCATGCCGTGCGCCGGTATCTTGAGAAGCCAAGCGACCAGACCCGTCTCGCCAATCTCCGCAGCATCTGGCCTCGGTTCGACGCACAACGCGACAGCATCCACGGCATTCGCCACTACGCCCCGAAGTCATGCCAGTGCGAGATCTGCGTCGGCACCGGCCGCGAGAACTGAACAATGCTCACCCCTTGCAGGTCTTGCAGCGGATGCAGCGCGAGCGTCATGCCCTGCCCTCTGCTGCCATCTCCTGCCCTCATGGGGGACATTTTGAGGGCCAATGGCTTACGTCGCAAGGTAATAAACAACAAAGACTTACGGATAACCCAGGCCACGTTTGCCATGCTGTAGGTCGTGAGTTCGAGTCTCATCGCCCGCTCCATTCAAAACCCTCGGTGAAAGCCGAGGGTTTTGTCTTTTTCTGATGTCCCAGGCGACAACGGCTTTCAACCCCAGCGACTCTTTACAGCCGATGGCGGATGCCGTTTAGGAGCCGGCACACGGGCCTGTGGTTCAATGGTCGGGCCACAGGAGCGATGGGCGAAGGAATGCGTGCTTCACGGTTGGGGATTCGCGATGCCCCAGTTGCGAGGGATCATGGCTGACGGATCCGTTCCGCTGAATCCGTCCGGGATCCAGGCGATGCGGCGGCCATCCGCGAGCCAGATCGCGGCATTGCAGCGGAACGCTCCGACCAGGTCGGGCAATTCCTTGGTCTCCTTCGACTTCTTCATGCGCCTGACCTCCATGGATCGCTTCCCGGTCAGTTCCGGAACCAATGCCAGGGGGATCTCCGCCTCCAGCCGCCAGCCGGCGCGATCGAAACGCTGGCGCACGGCGACCTTCGCGCCCGCGATCGGAGCGAGGCGGGGGCCCGCAGTCGGTCGACAGGCGAGGGCGAAGCCTGTCATGCTCCCATCGCTGCCCCGGCTGGCGCTGAGCACGATGCGGACATCGCCGGCCACGGGAGCATCACGATCGGGTGCCGAAGGACCGAGAAGGATCTCCACGGCAGGGAAGGTGCCGAATCCCTTTCCGGGATCGCCTCCTTGGGCGGGCAGGGCCGCCCAGGCGGCAGGATCGCAGACCTCGGCCATCACGCAGAGCGCCCCTGCGTCGCGACGCATGCGGATCTCGCCGACCATGGCGCCCCGATCCCGGATCGGGAGACCGGGCACGGCCGGATCCCATTCGAAATCGTAGCCGTTGACACCCTGATAGCGGCTGCCGGCGGTGTGCATCCAGGTGCTGGCCGGGATGCTTGTCCGCCCGTTCGCCTCGGTGCCGCGTGGTCTGGAGCTGGCCAGAACCACCTCTCCGCGCAGCCTGGTGATCTGGTCGCCCCAGATGCCATCGATGTCGACCACCCGCACATCCTCGGTGCTGAGGAAGGCCAGCCAGCGTCGGCCCGTCTGCGGATGCCGGTACAGCATCCCCTGCGCGACGTTCTCCATATACACGGCAGTCGGCCCTGCCGAGGCGATGCGGCCCTTCTCATCCCGATTGACCCACCCCAGAGTGAGTCCATCGCTGGTATAGGCGGTGAAGCAGCTTTCGATCTCGGATGCAAGCAGCACGCCATCAAGCTCTCCGGTGAGGTTCATCAGCATCTGGTTGTCGCCGTCCTTGGGCAGACGGCCGTCATGATTGCCGATCACGAACTGGACCCGGCCGTCCGGGCCGAGGCGGGCCAGACGGGTCTCGCTGGCACGGTCCCAGAAGTTGCGCCCCTGCTCTGGGCCTGCGTTGGTCACGATCCACCGTCCTCCGTCGGCGGCTGGCGGGCTGAATCTGATGCCGTAGTTCTCCTGGTCGAAATAGAAGGCGGTCGGTCGATCGTCCTTCCAGACGGAGGTGTACGCCCCGCCAGCATACTGCGGCACGCCTCTGGCATCGATGCTTGCCGGCTTGAGGTCCCCATATCCGCCCCGCAGGGTCAGATCGCGGTCGATCCAGGTCCAGCGGTTGCCGGGAAAGCGATCGCGACTGCATTCGTCGTCTTGCGCAAGTCCATCGCCGTTGCGATCCGACCAGCTGGTCACGTCCTTGCCATCACCGCCGGACGTTCCGGCCCAGGCTGCGCAGATCCAGCGTCCGGCGTCCCAGCGGAACAGCGCCCCATCGCGCCACAGATAGCGGATGCCGTTCACCCCGGTGAATACCAGCACCCGGCCGTAGCCGGAACCCATGGTCTTGCGCACCAAGTCGGGGGTGGCGGTGTCGCCCTCGCCGTCCTGGCTGAGGTAGTGGATGGCCGCGATGCGCCAGGCCTTGTCGGATTGCCCGGGATCCTTCGCAAATTGCGTGTAATCGACCTTCGCCTCGACGTAGTTGGGTGCCCACTGGCTGGTCTGATAGAATATAGTACCGGGATCATCGAGATCGATGCCGACACAGCCGAAGCCGACCGCTCCATATGTATCCTTGAGGTGCCGGCCATCGCGACTCAGCGTGATGAATCGTCGAGGAGCGTCCCAGCGTTCGGCGCACCACAGGTTCCCATCAGGGCCGAGGGCGAGATGCGTGATATTGCGGAATTGGAGAGGATCCCACACGGGTACGCGGTTCGATCTCCCACCTGCGCTCCCGAAAACCCCATTGGCGGTCGCGGCGCCGTCCGCCGCCAGCGCGTAGCGGCGGATCTGCTGCGACGGGCCGAGGTCGGAGACGTAGAAGCCGGATGGTCCGTCCGGACACAGGGCGCGCACAGCGGATAGCCCTTCGACCAGTGGCTTGCTTGTGCCGCTGACGAGGTCCAGGCGAAGCACAGAGCCGCCGCTGCCCACGAGGAGGGTTCGGTCATCGAGCCGGCAGAGGCCCGATGGCGCGGGGATGGCGATATCCGGTAGGGCCTTGCCGCCGTTGGCGTCGATGACCAGCAGGCGATTCTTGCCAGGTTCGCTGAGGTAGAGCTTTCCGTCCACCAGCGCCAGGGCATCGTAATTGCGCCCCTCCAGGAGGAATTCCGCCGTTCCCCCGGACACACCGCCATAGGCCCGGGGTCGGCCGGTGGCGGCGTCGAGGCGGAGGATCTTCACCTTCTTGCGGTAAGAGCCGACGATGAGCGCCCACACCGAGCGGCCGTCCGCGGCCAACGCATGGACTCCCGAGAAGGCTCCGATCGAGGTGAACCATCGCGCCTTCCCATCGACCGGGTCGATCTTCCGCAGGCAGGGTTGTCCCTCCTCGCCGACCTGGCCCATGTAGATCCCGGTCGCATCGGCGGCCACCGCTCCGATGCCGCCATGCGCACCACCGATCGATCCGAGGCCGTCGCTGGTACGGAACGATGGGCGTCCCGAGTTGCCGACGCTGGCGACGAAGGAGGTGCGGATGCCTTCGAAGTATCCGATCAGGTAGCGATACGTGCCTGCCGGAAGCGGCAGGTTCAGCCGATCACGGCCGCTCCACAGGAATTCGTGTGATCCGGCAGGATACGGCGTGCAGCGGATGGGCTCAGCGACGATCCAGCCGCGCTCGTCCATGATCACGAGGCTGACCTGGGCTGGACGGGGCAGCTCCCAGCGGATCGGCGTTCCGCCCGCGGCCGCCGGGGCGGCGCTTGGCGGTACGGCTGCTGTCTGGCGGTTCCCGGGATCGCTGGTGAAGAGGCGCGCTTTGCCCCATTGCTCGGGATGCAGCCGGGCTTCGGCGACGATGTCCCAGGTCGAGGCGGCATCTCCGCCGATGCTGCGCCACCATGCGGTGGCGACGTTGGCCGTGCCGGACGGATCGCTGAGGATCAGCTGCGCATCGAAGGCGATTTCGAGTCCTGCCTTCGGCGCCAGTCGGAGCGCCGTCCAGGGGACCGCGAGCTCCAGCGTGTAGCCTTCCCTGGACGCCTTGGCTGCGACCTTGGATCCCTCCAGGGCACCGACCCAATCCATGTCGAGCGTGCCGGATGCGGTGGTGAAATACCGGTACGGTTTCGAGGTGTCGGGCCAGCGCGGACGCATGGCGAGCAGCGTCGGGCGGTCACCGAACAGACCGGCCAGCAGGCGTTGTTCGGATCCCTGCACGCCAGGTGAACCGATGCAGAGTCCCACCGCGTCGCCGCCTTTGAACAGCTCCTGAAGCACGGTGGCTCCGTTCTTAAGCGGGCTGTCGTCGATGACCTGGAACAGGGCATAGAGGGACGAATCGTCCCATCCCAGCTTGAAGCGTGCTGCCGAACCGGTCACGGTGCGGATCTCCTGTTCCGCCTGGACCGAGTTCCACTCTGTCGCCACCCCGTCCACGAGTGGCGGCTGTGCCAGGCGGACCACGGCCGCCGGGACATCGGCGGCGGCCATGGCCGAGCATGCGGCCAGCATGATGCAAACGCGCAAGATCATAAATGGTTCCGAGGGTTTGCGGTCATCATCATGCCTGGGCTTTCGAGGCCAGCAATGGCGGCAGATACACTTCACCTCCAGGGCAAGCTAAAGGCACGAAGATCGCCGGAATCGTGCGTTGTACTGATTTTTCCTGCTTTACGGCAGCTCGCGCCGCCCCATGGGCGGCTCGGCGAGTCGCGTTCCGAGGCAAGCAGGATCGTCCGGGGATCGAACCTCGGCTCCAGGTGGGGCGATCTGCACCAGCAGGGTCGCCGATGCGCCGGCGGGGACAGAGACCTCGAAACCGATCAGGTGCACGCCAGGATTCGGGGCGTCAAAGCTGGAAGGTGGCTGCTCGCACGGATAGAGGCGGATAGCGGCATTGCCAGGTGACAGGATCCGGACGAAGCGCTGCTTTCCGGCCGATGTGAGCACGGCAGTCCTGGGATCGACGATGGCAGCATCCGTCTCGCACGGCATGGCCCATCGTACGACGGCTGGTTTGCCGGGCAGCGCGGCGATGGAGTCCTGGATGACCACGGCATGATCGGGCAGCAGTCGTATGCAGCGTTGAGCCGAGGCGAGCTGCTGTTCATAGACGGAGCTGAGGTCGAGGATCGTGCGGGACGCGTCATGGAACGCGATCGGCGCCGATCCGGACACCCGCTGCCGCTCTCCATCCACCTGGAGGACGCTGTGGCTGGCGGATCCGATCCGGAAGACCGACCATCGATCCGATGTCTGGTTGGTGTTCCAGAGATTGATGCCGTGGGACTCCAGCGAGTGGTAGTCCTGCATGCCGAGATCCCCGGCCCAGCGGACGCCGTCGCTGTCGATGACGAAGCTGCCGGCATCCATGTGCGCATGATTGGTGGCTGCCGAACCGCCCTTGATCGCGACGTAGGTCGCATCGGCGGTCCATCCGCTGCGATGGACGGCCACGGGGGTCCGACCATTCCCCAGGTAATGCAGGTGCTCCGTCGGGCATGCGCTGGTATGGCCGGACTTCCACCAGATCAGCACGAACGGCGCCAGGCGGTCGATGCTGGACGGATGGCTATGAAGTATCGTGGTGCGCAGCGACCATGCGAGAAGCGGATCTCGATTGCGCTCGGACAACCAGGCCAGGGATGGTTCGATCCCTGGTTTCGGGTTGCAGTCGCCATAGTTGAAGAATCGACCAGTGGGACCGATCATATGGGCGAAATATGCACCGGATGACATCAGTGCCGGAGTCGTCAGTCCGGCATCGGTGCCGAGGGCCGATTCGAGGGCCGCTATCATCAGCAGGTTGAACGAGGTTCCGTAGGACCAGTACATCGGACCTTCGGGATAGACCCCGTCAGGTTCGTATGCGTGCAGGGCCAGGGGGATGTCCGTCACGGCTTGGAGGATGATGCGCTCGGCCAAGGCCTGCTCGTCCTCGATGACCGCCAGGGCGCCGAGCGTCATTCCGCCATTGCATACCTGATTCCAGTTGTCGGGGCGCCGGTTCCCCTGGAATGCCATGAGCCCGTTGTAGACGATGGCGGCCCGTATGGCCTGCCGGGCGGAGGCGTCCAGTTCGTGGAACAGCCAATCGTATCCGATGGCCAGCGCAGCGGTCATCTCGGCGGTGTCCAGGAAATGGCTCGGGTTCCAGTCGCTGAATCCGGCCGCAGCCAGCATCTCCTCCCTGGCCCGCTCCAGGTGGCGTCGATCGCCATCGATGCGCCAGAGGAAGGCGCAGCGGACGACCCGGGCCAGGCACGTCCGGGACACATCGAGCAGACGCCGTCCAACGACCTCATATCGGACCAGCGGTTTGCGCAGATCCATCTCGGCCTGCATGCGGATGGCGGACATGACCCGGCTCAGGAGCGGATCCTCAAGGCAGCGCCGCTGCAATGTGGGCAGCTCTTCGTTCGCCAGGAACAAGCGTGGGTGCGCACGTGGAGGGGCGGCGATGCGTCCGGCCAGGGATGCTGGTGCATCCGTGCCGCCCGCCACGGTCAGGTGCGGATCAGCGAGCCGTTCGCCGGCGTCGATGGTGGCGACATGCATGTGTGCGCTCCCAGATCTCCGGCGATCCTAGCCAGGGGCGGCGGTGAGCGGTTCGGTCCTCGCCCCGTCGCTTTCGTGCGACGGTGAAACCAACCCGTCGATGCGGGCTATGAACCTCAATACGATATGGCGAACAGGCGCGGCACCGTGTCCGGAGCCTGGCCACCGGTCATGGTCAGGCGCAGTCTGACGCGCCCTGCCGGTATGCGCTGCGAGAACGGGATGTGGACGGATACGCCGCCGTGCGCCACTCGTGCCGTGTCGTACACCGTCCCATCCGCGGCGAGAACATCGATGATCACCGATGCCGGGGTGCCTGCCGGTATGTCGACGTTCAGTCGGAACGGGTGATCTGCGGCATGCTCGATGGGCCTGGTGGTGATGCTGCCATGTGCACCGGCGACCTCCTTGAGCGCATAGGCGTTCCAGCCGACGGTCGGACGCAGCGAGGCGAATCGGTCCTTGCCGAAGCGCACGCGGCCGATGGCGCAGGCGCCAGGATCGTAGAATGGGAAGGAATGGCTGCAGTTGCCGATGGCCGTGCCGTGGAAATAGACGGCAGCATCCTCGCCGTTCTCTGTCATGCCCATGGCGACCACGCCACCGGCATCCCAGTCGCCGGTCCGCCCGCGGCGGATCCAGCTGCGATGCGCGAGTTCTGGTGCCGCCGGTCGCCAGTCGATGCCATCGTACGAGTAGAGGAGTGTGATGTCGAAATGCTGATCGCACAGATCGGCGGCGTCGTCGAAGCGCCCGCCCAGTCCGATGAGCATGCGGTCATCGATGCATTTGATCGGCACGATCCCACAATGCGTCTGCCCAGCCGTGGCTGCATGCGACTGGTTGACCATGCAGACGGGATGCGTTCGCCAGCTGACGAGATCATCGCTGGAGAAGAACGCGACGATCCGATTCGAAGGATGGGGAGGCTCGAACCAGGCGCCGTTGCTCTGGCCATTCATGATGAAGCGGCCCTGGAATCGGTAGAGCCGTGGTGTTTCGAGCTTCATCGGGATCACTGGCGACCGCCCCGGCGTCGTCCAGCCCGCGCCATCGGTGCTGTGCGCCAGGCCGACGAAGCTGGTGATGCCTCGTCTTCCGCCGCTGGACATCTGGCGTTCGGCGAGCGCGCGACGACGGGCGTCGGGAACCTGGTGCGGCTGCAGGGTCTCCAGCACGGTCAGTGGTGACAGCAGCCGGCCGTCGATGCTGCACACATTGAAGGAATTGCCGGACTCGTGGACATCCTCGCCCGAAATGGCCCCTAGGCGTTCCCAGGTCAGCCCATCAGGACTGCGCGCCCAGCATCGGGAGATCTTCCGGTTCCGATCTTCCGCCTGATACCACATCCCGTATCCGCCGCGCCAGGGCAGGACCGATCCGGTGTAGCAGATCTTCCCGTCATCCGGACCTCCAGCCGGTCCGGCCGCAATGATGGGATTCTGCCGGTCGGGGGATGGTTCGTCCAATGACAGCGACAGGCCCTCCATCCGCTCGAACATCTCCCGCTCGAATGCGTACAGGGTCCGGCTCTGGCTCAGCATGCCGCCAGCATGCCCGTTTGGCATGCTGGCGGCAATCCGGTGCGGGAAGAACGCTCGTCGCCGTGGTGAAGTGTCGGGATCCCAGGCGGTTCGGACATGGCCGGGCTAGCCGAGTATCAGATCCTCACGGCGGAAGCGGTAGCCGCGGATCTGGCCTTTCGGGGCATCGTCGACGCAGTAATTGACCACGTAGATCGAGGCATCGGGGAGTCGTACCCATCCGGTGTAGCCGCAATCGCTCACGAGCGAGCGGTCGAAATCCAGGGGCATGATCCTGGTGTGAGCCTGGCCGCGTTCGTCTGCCAGGCAGGACGGCACATCGGTCAGCGCTGCGAACGTGTTCTGGGTCCACCAGCCGACCCAGCCCTGACCACCCTGCATGAAGCGGTGGGTGATCAGCACCTCGTTGCCATCCAGCAGGCCTGCGACCGGACGATGGCAGCCCGGCAGTGGGAATGCGGTGACCGGACCCCAGGTAGCTCCCGCATCCCGGCTTATGGTCTTGAACGCATCCAGGCCCCGGAACGAGTTTTCGCGCATGAAGCAGACGAGCTCGCCACCGGGCATTTCGACCAGCGACCCTTCGCACAGGAAGAGCCCGGGCTCATTGGCGATGGTCACCGGACCATGCCAGGTCGTGCCACGGTCGTCGCTCCACCACAACCGCTGGGCCGATATCGCGGGGGGGGCTTCGCGGCGATGGGCGCTGAGCAGCCAGCGCCCTGCGTGCGCACCGTGCCGGAGCACGATCAGCCTGTCGGGCACGATGCCTTCGGCCGGGAGGCGGCGTGGCTCTCCCCAGGTCATGCCGCCATCGTCCGAGATGAACATGTGGTTCTGCTGCACGCGGCTGATCCCGTCGTTGGTGATCAGATCTACCACCACGGCCAGCCGGCCATCGTCCAGGGCGGTGATGCGCGGGCAGTTCCAGTAGGGGACTAGCTTGGGGTCGCCGGCCGTCGGCCCAGTGACCGGACGCGCAGGGCTCCAGGTCGCTCCGTGGTCATCGGAATGGCGGCAGAGGATCCTGGTCTGGTCCCGGTTCCCGTGATGCGTGCATTGGGCGAACACGCACACCAGGCGGCGTCCGTCATGCAGGGCCACGTCGGGCCAGGCGCAATACCAGGCGTCGTCACGGTGGATGGTGAATCGCTCGATCATGACATGGCTCCGGTGATGGCGGTGGCGAAGGCGGTTGCCCGTGCCGGGTCGGGGGTGGTCAGCGGCGAGCGGCAGGGGCCGCAATCGATGCCGTGGACGAGACGCATGGCGGCCTTCATCGCGGGCATGCCGCCGTGCGTGATCGCGAGATCGATCAACGTCCTGGCGCGTTCCTGTTCGGCGCGGGCAGTGACCAGGTCACCCTGCCGGAACGCGCTGATCATGCGGAGGTAGACCTCCGGCCAGAGGTTGAAGGTCGACCCGGTCGCGCTCGGGGCGCCCAGGCTGAGGGCCGGCAGCAGGGCTTCGTCGCGCCCGTACGAGAACTCGAGGCGATCGCCCCATCGGCTGACGCAGCAGCCGTAATCGAAGAGATCCTCATGGGTGAACTTCACGCCGCCGAGGTTGGGGATGCGTTCCAGCAGCAGCGGTACCAACTCGCGCATCCTGACCTGCACGCCGGTCATGGCCGGCATGTGGTAGAAGTAGAATGGCAGCGATGGCGCTGCCTGGGCCACGGCACTGCACCATCCGGCCAGGGCCTGCGCGTCGGGCTTGTAGAAGGAGGGGGCCACTGCCGCGATGGCGGCGGCTCCGATCGACTGCGCATGGGTGGCCAGCGCCTGTGCATCCGGTAGGGCGAGGGCACCGACGTGGACGATGATGCGGAATCCGGAGGGGGCGCATGCAGCCCAGCGGGCAGCTATGCATTGGCGTTCGGCCACGGACAGCGAACAGCCTTCACCAGTGGTGCCATTCACGAACGCGCCGGAGACACCGTGCGCATGCAGCCAGGTGGCGTAGCGGTCGATCACATCAGGTCGGATCGAGCCATCCGCGGCGAGGGGGGCGAACGGGGCGGCGATCAGCCGGATGCGACGGATATCGGATGTTTCGTAAGGCATATTGATCATCCTGATCTGATTATATGGCCATTCCTCTGGATCGTCGGATAATTGCATCAGGATAATGGTACAAATGACGGATTTCCTCCTGGACCCAGAGCCCAGCTACGATCGGGCGTCCTTCTCCAGTCGTATCGGGGCCATTCTCGCATCCGGCTGGCCCCGATCGGTCGCTGTCGCGCCGGGCGCCATGTCCCACCCGGCGGGTTGGACCAGCCAACCCGACGCGCGTCTGGTCCTGGTTCTGCGCGGCAGCCAACGCTACCGTTGGTTGGATGGCCAGCAGGCTCGCAGCCGGGTGCTGCAGGTGGGGGACGCCTTGTGGCTGGCGCCAGGAGCGCCGATGCGTGCGGAGTGGACCCGTCCGGTCCACTTCCTCGGCATCGTACTGCGTCCGCGCTTCCTGCGCTTCCTCATCGGTCGCAAGCTCGAGCGTGAACCTGTCGCGGCGGCCAGCCCCTTCGCCCATCACACCACGCTGCCCTTGGACGAGCCGGGAACGCTGGCGGCACGCACCCTGGACCAGCTCGCCGCCGGACGCGGCGACCGGGCCGCCGGCCCCGATCAGTTGCGTGTCCTGCTCAGGCTCTGCGCCGAGCATGCCGAACGCTGTGCCGCGGAGCCGCCCAGCCGCGCCCAGTTGACCTGGCAGCGTGTCCAGGAGCACATCGCGGCGAGCTGCCACGAGAGTCTGGATCGCGATGGCTCCGCCCGCGTCCTCGGATTGAATCCCACCTATCTTTCCGATCTCTGTCGTCGCCATGCCGGCTGCGGTTTTGCGCGAGCGGTCGAAGCCGTTCGCCTCGACCGGGCCAGACTGCTGCTGCGCGCCGAGCCCGATATGGACGTCCGTTCGGTGGCGCAGCGCTGCGGCTTCGCCTCGGGCGGTTACTTCGCCAGGGTCTTCCGACGCGCCACCGGCCAAAGCCCTGGCGCCTGGCGGCGCGCCGCCAGCAGCGCCGGCTGACGGACCATGCCAGGATCATTCCGGGCGCCCCAGGATCAGGTTTCCCCATTCAGCCGGGTAGAGCCGCGCTTCGGTCGGAATGTCGAGATTGGCGCAGCAGGCGGCGCTGCGCGCGTGCCACCACGAGACACGGGCATTCGTCTGACCGGCCGGATCGCTGCTGTTCACCTGCACGTCGAAGGGGATGCTCTGGCCAGGCTGTGGATCCAGTCCGATGGTCGTCCATGGGATCGCGCATTCCATCCACCAACCGGTGGTCTTGCGCAGAAAGGACACAGGAATGGTGATCTGGCGGACTTCGTCCATGGCGAAGCGCCCAACCGGGGAAATGAAATCGTAGGGCATCTTGCTGGCGCTCTTCGGACGGTAGAGGACCACCACCGGCTTGTCCTTGAAGCTGGTCATCGCCACCTTCACCGCCGAATCGCCGGCGCCGAAGCAGAAGGCGATCATGTCGCCGCCCTTGAACAGCACGCGTGGATCGGAAGCCGCATTGAGCAACGGCGAGTCGTCGCTCACCTGGGCCGAAGCATAGAAGTTGTCCTCATCCCATGCCGTGCGGAAACGTGCCACATAGCCGGTGTCGCCGATGATCGGGTTCTCCTCGGTGAAGGCCTCCCAGTCCTGGGATCGGCCGTCGATCCTGATCGGCTTCTCGGTCATGCCGGCCAAGGCGGTGTCGTCTGCCGCCGCCGGCAGGTTCTCATCGAGGCGGAACCACCCCCAGCCATCAGGGGTCAGCGCCTCGTCGACGGCGGGATCCCCGGTCAGGCGCATCGCCGGGTTGCGCCCCTGCCAATAGGTCACGCTCGGTTGCGTCCCTGGCCAGATCACCCCGGCGTCGAAGCGCAGGCGCTTGCCCTTGAGATCTTTCAGCGACTGGCCGGGCAGGAGGATGTGAAGCCAGGGGATCTTGAAGTAGACGATCTGCCCGTTGCGTTGCAGCGGCAGCTCGCGATCGATCTGCACCTTCTGACCATCGCCGAGGAAGCGCACGTCGTCGAACGCAAGGCGCGCCGCCGGTCCGACATAGGTGTGGGGCTGGTTGCGATCTGCATCGCCAGGCTTGCCGCCGGCGGGGAGCGGCCCGTGACGTTGTCGCTGGCGCAAGACCCCGCTGAACCTGTCGTCGCTGAGCTGGATGGCGACAAAGCGCTGATCACCTGTCATCGGCGCGCTGCGTCCGGGGTCCGCCTGAGGATCGATGCCGACAAGCAGTTCGATGGCGGCGCCGAAGCGCCGGACACTGGTGAGGTCGGGATCTGGTTTGGGCGCATTGCGCGAGGTCTTCTTAGGCTGCTCCTTGGGTATCTCGACGGCCTCGAACCTCTGTTCGGTGAGCAGGTCGGCAAGGACGTACAGGTTCTGATCGTCATAGAGCATGCGGATCTCAGCCGCCGGCCTGCCATCACGTTGAATCAGCAGGGGAAAGGCGTCCCGTCGCCAGTCGATCCCTTGAACCGGCAGGAATCCCTTCTCGGCCGGGCGGGCGCCCATCGTCCGGCGGATCAGGCACTCGCCGGGTGCGGTCTGGGAGGCGAATGCGGGTAATTGCGGTCCACTGATGGCGAGCGGGACTGGCGCCAGAGTCTTGAACGACTCCAAGCCGCTGATCTCGAAGACGTGCGTCGCCTGGTGGCTGGAGATGTACAGCCGCTTGGCGCCGGTCTTCGGGTCCTCCATGACCGAGCCCGAGAAATTCTCGACCTGCAGCAGGTCGGGACCAGGTACGGTCTTGCGGTAGGGATCCTGCAGGATGGTGGTGACGAAGAAACCGTCGCGATGGATGAGGTGGACCACGCCTTCCATATCGCTGACGAAAAGACAATCGGCCATCATGCCGTTGTTGCGGTACGGATAGTAGACTTCGCCCGGACCGGCGGCTCCGATCGCCTTGCGACCGACGAACCAGCGGGGTTTCCAGGCGGCGTCGAAGCTGGCGATCACATGTTCGCTGGAACGACCCGACCAGAAGCCCTTGCCGGCCGGCCGGCTGGCAGGATTGCGGCGGAAGAGATGGTAGAAATTGCCATCTTCACCGCAGAAACGCGTAGCACCGCTGCTGTAGAACGGGAATCCGTCATCGACCGCACCCGGAGTTTCGGCGATGTCAGCGGCCTCGTAGATGGGAACGCCGGTCGGGGTGAAGGTGCATGGCTTCCACAAGTAGCCGATCGGGGCGTGGATGGTGAAGTCTGGGGCGAGGGCGAACCCGCCGCCGCGGCCTTTGGGCATCTGACCGAAGCGGAATTCTTCTGCCTGGGCCGTGCCGTCGTCGTTGCGGTCGCACCACAGTACGCATTCGCGCGCATGGCCCTGGGGTTTGATGCCGGATGCCTCGGACAACCGCTTGATGGTTGGATTGAAGTCGAAGCGCGGCCAAAAGCCCTCCCTGCCCATCCAGGGCCAGCCCCTTGGCGCGTGGCACCGGCAGGTCCTCGTCCGGCCGGGCGGCAAGGGTCTCGGCATCGAAGGCTGCGATGCGGTCGCGGTGGGGCAGCGACAACCAGACGCGGTCGTTGCCTGCGGTGATGCCCCAGACATGGCCGCGCGTGTCGGCCCGGCGGTGCTGGTAGGTCAGGCTGCCTGGTATGTCTTCAAGCGTCTTGACGTCCTTGGCCTTGGCTGCGCCATGGTCGGCGATCTGGGCGAGGATCTCGCCGTTGGCCGGGTTGAGGCGGATCAGCCGCTTGCCGTTGACACCGAACAGCCGGCTGCCGTCGCTGGCCATTCCGACCACCCCTTCGAAGGCGCCAAGGGACTTCCCCCACAGCCCCTTGCCGCCGTCGGCGTCGCGCTTCATCAGGGCGAATGGACCTTCGGTACTGCACCAACCCAAGTAGACACCGGTACCGTCGACCGCGACTGCGGTCGGGTTGCCATGGTTCCCGCCCCAGCCGCCGAGGCCTTCGGCGGGATTGTAGGGCGTCATCCAACTCGGGGTGCCGCTGTTTCCGATGCTGGCAACGTGCTTCCAGCCGATCGGATCGTGGGTCAGCACACGCAACTGGTATCTACCGGCCGGCATCAAGCGTCCGATGTTGTCCCGACCGTCCCACTCGAAGATCCGGTTGCCGGCCTCTACCTGGGCGTCGACAAGCAGTTCGCGTACCACCCAGCCGTCCGGACGGGTGATGGTCACGCTGACCCGGCAGGCGCGGTCGATGGCCAGTTGCACGCTGGCGCCTGCCGGTGGTGGATCGGCCCCGGCCAGGAGGGTGACGAGGGCGATCAATAGAAGTGCATGCCGCATGGATGAACACCGATAGACGATGGCGGGGTGATCACGCTGCCGAAGGATCGAGCAGCAGGACCTCGCCGGCGCGCAGCGGCAGGTAGCCGTCGGAGGAGGTGGCCGGCCGCTTGCTGAGGGCGCTGATCGCACGGCCTGTGTAGCGCAGCCGACCATCCCGGATCGGCCAGACGCAGGCGGGCCGTCCGGCGTCATCCAGCCATAGGACGTGGTCGCCTCCCTCGACCAGGCGCATGCGCCGCATGCGCGGCAGCGCGGCGTTGTACTGGTGGTTGACCCGGGCGAATGCCTCGGCGTGGTGTCCACCGGGTAGTCGTGGCCTGTTCGACGTCGCGCCGTCCGCCCAGGGATCGGCGCTCGGCGTGACCAGCACGCGATGGGCGGCCATCCAGAAATAGCGCTCCGCGGTCAGCTGCCCGTCGGCGGCGGCATCACCGTTGCGACAGAAGAAGTTGGTGTACGAGTCGGTGAGGGCGAAGATGTCGTCGTTCTCGACCGTGTCCGACCACAGCCGGCGTCGGAACTGGTCCGGGGAAGCCCCGAACACGCCGGCCTGGCCGCAGCCGAAGATGGTGATCGTCTCGGGCCGGCAGGCGCGGTAGCCGGCCTGCTGCAGGCGGCCCAGCATGCGGAATATCTCGTTGGCCTGCGGCGCCCGGTCTGGCGCCCCCCAGTCGACAGCGGTGATGCCCAGGTTGTGGAAGCTGTCCCAGAATGCCCCGTTGAGTCCGGTCCGCTGCTGCACCGACCGGACCTGACCTTCCAGTTCGGCGCCGTACGGAGAACGCATCCGGCCGGTGTTCAGGATATGGTAGGACGCGTCATAGGGATCGCCGTCCGGCTCCTTCAGCACCCAGTCCTGATGCTCCCTCAGGATGGGGGCGTAGCGGGACAGGTGGTTCGAGAACCACTGCGACACCGAGATGCCGTTTGCATGCGCGACGTCGCAGAGCTGGCGCATGCCGGTGTCGCCACCGAACTCCTGCGCATATCGGAAGGCATAGGGACAGCAGATGGTCTGGCCGGGGTAGGCTTGGGGATCGCTGGTCGCCGACTCCCATACCCCGAAGGTGTACAGCCAGCGCCAGCCCATGCGGGCCGCATCGGGGAGGATGTCCATCAACGGCAGCCGCCAGTCGGATCCCCGGCGCTTCAGTTCGGCATCCCAGAGATGGGCGCTGAAGGTCGGTTCGGGAATCTCGGCATGCATGCCATAGTACGCCAGGATGCGGTCACGGACCACGGCCTGGAGATCGAGCCACAGGTTGCGCCATGCATGGCGTGCGAGGGTGGTGCCGGACCTGTGCACCATCAGGGTGCGCTCAGGCGCCGCCACCCGTTCGCCGAGGGGGAAGAACGGCCGGTCGAGGTAATGGATGACGTCTTCGCCGGCGAACTTGTCGATGCGCGACCGGCTCAGGGATGGACGCTCGCAGAACAGGGCCAGCGCATAGTCGCCCTTGGCCTGGAAATCGAGATGCGAGCTGCCCGCGCCGCGCGGCATCATGTCCATGGGATAGCTGCCGACATGAGTGCCCAGCTGGAACTTCTCGGTGGTCGTGAAGGCGCTGTCCCGCGTCACCGGCTGCTCCGGCCGGATCGAGGACATGTCGCGCTGGATCAACGTGCACCCCTCGGCTGATCCTCCGATCTCCCAGGTCGCTTCCTCAAGGATCCAATGCAGTGGATGCCCGGCGCAGTCGATCTCGATCGTCCAGGCGAGGCCATCCCAGTCGGCACCGTGCAGCCTGCTCTGCTTGACCGGCCTGAAGCGCCAACGCATCCTGGCCGAAGCGGAACCGATCCGGCGAGTGCGCAGGCGGTCGTCACCCATGGCATCGCCTTCCTGGATGCGCGGCATGCGGGAGCCGTGCGCGTGCAGCACCAGGATCTGCGCCTCGCCGTCCCGCTCGATGCCAAGCAGGGAGAAATCTGCGAAGCGGATGCCGGTCTCGCTCTCGGCGTACACGGTCCATGGCAACGCGTCCGAACGCAGGATCCGGCCGTGATGCTCGACCGTCCCGATGCCGAGGAAGTTCTCGCCGTCGGTCTGGAGGTGCAGGGTGAAACCGTTGTCGAAGCAGAGCTTGGCCATGCGGGACTCCTCAGCGGATGCACGTTCGTACGAGAGTAGCATCGCTTCCCGCGGTCGTTGTTCACCAGGCTGCCGGAGATGCGCTCTCCTGCCGGGTGAAGCGATCGGAGGAATGCTTTATCCGGATAGTGGACTGAATCCCGGGACCAGGCTGGCAGTGGCGGTGACCTCGGGCGATGATCCCGCCATGAACAGACCATACCATCTCGACGTGCGTGCATGCGGTGCCCTGGGCGACGGTGTCAGCCTTGATACGCAGGCCGTCCAGGCGGCGATCGACCGCTGCGCCGAGGGGGGGGGCGGCACCGTGCTGGTGCCGGCCGGCCGCTTCCTATGCGGATCGCTGCAATTGCGCAGCCGGGTCGGCTTGCATCTGGCGGCAGGGGCCACGATCCTGGGCAGCCGCAATCCCGCTGATTACTCGAATGCCGGCCTGTTCCGCGATGCGGTCGGAGCCGACCGCGGTCACGCTCTGATCCGGGCTGATGGGCAGGAAGAGATCTCAATCACCGGTTCAGGGACGATCGATGGGCAGGGGGCATCGCATCGACCGCCGGTCAGGCCGATGATCCTGCGCTTCACCTCATGCAGACGGGTCAACGTCGACGGTGTCGTGCTGCGCGATTCGGCCGCCTGGGTTCAGCATTACGTCGCATGCGACGATATGCGGCTGAACGGAGTCTCGGTCCACAGCAGGTCGAACCACAACAATGACGGGCTGAATCTTGACGGTTGCCAGCGGGTCCGGGTCTCAGATTGCCTGTTCGACAGCGGCGATGACGCCTTGACCTTGAAGAGCACGACACCGCAAGCGTGCCGGGACATCGTCATCTCCAACTGCATCATGAGCAGCGCGTGCAATGCGCTGAAGTTCGGAACTGAATCCATCGGCGGATTCCAGAACGTCGCCATAAGCAACTGCGTCATCCATGATACGCGTCTGTGCGGGATCACGGTCGCATCGGTCGATGGTGCGTTGATCGACAATGTGATCATATCGGGGATCACCATGCGCAACGTCGGCGAAGCCCTGCTCGTCAGGCTCGGAAGCCGAGGTTACCATATGCCCAAGGATGCCTCACCGCGTCCGTGCGGTCACCTGCGCAACCTGATCATCCGCGATGTCATCGCCACGGGAACCGGTGGGCATGGCAGCGCGATCCTCGGTCTACCGGACCATCCCATCGAGGACGTCTGCATCGAGAACATGCTCGTGACCGGCAGCGGTGGCGGCCAGAAGATCGATGCGATCGAGGAGGGACCTGCCTACTATCCGCAATATGATCAATGGGGGGGATTCCCCGCCCACGGGTTGTATTGCCGGCATGTCCGGGGGCTACAGCAGCGGAACCTGCGATTCCGGACCATTGCTCCGGATCCCAGGCCGCCCGTGCGCCTCGACGACGTCTCCTGATGCTTCAGCCCGCGACTGCAGTAATGTCCAGGACATGCCGTCACCGCATTGGAACGCCGGCGTTCCCTGTTGCCGTGCTCGACAGGTCTGGCCCAGCACCGTTTCCGGAGGTTCCATGCGCGTCCGCAGCTTGACCCTCGCCTCCATCGCTCTGTCCGTGGCAGGGCATGCGACCGAGACCGAGAACAACCACCTGCGCATCCTGCCGGCCACCGCACCGATCGTGGTCGACGGAGCGTTCGCTGATTGGGATCTGACGGCGGGCATCTTCGCCGTCAATGATGCCGAGTACCTGAGGGAGCATTACGGCCTCTGGTTCCACGCGATGTACGATGCCGAGAATCTCTACATCCTGGCGCGATGGAACGACCCGGCTCCGCTTGACAATCCGGGTTCGAGCAAGGGCGACCAGCCATTCGCTGGCGACTGCCTGCAGTTCCGCATCATCACCAGATACAAGGAGGCGGATGCCGAACGCGTCTCCCACTGGTCGTGCTGGCGCGATCGGGATGGCGTGGACATGGTCGATCTCGCCTACGGCCGGACCTTCAAGGATGGCCGGCTGCGGGACGCCCAGGAGAAGGGGGCGAAGCAGGAGTTCTCCATCGCGGCGGATGGAAAGCACTATGTCCAGGAGATATCGATCCCCTGGTCCTTGCTCACCATCGATGGCAAGCCGCTGACAGCCGGCAGCTCGGTGCGCATGGCGCTGGAGCCGAACTACACGGCCGGGGCCGGTGGGCGCGTGTCGATCAAGGACCTGTTCAGGCCCGACATCGTGCCTGATCGGGTTTTCACCTTCCGCGCCTTTGATCTTTGGGGTGAGGGCCGCCTGCTCGCCGCTTCGGACGGCAAGACCCAGCCGGTACGCCTCGCCGACGGTCGGACATTCCCGGTGCATATGGACGGAGCTGTGCCGAAGATCGATTGGACCGGGCTGATCACGAGCAAAGATCCAGTCGGTTTCAAGGACATCCGCTATGTCGTGCCGGAGGATGGCAGCGTATCGCTCAATCTGGTTGATGCGGAAGGACGGGTCGTTCGCCAGCTGCTGACATCGGCGTTCCGCGCTGCCGGCGAACACGTGGTGCAATGGGATGGTCTGACCACGCCGTTCCTGGATCAGCCGGGCGACGTGGTTCCGGCAGGAAGCTACAGTTGGAAGGCGATCTGGAATCCAGGCGTCGGACTACGCCTGCGCGGCTTCGCCAGCAACGGAGGCAGTGTGCCCTGGGACGCCGGTCCTGGTACGAACTGGGGTGGTGATCATGGGACGGTCGAGGCGACGGCGGCGGGTGACGGTATCATGTTCCTGGGCTGGGGTGGGGCCGAGGCCGGGAAGGCGCTGGTCGCCTGCGATGAATCCGGTGCGGTGCGCTGGCGCCACATCCGCGGTGGCATGGGCGGCGCCGGCCTGGTAGGCCACGATCGCGGCGTCGTTTTCGTCGTCGATCATGGCAGCGTCCTCTACCGTCTTGACGCCAAGACCGGGAATTACGTCGTGTGGCGGGATGGCACGCTGCCTGAGAGCAAGATCGTCGATCTGTGGGGCAAGCAGCCGCGCAACATGCCGGATCGGGTCGAAGGCATGGATGCCGGGCATGGCAAGATATACCTGACCTGTGCCGGGGCGGGTTTCCGGCGTCAAGATGTGAGCGACTGGCCGGCGCTGATTGGCAAGATCAAGGCTGATCAGGGCCCTGGCAAGGTGGTAAAGGCCGGTCTCAATCCCTATTGGGTCAAGCAGCTCGGCTCGAAGTGGAAGCCGGATCTGGACCTCGCGAAATTCGCCGCTTCGCCGAACTATCAGACTCCCGACCTGCGCGATGACATCGTCCGCTCCCTCAACCGCCTGCTGTCGAGCGCGGATCTTGGCGCAGCGGGCGGCCTGAAAGGCACGGAGCTCACCCAGGCCAATCGAGCGATCCTCGAAGCGGGTCTGCCCGAACTGCTGCCGATGCGCAGCAACTTCCTGGCCGTGCTCGATGCGGCCAGCGGGGCGCTGGAGAAGTTCATCGACCTTCCGCAGCCGCGCTCGGTGCGCGCCATGCAGGATGGCCGGGTGCTGGTCGTGGTGGAGGATGGCACCGCCCTGGTGGCCGTCGATCCCAAGACCGGGACATCGAGCCGGATCCTTACCGGCAAGGGCATCACCTGCGCGGCCGGACACCCCAGCGGTCGCATCTTCGTGGGGATCGCCGGCGAACGCCAGCAGGTGGTCATCCTCGACTCCACGGGCGCCGAGATCGGCACGATCGGCCGGAAGGGCGGACGCCAGGCCATCGGGCCCTGGCAGGCGGATGGCATGCGCAAGCCGGTCAGCCTCAGCTTCGACGGACGCGGGAACCTCTGGGTGGCCGAGTCGACCGGATCACCGAAGCGGGTGAGCGTCTGGGATGTCGGAACGGGACGTCTGTTGCGCGATTTCTTCGGCTCGACGCATTACGGCGCGAGCGGCGGAGCCATCCATCCCCGTGATCCTGATGTGATGTTCGGGGAGGGCTGCGAATGGCGCATCGACCCGAAGACGGGGCGTGGGGCATGCCTTGGTGTCGCCGAGGAGGACTACGCCGACGGGGCGATCTACGCCGAGGCGGGCGGCAGGACCTATCTTGCGCTCAGTTACAACCGTCCGAAGAAGATCCGCATCTTCGAGCGTCTCGGCGATGGCAAGTTCATCCTGCGCTCATCGCTGGCCCATGCCGGCGAGGGTAAGGACGCCTCTACCCGGCTCTGGGCCGACACAAACGGGGATGCGACCGAGCAGGCCGATGAAGTCACCGTCCTCCCCGAACCGATGTATGCCTGGGGCGCCAACTGGACGGGTTGGGTCAACGAGGATCTGTCGATCGGCGTCGGCCTCGAAAAGCGCAAGCGGGGCACCATCCTGGAGGTCAGCGGCTTCACCGCCTGCAATGCGCCCCGCTATGACCTGGAAGCCTCGCTGGCGAAGTGGAAGGCTGGCGCCGCCGGTCGCGCCTGCCCCGAGAAACGCGCCGTGCTGAGCGTCTCGAAGCTGTTGAGCTGCGTGGATCCGTCGACCGGGAAGGTGCGTTGGACCTATCCAAACACCTATGCCGGCGTGCATGGTTCGCACTATGCCACGCCGCCGGAGCCCGGACTGCTGCGCGGAGCGTTCGCCGTCGTGGGAACTGCGCGGCTGCCGGCTCCGCTGGGCACCATCTGGGTGCTGAGCGGCAACTGCGGCGAGTGGTACATGTTCAATGAGGACGGATTCTTCGTTACCCAGCTGTTCCAGGGCGATCCGTTCAAGCAGCGCTTTCCCGACCAGGCGGTGCCGGGGGCCATCCTCGATGCTGCGCCCCCCGGGCTCGGTGGCGAGGATTTTGGCGGACATCTGCGGCAGGGAGCTGACGGCAAGGTCTACATCCAGGCGGGGAAGACGGCGCTATGGAATGTCGAGGTTGTCGGATTGGAGCGCATCAAGGCGCTTCCCGGCGGAACCGTCGAGATATCAACCGCAGACCAGGACAAGGCCAGGCAGCTGCGCGCCGATCTGCTTCAGGCGGCTGATCCCCGCAAGTTGACGGCGAAGCGGGGGAAGCCCGGCATGACCGGCGATTTCGCCGCTGACTGGAAGGGCCTGACGACCGTGGCTTTCAAGAAGCAGGACGATGCGGCGGTGAAGGCCGGCCTGGCCTGGGACGACGAGACGCTGCATGTCGCCTGGGAGGTCATGGACGCCACGCCCTGGATCAACGGCGCCGACGCGCCGGAATTCATGTACGCCAGGGGCGACACCGTCGATCTCCAGCTGGCGACGGACCCCAAGGCCAATGCCAAGCGGACCGATCCGGCCCTTGGAGACCTGCGCATCTCGATAGGACCGTTCCAGGGCAGGGCCGTCGCGGTCGTGTACCGCAAGGTCGCTGAAGCCAAGAAGCCCAAGGTCTTCAGCTCGGGAGTGGTCAAGGAGTACGTCATGGACAGCGTCGTGACCCTGGCGCGGGCGGAGATCAAAGTCCGCGTAGACGCAGCCAAGCGGCTCTACGTGGTCGAGGCTGCGCTGCCCCTTGCAGAGCTCGGACTGGTTCCGCGGACCGGGCTCGTCCTCAGCGGAGATTTCGGGGTCACGCATGGCGATGCGTCGGGATCCGATACCGCCCTGCGCTCGCACTGGAGCAACCGGGAAACCGGCCTGGTGAACGATGAGGTGTTCGAGCTGATGATGTCGCCGAAGCGCTGGGGAGCGATCTCTTTCGCCGAATGAGGGCGGACATCCCACCGATTGGGGCAACGATGCCCAGTTCGTTGCAGCGAGGATGCGAGTGAAGTCCGGATCCGTCGAGGCGGAAGGGCTGTAGGCGCGATAGTGGCGCCTTCCCGGAGGGCCAGAGGATGTCCGGAACTACGCGTGCGTTCGCCTTCGGCGCCATCGCCTTCCTCATGCTCGTGGTCGCGTCCGCCGGAGCGGCCGTGCCCAGGGATCACGCGATCGCCATCACCGCCACCGTCCAGGTTGACCCCCCCAGGATCACCCTGGCCTGGCCGACGATCGCCGGAGCCGGGAGCATCATCCTGTTCCGCAAGGCGCCTGACTCCAGCAGCTGGGGCCCGTTGCTTGCCAACCTGCCCGGGTCCGCGACCAGCTACGTCGATGCAGGTGTGGTTGTCGGGCAGCGCTATGAGTACCATATCGCCGCCACCCAGAACGGAGTCAACGCGGTAGGCTTCGTCCTCGCCGGTATCGAGATCCCGCTGGTCGAGGATCGCGGTCGGGTGCTGTTGGTCGTCGACCAGACCCTGCAATCCGCGCTCGCATCCGAGATCAGCCGACTACGGAGGGATCTGGTCGGTGACGGCTGGAGCGTCGACACCGTGCCGGTGAGGCGCCAGTCGACCACCGCTACGGCGGGCACGGCGCTGGAGGTGGCCGCGGTGAAGCAGGCGGTGGATGCTGCCCATCAGGCTGCCGGACGACCTTTGCGCGCGGTCCTGCTCCTGGGCAGGGTACCCGTCCCATATGCCGGCCTGACCGCTCCCGATGGCCACACCAACCATCTCGGAGCCTGGCCAGCCGACGTCTACTATGGCGCCGCCGGCCAGGAGTGGACCGACCATGCCGTCGACGCTGCCGGCTCGTCATCGCGACAGAGCAATCGTCCTGGCGACGGGCGTCTCGATCCGACCTGGCTTGAGACGGATTCCATCGCCGTGGCGGTCGGTCGGGTGGACTTCTCCGCCATGCCCGCCTTCACCGGGCTGACCGAGACAGATCTCCTTCGCCGCTATCTCGACAAGAACCACGCTTTTCGCCATCGCGCGAGGAGCTATGCCCGCCGCTGCGTCATCGACGACAATTTCGGCGAGCCGGAGCCGGAGGCCAGGAGCGGATGGCTACTCGCATCAGTGGTCGGGTCGGGGCATGTCGTCGCCGGCGACATCATGGGGGATGCGACGTACTCGCTGTGGAGCTATGGCAGCGGCGGCGGAACCAACACGTCAGCGTCCGGTGTCGGTACGACGGCGAATTATGTCGCGAACAGCCCGCGCGCCGTGTTCACCATGCTTTTCGGCAGCTGGTTCGGAGATTATGACCAGAGCAACAACCTGATGCGCGCGTCGCTGGCCAGTCCGGGATCAGCATTGACCTGCGTCTGGGGCGGCAGACCGCAATGGCTTTTCCACCGCATGTCCCTCGGCGAGCCGATCGCGGACAGCATCGTCCTCAGCCAGGGGCGCCTGCCGTATTACCTCGGCCAATCGGCAGGCATCCATAGCAACCTGCTCGGCGATCCGACCCTGCGCATGTACATCCTCGCCCCACCCGGCGACCTGAGCGCAGAGGACGGCAATCTGGTTTGGACAGCGTCCGCGGACGCCGCGATAGACGGATTCGCCGGCTATCACGTCTACCGTGCCAACTCTGCAGACGGGCCATTCGAGAGGCTGACAGCCAGTCCGATCACGGCGACCTCCTGGACCGACCCCACGCCGCCATCGCGTGCGGCCTATCAGGTCAGGGCCGTGGCACTGACCACGACTCCAGGTGGCACCTTCCTGAATTGCAGCCAGGGCGCGCATGCCGAGTTCGGCTTCGATGTGCCAGCGGCCACCATCTCCTTCCGCTACGGATCTGCGGCATTCAGCGAGGATGGCGGCAGCGCCACTGTGGTTGTCGAGCGCACAGGCTCGGTTGCCGCCGCCGCGAGCGTCGTCTATTCAACCATTTTCGGCAGTGCGACCGCTGCGGATTTCACCCACGTCGGCGGAGTCCTGTCCTGGGATGCCGCAGATGCCGGATCCCGGACCATCACGGTGCCGCTCAGCGCGGATACCACGGACGAGCCGAATGAACGGTTCACGGTCGTGCTGTCGGATCCGATGGGTGGGTCGATTCCGGCGCCCGTCTCCACTGTCTGCATAGTCGACGACGATGCTCTGCCGACCGTGTCGATCGCCTGCGATCAGACGTCGATCGACGAGGCGGGTGGATTCGCGACGTTCACCATATCGTTGTCCGCTGCATCCAGCCGTGATGTGTCGATCTCCGCTGCGTTCTGGCCGACGACCGGAGGTGCGATCAGGAACACGGATTATGCGAGCTCGTCGACCACGCTGATCATTCCGGCCGGAACAGCATCGGTCAGCGTGATCGTCACGGCCATCCAGGACACCCTGGTCGAGAACGACGAGGAAATCCTATTGATCGTGACTTCGGCGACCAACGCTCGGTCGACCAGCCCCGACGCCTCGGTGCTGATCGTCGATGATGATCAACCCGTGGTTACGCTGTCGATTGCCGGCGCCGTCATGGCGGAGTCTGACGGCGTCTCCGTGGTCACCGCGACCCTATCGTCGGTCGCGGTGCGAGATGCCAGGATCGGGCTGGAATTCACTGGCAGCGCCGCGTTGTCGGAAGACTGGTCACGTAGCGGGGTGTCGGTCCTCATTCCTGCCGGATCGATCAGCGCCTCGATCACGCTTGCCGCCATCGATGATGTCGTCGACGAAGAGGACGAAACCATCATCGTCGACATCGGTTCGACGCTGAATGCAGTCGAATCGTCCGTGCAGCGGGTGGTTGCGACGGTCAGCGATGACGACCCGCCGCCGATCCTCGCGATCGCTGATGCCGCGGTGGTGGAGGGGGATGACGGTTCGACGACATGCGTCTTTGCCGTGGCGGTCAGCGGAGCATCAGACCGTCCGGCGAGCTGCGATTGGGTGGCCACCGCGCTCAGTGCGACAGCCGGGGTCGACTTCATCGTGGCTGGAGGCACCCTGACCATCCCGGCCGGCGAGGCCGTGGGCGAGGTCGCGGTGGTTGTCTCCGGCGATCGTGAGGTCGAGGGAGATGAGACCTTCCAGGTCATCCTTTCGGCTCCGCATGGAGCGACTCTGGACGACGCCAGCGGCACCGGGACGATCATCGACGATGACGTCTCCGGAGGCGGATCGTCATCAGGGGACGGAGGTGGCGGAGCCGGTGCTGGTGGCGGTGGCGGCTGCGGTGCTGGTGCGCTTGCGGGTCTGCTGCTCGTCCTGACGTCTTTGCTTCATCGTCGGGTCAGGCCAACAGGGGACGGGGGATCTCATCCTCGAATTGGACCGGGATCACGGTTGACGACGGATCGCCTCCATCCCGGACCCTGTCCAGGAGCCGCAGCGCCTGCCGGAGGATGCGACGGGCATCGAATCCGAGCCGGCGGCAAGGGATGGGAGGGGGTGTGGGGTCCGGGAGGTTGGCGTGGGCGACGATGACAGGAAGCTCGGCCTCCGTGATGCCGGCTTTGCGCAGCCCGGCTGCGACTTGCTGCAGATGGTTGTCGTCGCCGATGATCAGGCCGTCGGGGCGCACCTCGGATGGGGCGTCGAACAGGCTCAGGGCGATCTGGGAGGCGACCTCGCCCACGTTCCGCGATGCCGGCAACCCGAACCACCATCCTCGCCGTGTGGTCATGCCGGCCTTGGCGATCATCGGGGCGTAGCGGTCGTGAGCCCGACCGTCCACGGGATTCGATATGACTGCGAGACGCTTGGCCCCGGCTGCGGCGAGGTGCTCGATGGCGCGCTCCATCAATTGCGGGTCGAGGACGATGTTGCTGCCGCCATTGATTTGGTCGGGGTCGCCGATGAATGCCCATGGAAACCGGTGGGTGAATACGGTCGACGGCGAGAACGTGATCTGCCATGGAGTCACCGTGAACAGCACCCCGGCGAGCTGGTCGGTGGAAAGGTCATGGATGAGTCGCTGGTGGTCAGGTGTTGACACGTCCTGACGGACATCGGTGTAGATCGCGAACCGCTGCGGTATCCCCTTGGTCACCTGGGCCGCCTCCCTGGCCAGGCAGCTGCTGAGCCCCGTCCACTCGCTGTGATCCGGTTGGTAGGGGAAGACGAGGCCGTAGCGATATAGATGCGGAAGTAGTTCGACGACGAAGGTTCCATGCCTGGCGCGGGATTCGACGAAACCCGCCTTGACCAGTTCGTCCAGCGCCCACTGCACGGTCGCAGAGCTCGCCTGGAATCGCTTTTCCAATTCGACCCGGGTCGGGATGCGGGTGCCTGGCTTCCAGGTTCCGTCACGGATCAGCGACCGCAGCTCATCCTCGATCTGCCGTCGCTTGCCGAGTGCGTATTTCGGTTCTCCGGAATGCGGATGTGGCGTGCCGGTGGTCATGCGAATAGCCATCGTGGACCGGTTTTGGGGAACGGAAACGGAGCGGTGGTCGGGTGGTCTCGGTCCTGATCATACGGACCCTATCGCATGGGATCGGTTTGGACTCATCGGACTCGCTGCTTTCGTGTCGTGGTGAAGCCTCGAACACGCCACAACGGGACAAGGCCGGGAACGTGCGTTGAATAGCCATCGTTCCCTCCGCTATGCCATCCCATCCGAGGTCCCCATGTCGCCAGTCGCCACAATCCTGCTGACCGCCTCCTGCATCGGCGCTGCCGTGGCCGGCGAGTCGCCGACCTCCCGGTTGTGGGGTGCGGAGGGCGAAGGCTGGTCCGCCTCCTCACGGCTGCCGGGATTCGCATGGTCCGGCTATCGATCGGGCCGGTTGCCGCTCCCGGAATATCCGGTGGTCACGGATGTGCGTCGGCATGGCGCCATCGGCGATGGGACGACCGACGACACCCAGGCATTCAAGGCGGCCATCGCATCGGTCGGCGAGCTTGGTGCGGTACTCGTCCCGGCTGGTCGCTACATGATCACGGATGTGTTGACCATCGATCGCAGTCGGGTCGTGCTGCGCGGAGAGGGTTCTGACAGAACCACCCTCGTGATGCCCAAGCCACTATCGGCCATCAGGCCGCTGGGCAACGTCGATGGCACCAAGTCCGCATACTCATTCACGGGCGGATTCGTGGTGCTCACAGGTGGCGAGCGCGGTCGCAAGGTCGCTGATGTCATCGCTCCGGCGCTGCGTGGTGCAAGGACCCTGGATGTCGGGCCTGATGCCGCGGTGAAGCCTGGCGATTGGGTCAGGCTGGTGATGCAGGATCCTGAGGATCATTCGCTGCTGCGGCATATCCATGGCGACCTCGTCGAGCCTGGCGAGGACACCCTGAGGCACAAGAAGCCGGTCAACTGGGCTGCCCAGATCGTGGAAGTCGAGGGCGGGCGCATCCGGCTCGATCGTCCCCTTCGGGTCGATGTCCGCATGGAATGGTTGCCGGTGTTGCATGCCCACGCGCCGGTCACTGAGGACAGCGGCGTCGAGGGGCTGCATTTCGAGTTCCCTGGCGTGCCGAAGCTGCCGCATCTGCTGGAGGAGGGGTACAACGCCATTCATCTCAATGGCGTTTCGAACTGCTGGGTCAAGGATGTCCTCGTCACCGACGCCGACAACGGCGTGATCGTCGGAGGCAGCCGGTTCTGCACCATCGAGGCCGTGACAGCGCGGGCCAACCGTCGGACCACGGAGTTCACCGGGCATCATTTCCTGTGGGCAACGGTCTCCCAGGACTGCCTATTCACCGGTTTCAAAGTCGATACGGTGTATGTCCACGATCTCACGGTCGAGGGATTCGCCTCTGGCAATGTCTTCACCCGGGGTTCCGGTGTCTCGATCAACTGCGATCATCATCGCAACGGTCCATATGAGAATCTGTTCACGGACATCGACGTCGGTGACGCCTCCAGGTTGTATCGTAGCAGCGGCAGCGCAAATCGTGGACCGCATAGTGGAGCCCGCACGACGTTCTGGGGATTGCGTGGCAGGGGGGCGTTCCAGGCGCTTCCGGTCACGGATCACTTCCCGCTGCTGAACGTGGTTGGATTCGGCGGCTACGCCGATCAGACCGAATCGGCCAACGGGCCATGGGTCGAGGGCGGCTCCGCCGGCGTGCGGCCGGTGAACCTGTGGATTGCCCAGGTGCGCAAACTCGGACAGAGCGAGGTTCGCTGATCATTGGCCGCTGGCGGACCGGGTCAGGACCGACCCACCGGGCGGGACTGCCGGAGCCGCGAGATCCGGCCGGCTTTGCTTCAGCGTGCATGAATAGCGTTCCGCTGGGCGTGTGGTGCGCGATGGAACACCCGCGTATCATGAAGGCATGACGATGCCTATGCGGAACGCGGCAGCAGTGGGCATGGCAAGGAGATATGCTGACAGTACCATCCTGACCATGGTGGTGCGCCCGTCCGTCGCGAACCCGATCACGGGCATCACCCTGTTCGAGGTGGCCGTGTCGGCCGCCATCCTGCTATTCGTTGCCGTTGTCGTCTTCCTGAGCGTGACCACATCCCTGCGCACCCAGCAGCAGGCCCGGCTGCAGATCGCCGCATCCAGCCGCATGATGCAGCTCAGCCAGGCCTGGGCCCATGCCGACAACCGCTTCGCCGACCTCTGCCTCGAACGCGCCGAGATGGCGGCTCTGGGCACCGAGGTCGAGCACGATCTCGAACGACGCCTGTTCCTCCAGGTCACGCCTCCGTACGGCGGCAAGGAAGGCCACTACGCCGGCTGGGGCAACGTCGGCGTCGTACCGCCGTCCATCGTGGCCAGGCTCGACAGCGAGAACGACGAGATCCGCAGGGTGCTCGCCGACGGGGGACAGCTCTATTATTTCCGCCCGGGCAGCGGGATCGCTGGACGTCATGGTGGCGAGCATGAAGGCACAACCTCCGCGACTGGCGACAACCAGCTCGACAGCGAGACGCGCAAGCTGGTATTCGCGGTGCGGGGCAAGCCGCAGCAGAACGGGCTGCGCAACCATCCGGCCTTGGATTGGCCCACCCACGAGTCGTACCCGGGTCCCCCCCAGCCCCACCACCGTCGCACGTGGGCCTGGAACATCGACCATCTCAGCCCAACGCAGCTGTCATCGACCGTCACCGGAGTCGGTCGCGTCAAGGTCCTGGCGGGCGGCAGCAGCTTCGCCCAGCCGCCCAAGGTTGTCATCGAGGCGCCGGTAAGTGGGCGCAGGGCCACGGCCCGTGCCATAGTAAACCTGGGTCGGCTCAGCGCCGTCGAAGTCACCGATCCGGGGTACGGCTATACCGTGGCACCGACCGTGACGCTCGTTCCGGTCGATGGCGGGATCGGGGCCTCCGTCGAGGCGGTCACGACGCCGCTGTCGATGGCCCTGGTCGACTACGGTGCGGCGGATGCCGACAGCGAGATCAGCCAACCGAAATGGACGATCAGGTACCCCGGGGTCACCTGGCGGTCATCGGACCGCCTTGATTGCGAAGCCGCATTCAATCAGCTCTATGATTACTGCTATCACTTCCGGACTCCGGGCATCGATGCAACCCTGGACGACAGGACCTGGGTCGATGCGCCGCATACCAAACTGGTGATGCTGCCGCAGGATTCATCGCCTTTGACGGTGAATTACAAGAATACTCTGATGCTCCGAATCCCCCCCAAGGATCGCCTTGGCTACATTCATGGTAAAAGCAGCTCGTATGATGACTGGCGGGATCCGGTGAATCGCTTCGGGCATGCCGGATACTGGCTGACCCAGATCCAGAGGACTCCTGGCACGTGGACCAACTGGACCGGAACTGTAGCGAAACCGGGCTATGCGCCGTGGGTCGGAGCTTGTCCAAGCGTACCGTCCGAGCCGTTCTACCAGCGCATCGATCTCGCCATCCCCAACTACGACAATCCTGTGTCGGAGAATGCGTCCACCGGCTCCGGCGGCAGGCTACATCAACTCCTGTTTCTCGCGCAGCAGCTGGTGCGCTTGACGATGATCGAGGGACCGGCGGGGGCATCGCAGATGACCTATGAGGACGTGGTCGATCCGGTCGATCCCGTGCTTGGCGTCCGCTGGCCGCTCCCTCATCCTCCCCAAGCCATTCCCGTGCCGGTGGGAGGGTGGCAGGACAGCAATGAGCAGGTGTTTCCACCGCCATTCAAGATCCAAGCCCTGTCCTACCTCGCGTGGGCTGCTCATACCGCCACCCGGGTCGCCGCTCCCGCCAATCCGGTCGGCGATGCCAACTGGGACCAGGGTGGCGGCATCCGCAGCATTACCGTCCTCGTTCCCGGCTCTGGCTACTCCGACCCGCCGCGGGTTGTCCTGTCGGGCGGCCCTGGCCATGGCTGCGTTGCCGTGGCCCAGCTTGATCCAGGCACCAAAGGGATATCTGCCGTACGCATCCTGAATCAGGGGTACGGCTATGATCCGGCGCAGCCGCCGACTGTTTCCTTCGTCGGAGCGGCCACCGCTCCGGCAACTGGCGAGGTGTCGGCGACCGACATCAAGGTGAAGTGGCCGGATCCAGGTTCGGCGGCAGCCGAGGTCGCCAGATTGCAGGCCTATGCGCTTGCGCTCAATGACCGCTGCCGGCGCTGGGTTGCGCGCTATGCCAGCGCCGATCCGTATGACTGGGGGGCCCCGCGACCTGCCAACCGGGCCACAGCCTGGGACTTCCCGCTGCTGCAATCCGACGTGCTGCCGAAGGGCTACCATCGCCCGGATCAGACCACGCGCGATCGTCTGCCGTATGTCGACGACACCACCGTGCGACCGAATAGCGGTGACGCCGATCTATCAGGGTTGCCCGCCCTGCTGAGCCTGTTTGATCGCAGCGTAGCCGGTGGCGGGACGCAGAGCATGATCGAGCGCTGGCGGATAGAGCGGGATCGTCCGGCTTGGCGCCGTGGCGTTCCCTACACCATAGGTGTTCCCAGCGGTGCTGCGGCCGAGGATGTCGACCGCACGTGGAAGATCATCGCGCCACGCCAGCCGGTGAACTGGGGGCCGTCCTGGGCGCTGGATGGCTGGAACCGAGATCGGCGCATCTCCCAGCACGTGCTGCCGCCGGGAAGTCCGGGTGAGATCGAGGACCAACGCCAGGCTGGCAGTATGAAGATCGGTGCCGACTGGGACAACACGGCTAACCTGCGCTACAGCTGGGGTGATCACAACCGGTTCAACCTGCTTGCGCCGTTCAATGCCGCCGAACGGGCCAGGGAGGTCGTGTTCTGGTCGGTCGACTGGCAGCAGTATGAGGATTTCGAGACCGCCTATGAGGCGGTCTTCGATGCCCGGAGCTACTCGTCGCATTCCGACTCGCGCAGCCCGCGCTCTCAGCAATACGCTCCAGACATCGTTGAAACCCGGCTGCATGCGGTTGACAGCAGCTATGCGGCATCGTCCGTCGGTGAATTCGACAATGCGGGCTCGTTCTCCGAGGGCGCCACCACCAGAATCGGCGTTATCGACCGGAATGGGAACGGACGTGCTTTCCAAGAAGACTACACCAAGGATGTGATGGAACAAAAGGGCTACAAACCCGACATTGGTCCGTTGCGGGTCACCACCCGCCTCAGTGCGACCCTGGTCGCTCGGTTCCTGTATTACGATGGTCGAGTCATCTCGGGCCTTCGCCAATGAACATGCCCAATCGCCGCTCCGGTATACCAATGTCAGACCCGTGGGCGGGATTCACTCTCCTCGAGATGATGCTGGCTCTCAGTGTCGGCCTGATGCTGATCCTGGTGACCGTTGCGTTGTTCCGGGCAACCAGCAAGGCCATCATCAGGTCCAACCGGATTGCGACCCAGAACCAACTGCTGATTGCGGGCATCTCGTACGCGCTCGACGATCTTGATGGTTGGGATACGTTGAATGATCCCGCCGATCCGACCAATCCGACCAAGCGCCCGAGGTTGTTCGTTGCGGCTCCGGTAAACGACGGTCGGCCATTCAACTGGCTCAAGCCATCCTATCCCGTGGGCGCGTTCCGCGCCAGCGATCCCAAATGGTGGTATGGATACAGGTTCGTCACCGCCGCGCGTGAGCGTGTCCCTGGCGGGGCATTGGCGCCGCAGTTGCCGCAATGGGTGCAGTTCGGAAGCCGAGGAGATCCGGTTGCGGATCGCGCATTCCTGCATCGCTGGCCGTATTATCTCTTCGAGCAATTGGGAATGTATGGCATGATCGACTATATGCCTCCAGGCGTTCCCATCGGCCTGGCAGATATGTCCAGCCGGACTGTCAATGCAGTTGCGATCTGGGAGCCGAGTTGGCTGTATCCCTTCGAACTCATATCAGATACGACTGGATATACCAATCTTGTCCCTTCCGAGTACCCGATGACTGGCAGTCTAGGGCGTGAACAGTCTGTTGTCATTGTGAGTAATGATCTCGGATCTGGGGCGACGCCGGTAACGCAGCTCTATAATCGTAAGGTGTACTATGCGTCGAATCGCAATTCGACATTAACGAACAAGAATGCATTGTATCGGTTCTTCACCGCCGACGTTGCGCCGGTCCGGATCCTGCCCGCTGATGCCCCGTCTTCGATGGCGTCGTCGGCCCCTGTGGGACCAGTTGACTGGCCGCAGCTCGAGGTCGCTTCCTACAGGCTCATCCGCCGTGGTGTGCACCACAATCTGGCGGTCATCAGATTGCAGGATCCGATGACTGGCGAGATGCTTGCCACGACCGTCAGTGCCGTGAGCACAACATTGCGTGGTGCTCGGATTGAACGCGGATTGGATGTGCTGCCATGAGTTGTGTCAGGTCGGATCGGGGAGCGGTGCTCATCATAGTCGTCGGGATCGCGATGCTGCTGCTCGCCATGACCACGGCGTTCGTGGCGCGCATCCGTTCTGATGTTGAGGCGGCAAGGGTCCTCGTCGGTGAGGCGCAGACCAGGACGCTGATCGCGGCTGCCTGTGCCTATGTCCTCGAAACCGGGCGGATCGGTTGGGGCGAAGAGGCGTACGGCTGGTGCGACATCCGCGATGACAGTGATCCGGCTGCCCTGCCTGGTCCACGCGGAAGGGATGGCCGACAACTGCCCAAGCGTCACGATGGAAGCTGGGCGGTCGATCCGGCTGCGGCACCGCTCTTGCGCTGGCCGGCTATCGGTGGCATCGCCCGTTGTCCGATGTTTCTGCCGACTCTGCCTCCGTATGCCACCAAGGGACAGTACGCCTATAATCCGGTGCCGCGGCGCTCGTACAGCCTCGCCGAACCGGATGCGTCCGGTTACCCATCCACCTGGAGCATCGGCGTCCGCTACAATGCGCTCAGTCCGCAGCCGGCTGCGTTTCCCAATCCAGAGCCGGCGGGACCTTGGCGATGGGATGATGCGGCCAGTGGCATCCCTGGTGGATATGCCGAAGTCTCGACTGCATTTGCTGCTGGCGGGCGCGTTGTGAACACGGATCCAGGCAGCCTGCAAGGCTTGGCTGGGACGCAGCTCGGATGGTTTCGGGTATTGCGGATAGGCGTCGATGTCTTCGTCGTCTCGGCTGGCAGCGGAGCCTCGCGCGGGTTTCGCACGTGGCAGGAAGTGGTCGAATCAGGCGCACAAGCTATATTCTACAATGATCCGGCCTTGTTCCGCAGCGCCTCTGCGTCGGACCGGCCATTGTGGTATGAGATCCAGTGGTCCTCATCGGTTGGCGGCCGTGGAACGGGGCAGTATGCGGCTCAGTCGGTCATATCCGATCTTGGCAAGGACCACACGAACTCCGACGTCTTTCAAATATTGGCGCCACCGCATCTGGGGTACGAATTGATTCCACATGGTCTTCCATCAGGCGTTACGTACCCAGATGTGCTTTCGCGTGACATGCCGCTGCACAACTCTCTGTCATTCAAGAGTAGAAGTTCATCACCGCATCAGGGGGTCAACCAGCTGGGCACCCTGTCGCAGATCCGTCGCCTGTTCGCGGAGCCGGCATTATGGTGAAGCGTGGATTCACGGTGGTCGAGCTCCTGACCGCCATGGCGATCATCGGGATCCTCATCGGCATCCTGATCCCGACAGGCATTATGATCCTGAATCGGAAGGACGTGCAGACGACGCGCAGCCTGGTTCAGGCCGTGGTTGCGGCCATGGCCGCGTATCCCGTGCGGTCCTGGGAGGTGCGCATAGCCGATACATCCGGTGTAAATCCATCGCTGCGCCACGCGTCCTACCCCTGGCTGTGGGATCTGAACCAGCAGGAACCTGGCGATCGACCAGGGGACGGCCTCATTGATGGAATCCCTGCGGCAGCAGCTGATGCATCCCATGACGGCCCCTTTTGGAGCGGCCTGATTGCCTCAGGCTACCGTGGCTTCGCCGAGATGGCGATGCCGAACCTGCCTGAATCCCGGCGTGCGGCGAACGGCCAGCCGATCGACGCGTGGAAGCGCCCGCTGCGCGTGCGCTATTCGGGCATGAATGGCGGTCCGGGCGGGTATGAAGTGTGGTCTGCAGGTCCTGACGGGATAGATGGGTCATCCGATGACATCCGCGATGATGGTGCGCGATGAGCGGAATGTCTGCACGTACGTGCGGGTTCACCCTCGTCGAGCTGGTCGTCGTCCTGTCGATCGTCACCCTGCTTGCTGCGATCGCCGCACCACGTGTCGTGGCTGCACTGGGCCGCGCAGGTCTGGATAGAGCCACTGCATCCGTGGTCGCGACTGCCGCCGCAGCCCGGACCATGGCGCAACAGCAATGGATGCCGCAGATCAACCAGGCGCCAGCACGTTTCGGGGTCGTCATCGTCCAGTCCGCCGGGCAGCAACCGTATGTGGCACTAACCTATGGCATCAGCAATCCGCCGTTGCCCGAAGAAGTGCTGCTTCGCAAAGAGCAGTCTTGGCGGACATATGCGGAGTATCTGGCCACTCCCAATGAACTGGATGCCAACGGCCAGCCCATCCCGGTACGCATGGCACGCATCGGAGGCGATCTCCTGTTCCACCGGCCTCCAGCGGCAACTCCGCTGGCTGACCAGCCTATCTCCGGCAGCTGGGGATGGATATGCCATCCTCGTCGTGGTGCGATCGTTTCTGCCTTGTCGACATGGGCGAAGCCGGTCGATGTCGGCACTTCTCCGATGCTGGTTGTCCGTAACAATGCTGCACAGATGGCTGCGGCGATAGCGATCTACAGCGTGGGAGCGAGCCATGTGCAGACCTTGCGCTGATCCTCGGATGGCATGCAGGGCTGGGTTCACCCTGGTCGAGCTGCTCCTGGTGATCGCGGTAATCCTCGTCCTCGCCGGCATGATTCTCGCCGTCCGCGGTCCGCTGATGGAGTCCCAGCGCGCCAGTCGGACGAGGGCCATCCTGGCGATCATCCAGCAGGGGCTCTCCCTGTGGGGTACCGAGCACGGCTCGGTCCCGTCCCCGGTTGAGCACCCGTTCGCTGGCTCCAAGGCTCCTCGTCTCGATTTCCGGGGCCTGCGATCCGGCGTCTGGACCGACCTGCTTCCTACCGGCGAGGCATTGTGCGGGGTCGACGAGGCGAGGCTGGACGTCGTCACGGACCCCACGGCTCCGCAGCGCCTCTTGGGCCCGAATGACCTCTTCAATGAACCGGACATCCCGGCATTCTATGGTGTCGAGCGATCCCACATGGGCATCCTGGGTGAGGCCCAGGCGAACATCACGCGGCGTCTGGATCTGTCGTTGGCGCCGGGCAGCGGTGTCATCCAGGCGGGAGCGAATGGCTACCGCCCCTACGATCGATGGGCCTTCGCGGGCAGTCCCAGGTGCGCCGCGCATGTCTCGATCGATCCACCGCATTACCCCGATCTCCGACTGGGCAACCCGGCGTTCCCGCGCAGTGAATATCTGGTCGAGGGGATAGCGCGTACGGTCGACAAGATTCCGGATCCGGCCTTGACGGGCAGCGGATTCGGCATTGCAACCATGTGTAGCAGTCCGCTTGGACCAGCTGATCAGGCGGTGGCATTATCTCTGTACCTGAGCCAGGCCGTGTTGCAGGAACTGCGTGACCTTGGAGGGGCCACGGCGCCAGCCGATGATGATCCATCGCGTCTCGTTGTGCCCGGTCCTGGCGTTCCGGCTTGCGCGGAGTGGGTTCCGGAATTGAAGCAGCGTTGGCTGCTTGGCCGGGACCCTGGCCCCAGCCCGGTCGTGGTCCAGCGGCCCTATCAGGCGAGTGTGCCAAGGGTCTGGTCGGATGGCGTCGGCACCGCGACGTGGGAACCCGGGCGAATACGCGCCTCGCTCGATGGGAGTGGGTCATGGGTGCGCTACCGCCTGCGCGGGCTGGCGCTGTACGACGCCTGGGGGACGGAACTGCTGTATGTGCGCAAGTCTGATGGCACACCGATCGTCATCTCGGCAGGACGTGACCGCTGCTTCGCCCTGGTCCCCGGCTTGCGCGATGCGAATGGGGCCAGCATCTTTGCTACCAGTCTCGCCAACGGTCTTGCCGGTGGTCCGGTTGCTCCGGATCGCGATGGACGACTCGACAACATCAGCCTCGATGGGAAGCGCTGATATGGGCACCGAACTGAGTCGTCGCAGGTCAGGCTCGTGGAACGGGGATGTCGACCATGGATAGTCAAAGCGGCAATGAGCCATCGCCATCCAGCGTAGGCGAGGATTCGGCTCTCCATCGCGCCATGGGGATGGAGACTGCGGTGTGGCGTCGTGCCGTCGGGGAGGGCCGCCTCGGCTCTACGGACATATCTGCCGGGAATGGCGGGTCTCGGTGCATGGAGGGTCTGAGCCTTACCGCGCTGGTCGAGGATGCGCGGCAGGTGGGGCGCCGGCATGCCATGCCCCTGGTCGTTCTGATAGAGGTGTTCCACAAGGCGGCTGTCCAGATCGCCCGCGCCCACGACCGCTTGGTGCTGCACGGCAATCTCGATCCCGATAAGCTGCTGGTGGGCCGTTTCGGCGAGGTCGTCATCACAGACTGGTCCTCGAATCGGCAGACCTGTGCGACATCCAAGCCATGGACCGGCGTTTCTGCGGGTGGCCGTCTCGGACCGGAAGACGATCTGTATGCGCTGTGCGCCTGCATGTGGTACGCATTGCATCTCGAGCCCCCGGCGGAGGGCGATCTCAGGCCATCGGACAAGCTCCCGCCGGCCGTTCGGGATCTGCTGCTGCGTGGCCTTTCGCCGCAGCATTCCATCCGGTTCCGCGATGCCCACCGGCTCACAACTGCAATCCGAGCCTTGGCGCCGGTCGGATACCGCTTTGATTCCGAAGGCGCCTTGTCCACGTATCGGCGGCGGACGGCATGGATCGCCGGATGGATCTTCGCCATATCGCTGCTGGCGGCGGCAATAGTCTCCGTCATCGTGGTGGTGCGACCACTGACCGCATCCCGGCCAGTGGAACATCGTCCTGCGCCTATTCTGCAGGAATCGTTCACCGATGAATCGTGGAGAGGACGTTGGAAGCCGCGAGGTGATCCGGACCAGTTCACCGTCACGGATGGCGCCCTGGTGAACCGGACGGAATCGGCGATCCTCGTCCTCGACCGACTGATCGCTCCGCCTGCAACGATGGAATTCGTCGGCGAAATTCCTGCTGGCAGCGATCCCGGCGACCTGTCCGTCGTCTGGGGGGAGGGCAGTCTGCTGGATCCGCTCTGGACCTTTCCGCATGCGGCGAAACTGCCCGACAAGGGGCGGTTCTACCTGTTCCAGAATGGCGCCTATGACAACACCTATTCCTGCATCCAGCAGTCGGCCGACGGGATCCTTGCCAGCGTTGCGTATCAGCACGAGCGTCTGGATATCGGACGCAGGTATCGGATTCGCGTTGAGATCGAGTCCCGTAGCGTTGCGATGTGGCGGGACGGTCGTCTGATCGGCCGGCACGAGTTCGATGTCGCATTGCGTCCAGGTACCTTCGCCTTGTATCTCTATCACCCAGGCAAGCAGGTGCGTGATGTACGTGTTTGGTCGGGTGAACCGATGGCGGATCCATTGCAGGTCGGGGATGCATTCCTGGGCGTCGGCGCGGCCTCCGCGGCGGCCGACTCATATATGGGGGTCATCCAGTCCGGTAGGCAGCCCCAGCTTGTCGAATCGGCGCGTTACCGCCTAGGTCTGGCGCAGCTGGCGGCTGGTGAGCGGGAGGCATCGGTCGCGACATGGAGCGGATTGCGGGATCCGGTGCTTGCCGGCCGCAGCAGGCTTCAGCAACTGGATGCCCTGATTGCAGCCGGAGCCCATGACGCAGCCCTGGCGATCCTTGAAGATGTGTATGTCCGCATTCCAGATCTGCGAGGCCAGGTCGCGGTGCGGTTGGCGGCGATTCTTGGGCGCGTCACCTGGGATCAACGTTTCGACGACTATGTCCAGCTACGCGAACGACTTCTGGCGAATGATGACATCACCGGAATCAGCGCCGCCCGCTATCTGGGATGGCGCAATCGACATGAACGTGTCGTGGCGCGCTATTCGAAGTATCGTGCTATCTATCTCGACAGCCTGTTTGCTCTGGGTGACCTGGATCGTGCGGAGCGTGACGGTTCCGACATCCCAAGCGTAAACGTGCGTCTGGCCCTGGAACGCGGGCAGTTCGAGCTGCTGGCCTCGCGTCCGGTAGGCCACGTGCTGGCATCGTGCCTTCTGGGGCGTTTTGATGCGGCCGCCGCAGCATCACCCGGGGATCCCTTGCCGCTGCTATATGCCGGGCGATTCGCGGAAGCGGCTGCCAGTGTCGGCCCGGAGCGGCTCGTCACCCTGGCCCGGCGATGGATGTCCGGGTCCTCCGGTCCCGAACTGCGGATCGGGACAGAGCGTCTCGATGCCCTCGTGCGCTCTGCCTTCGATGCGGGCAGGGATGGATGGTGCGATGCCCGGCTCGGAGCGGAGGCGTTGCTGCGAGGACGTATCGAGGGGCGGGCGGCGGATGAGCAGAGCAAGCTGCTCGTCATGCTGTCAAATTCGAAGGCGAGGCAGGAGGATCCACTGGTCTGGTTCCACCACCTGGTGGTTCCTGCGTATCTGCAGGCCCTGGATGGTCATCCGGAGGCATTGGACGATGCGGTCGCCAAGGTGTCCTACCGGTATCGCGACCGCTATGGACAGCGGTTCTGGTACTTCGCGCAGCGCGTATGCGGGTTGGTCGACGAGGGGGCCTTCATGGCCCAGCCCGCCCGGGTCGAAGCCCAGGCGTGGCTCGCGCTCGCTGACGCCATGGCGGCGGATCGCCGTGGGGATCGATCGGCTGCTTTTGCATATTGGCGATCCTTGGCAGCAATGCCTCCGCACAGGCGCTGCTTCGGCGGTATCGAAGGCAGCAGGGTGGCAGACGTGCTCATCGCCTGGCGCAGCTCGCCATGATCATCCACCGGTGTCATTCCATGCGAAATGCCGGATTCTCGCTCATCGAACTCGTGCTGGTCATGTCGATCATCGCGGTCCTAGCCCTGCTGATGATCCCGTTGATCGGATTTTTCCGTGAGCAGGCTCGCTGGGCGGTGACGACAGCGCGCATGCAGGATCTGTTGACTGCTGCCGCGGCGCTTGAAAAGACTGCGCTAACCCTCCAGCGCCAGGGCGGTCTCGGAGGCGTGACGCTGTTCATCCGGAAGTCACAAGCGCAGATCGATCTGGTCAACAGCAATCCCTCGCGCAACAATCCGTTTCTGGACACCCCGATGGCGGCGAAACCTGCGGAATGGTTGACCCAGTCGCAGTACGATCAGCCCTGGTATTTCGGGTTCCCATGGAACGAGACGGATCGCATCCAGGCCAGATCCTCGTCGATGCTGCCTGCGGGCACTGTTTCCGAGTCGCAAGCGATCGATGCTGCCGGTTTCCAGACGGCGACGCTGTCCGACCTGTCGCCACTCCGTTCGTTCGAGCTGATGTCGGCCATGGGGGCATTCAATGATGTGGCCGATGCGGCTGCGTCCTACCGCACGGATCGTGGTGCGGACCGGCGATGGAATGATGCTTGGGGCCGGCCTCTGGTTGTTGCATTCGGACTATTCCAGCCTCCGCCCAGGACCGCGATTATCTATGACGCGTACAGTCCAATTGCCACGTTTGCGCAGGACGGCTGGCGTGTCGCGGAATCGCTGAAGATGTATGGCTATGATCGGGCTATCTACGTGTCGGTCGGTGCGGTCGGACCGTCCTTGCCCGCTGGTCTTCCGCCCGATTCGATCACGGATCCGGCAGCTGGCGTTTGGACGGCGACTGTGCTTCCCTCCTTGTGGAGCAGGATCACTACGGCTTGCGGCGGTTCGACTTGGACCGGGGCGTCGTTTGCTTCGCCGCCATGGAAATCGGTGCGCACGGCCAAGGATACGGAGGGGGCATGCGCACTCTCTGCCCCAGCTGTTCTGCGCTGAACTGCACTGCATCTGCGTCTGGTGAGGATCGTCGAGATGGTCAGGTCGGGACCTCGACGGCGCGCAGTCGAGGCTGTCGCCGCGTTGCAGGGGTCTGGTGGAGGTTGCGGTCATCGCCTCCTGATGCGGGGATTTGTCACGGAACGTTGTCCGACGATACCATGAATGGGAATCCTGGAAATTCCATGAATCCGGTGCATTCGATCTCGCCACCACCTGGAACCGGGATGTCCTTGCGTTCGACGTGCACGTCGCCCAGCCGGTAATTGATGACCTTCCTGCCTTCGAAATCGCAGACTGTGAAGACATAGCCTTCATTGGTGCTGTTGGTCCGCATCTGCTGCACGTGCACCGGATCGCTGAACCGGCTGTCGCGGAAACGCCGATAGCACTCACCCCCGGTGGGGGTGATCTCGACCCAGTCGATCTCCTTGTCGCCACGACAGGCGATGAGGAATACGTAGTTGATGGAGTCCCACGATCCGGTTCCGGATCCCTGCGTGGTCCGGAGGCGATCGCCCTGGCGCTGATGTGAAATGGCCACCGGATTGTACCCGATCGGGATGGTGACGTGCGGTTGGACGTCGGCGGGGGCTGCCGGTGCTGTGGTGAGCAGGCCGCCGACGGTGAAGACCCGCAATTCGCCGGCTTCGCAGGCGATGGCTGCGATAGCCGGACGTCCGTGGGCGGCGCGCATCGATGTCCGAACCGCGGTGGGGGTTGGAACGGTGATGGTCGTGACCGGAAGCGGGGTCATGGTCGGATCGTGTTTGAAGCTGTATGGCCACTTCCCGTCCGCGAGATCGAATCCTTGTGCCTTCGCTGCCGCCTCGGCGGTCGTGAAGCAATGCCGCTGGATGCCGGCGAATAGCGGCTGGAGATCGATGAAGGACGCCTGATTCCCGGTCTTCGAGATGATCACGGCGTATCCGGATGCCGCGATTTGCGGGTCGACTGCGAGTCGCTGCCGCGCTTGAGGCGTGGAGTAATCCAGCTCGTATACGAATTGGGGTGCCGGGATGCGAGGATTGCTGGCGGCTGTACATGCAATACCGCTGGGCAGCTCCAGACCAGGGATGTCGACGTAGCCCAGGAGCTTTATCAGGTTGTGCACTCCCCAGTTCGGCAGGCATGATCCGACCTTGCCTTTGTCGCGAAGACCGAGCGCAAGAACGGCCAATTGAGCCATCTGCTGCTTGGCATCCCAGATCGTCACGAGCAGGAACTCGTTCTTATTCGTTACGGCCAGCGAAGTCGGCCATTTATGCGGAGGGAACCTGAACGAGGGATAGTATTTCACATTGTTGACCGAACCTGATCCGATCAATCCATTGTTGAAGATGATGAAGCCGATGCCGGAATAGGCGGAATATGCCCTCTCCACGAAGAATGGCCGGCCTACCTCTCCCCACGACTGCTCCAGAACGCCAGGTTCCGGGTGGCTTCCCCCCCACCAGGAAGGCGCCGGGGTGAATTGCAACGTGTTGTGGTTGTAATCGCCGATGATGATGCGGTCCACACCAGCGTCGGATCGCTTGTCGGGAACGTACAGAACCTGTCCCTGGGTGCACCAGTAATTGCCTGCTTCGGCCTTGGGGGTTCCGAAGTTGTAGATCGGTTTATGGCCGAACGGAAGTCGTTGCATCGATGCCAACGGAACAGTCACCGGCTTGATTTCCGGCCAATCCGGGCGTTCGGCCTTGGGCCGGGTGCGCGGACCGAGCCGTTCGTTGATGGACCTGAGATCGCCTGGATGCGCCATCGCCGCATATCGGCTTCGGTTGACGCGCTGGGGAGATGCTCCGGACTCTGGCGAGGCCGCATCCTCTGCGAGGCAGATGCCATGGGTCAGGCCCAGTATCAGGATGAGGATCCGGATGCGCTGGAATCGCAGCATATGCGGCTCATCCTATCGTCTGATCCAGGCTATGTGGTGGTTTTTTGTCGTTGACTTTAGTCCGACGCGGGAGTGGTTGGGTGACGGCGCCCCTCGCTTGGCGGGATCGGAGCATCGAACCCTGTGATATCGCCATGACAGGCGCGCATCTCCCATTCTGCGCGTCGAGGCTGATGCAGCAGATGCTCGGCGTCATTGAAGAACGCGATCGACGCCCCATCGGCAAGCAGCCGCTGCTGGAGTGCAGGAACTGAGAGCGCGGCAACTGCGATGCCGCTCCGATGCGCCAGCGAAGCCGCGCAGCCTGCCACCTCTCCGAGGTGGATCCAGCAGGGTTCAAGTCGGACCGAACCCCAGGCGACGTGGGTCGTACTGATGCAGACGGAAACCAGCAGATTGTCGATTCCTCTGGGCAGCATTGCGGCGTAGGGGATCATGCCGGGCCGGTATGAGGCCGTGATGATGAGCTTGCCGTCGTATCGGTAGCCGTCCGGCCGGCAGTCCCAGGCTGGTCCGTAGGTTCCATCCCGGGTGCAACTGTGACTGTCCATATACCAGTCCGTGAAGCAGATGCTGTCCGCGAAGGCCTTCGGTCTCGGGTCGTCTTCGCGCGTGGCGAAGTCGTGCTCGGTCAGGATGGTGCGACCGCGCATGCGCCGTGCCTCGCGCACATACATCTCATAGGGCAGATGCCCGTTATCTGTCCATTCTCTGGCATCCAGGCCCCAGAGGCGGTTTGCATCGCGTTGCGACATGGTCAGCTCGCTGTCGTTCTGCAGGAAAAACATCCATCCCAGCAGGAAGTCGCGATGTCGCCGGGTTATGGCTTCCCGCGTTGTCCAGTCGGCTTGGGGATAGGCATGATTCTCGCCTGGTAGAATCACCGCATTGCACGTGGATGTGCGATCGATGCCACCGCCTGCTGGCAAGTAGATCCGGGTGTAGGTCACGTAACGGGTTCGGTCGTAGTCTGGTGGTGGCGTGTCAGGCAGGATACGTCTGGTCGGGTCGTCGGTAAGGGTAGGTCGGAGGTTGTAGGCCTGGATCGCGCCATCGCCCGTCCCAGGACTGTCGGGATGGCTCAGCGACATGGACAGGCCATAGGGTCGTAGCTGGGCACCGGCAGATCCTGAAGCCTGCGGCATGGGTTCTGCTGCGCCGGTGAATATCCGTCCGGCGTGCGGTTCGCCGAATTCGCAGCGTCCCTCGCGTCCGATATGGAATTCCACCCCGGCGAGAGCGAGGAGGTCGCCTTCGTAAGTCGCATCGACGAAGGTGGTCGCCCGCACGTCGTGCCGTTCCGTGGAATCCTTGCTGGCGATGGTGACGGCGACGATGCGCCGGTTGTCCACCTCTACTGCAACCGGAATGCGGTTGCGCAGCACCGTGATGGAGGATTCACCGGCCACGAGTTTCTCGAATATCCGATTGATGGATCGACTGGAGAAGCTGCCGACCGGATGCCGTGAGTGGTCATACACAGGCTGCCCGGCGTCGTCGCCGCCACGGCGCTCGTCTTCGAGATGGCAGAGGATCTCACGGAAGATCGGACAGCGGCGGTGGTCCGACAGTGCGTCCCATTGGCCGAGCCCGTTGATGCACATCCCGCCGATGTGGCCATCATGCTGGGTGAGCAGCACGCGAAGCCCATCGCGCGCGGCGCGCAGCGAAGCGGAAATGCCTGATGGAGTGGCGCCGATGACGACCAGATCAAAGCTGGATGTGCCCGGCGTGGTGATGCTTGATTCCATGTTGCTGATGATCGTGGCTCATTGCCGGATTTGCCATGGCTGTTGTCATTCCCTGATGTACAAAATAACGCATGGTTACAGATCCGATGGTGTGGCTTAGTGGGATAAGCAGGATAATTTGTTCTGGTAGGATGTGCGTAAAGATCCATAAGGCGGACTGCAGCGTGGTGCCGCCCATCGGATCTTCGCAGACCGTGGCTCCGCGCCTCCAGGTCGTCCTTGATGGCCGGCGTCGCATGCGAGCCGCCTGGCATGGGCGGGAAGTCATCCTCGATCTGCGCCAAGGCGATCTGCTCGTCGCGCATCCAGGGGCCTGGCTCAAGGCTGACGGCGCGTCGGCATTCTCCTCATTAGCCGTGGTCTACGGCGACCGTTTCCTGCGTTGTTCACATCGGCCATGGGGCATGCACCGGGCTCCGCTCGGTCCTCCCCCGCACTGGTGCCACAGCATGCGTCCACCGTCGCCGATCCTGAACGCTCTTCTCGTAGCTGTGCTGGCCGTCGATCATGGCGATGGTGGCGCCATAGATGCACTCGCCGTTGGGCGCGCCTTGGCCATAGCCACAATCGTCGAGATCGTCCGCGATCTGCACCGACCAGAGCCGCATGGCGAGCGTTCCAGACGAACCTGGGAGGCCATGTGCCTATGGATGGAGGAGCAGCTTCATCGCGACGTCGGACGCGGCGAGGTTGCACGTGCGGTCGGCATCACACCAAATCATGCCACACGCCTATTCGCGCGTTTCTCCAGCAGGGGGTTCCTTGCCCATCTGACGGAGTTGCGGCTTGCCCGCGCCCGTGATCTCCTGGTCGGCAGCGGGCATCCGGTCGCGACCATCGCCGCCGGATGCGGTATGTCGACTCATCGCCTTATCCGATCCTTCAAACGCAGGTTTGGCACAACTCCGGGCGTCTTCCGTTCGCGTACACGCCATTAGCCATGCGTGCTCGATGCATCGATACGGACATCGATGCTCCGCAGCGGCATGTGATCCCGACCGGGCTACCAGGATTCGCAAGTCCTTCCTGGGTTGTACATGCGCGATGCATGGCGGACCTGGCTAGGCTGGCCGGCTGGGTGTGGATTTCGGCCCCGGTCCGGCCCGCCATCGAACCGGCGCCACCCCGGTGACGCTGCGGAAGACCCGGGAGAAGTGGAATGGATTCGCGAAGCCCAGGGCGGCGGAAACCTCTGTGACGCTCGATCGCCCGTCGGACAAGCGCTCGGCCGCCAGGGCGATGCGCTTCTCACGGATGTACCGCATCGGCGTGCGTCCGAGTGCGGATGAAAAGCACCGTGCGAGGTGGTCGCTGCTTACACCGCAGACGGCCGCCAGCTGCTTGACGCTGGGAGGATTGGCCAGGCGCGCGTCGATCAGCGACAGAGCAGGCGCGATCACCGTCGCCGTCCGGTCATCGGCCTGCGGTTCGGTGGCGCCGGAGAGGGCTGTCTCCACCGATCTGCACAGCAGGGCCTGCACGGCCATGGCGAAGGCGGCGGATCCCACCTGTCCCCCGGGCCATGCCGCTCCGGGGATCTCGCAGGGACGGATGGCGGTGCGGCGCAGCCACGCCTCGGGCAGGCCGACGACCTGGAAGTGGATGAAGCGGTGGCGGATGCTGCCTTCGGCCCTGCCCTTGAAGACGACCCATGCCGGAACGAGATAGCAGTGATGCGGCTCCAGGTGCAGGTGGACGCCTTCGGAGGAGCGGATGGAGGCGCCGGGGTCGAGATTGCAGTACAAGCGCCAGAACGGGTTGCACTCACGCCGACACCACCAGCGATCGATGATGGTCTCGGATACAGCTAGGGCTCGGCAACAGGGCAAGTCCCGGATCACCTCGGCCAGTATATCGGAAATGGATATGAAGGCCAGGTTTCGGGCATGGGCAGTCCGCCGCGGCGCGCACGATCAGGGCAGGAGGATGGCCATGCATACGAACGGACGACAGGTGAACTGGAGCTTTCCGCTGCCGCGTGCCACCGCAGGCGTCCCGCTGGGCAACGGCAACGTCGGAGTGCTGGTGTGGGGCGACGCCTCGCTGCATCTGACCCTGGCACGAGCCGGCTTCTGGGATCGTCGCGGCGGCACACCCTTCCGTTCGCGCACCACCTATCGCGACCTGCGGCGGCTGCTTGAAGCCGGCGACGAGGCGGGGGTGCGCGCCGCCTTCGCGCCGCCAGACGGGCAGCCGGCGCAGGGCCGCCTGCTGCAGCAGCACGGCGGCGCGCGCTTCGTCCTCTCCCTGTCTGGATGGCATCCGGAACGCGCCGTCCTCGATCTGGCCGCCGGACTCCTGCGGGTGGAATGGACCGGTCCACGCGCGGTCACGGCATGCATGAGCATCGATCTGGCCATGCAGGGTGAGGCGGTCTGGTGCGCCTGGGACGAGGCCCTCGCCGGCATGGGGGTCGCATGCGTTCCGGCCGGCGAGCTGCAACGCGATGATCGCGCCGAACGAGGCATCGTCCCGCCGGAGATCAGCGTCGACGCCGATGGCGGCGGCGGTTGCGTGGTGCAACGTCTGCCCGCGGATCCGGCTCTCGCCATCGCCTGGCGTGTGCAGGGGCGTTCACTCGCCCTGGCGACCGCCCTCGGCGGATCGATGGATGAGGATCCCGCGGTCAGCGCGCGGTCCCGCTGCGCTGACGATCCGGGCGAGGCGCGCAGGCGTAGCGCGGCATGGTGGTCGGCATACTGGGCGGACGTCCCACGCTTCGATCTGCCGGACGCGATCGTGCAGCAGGCGGTCGATCTCGGACTGTGGAAGCAGGCCGGTCTGACTCCGCCGCAAGGCGTCGCCGCCGCGCTGCAGGGGCCGTGGATGGAGGACCACCGTCCACCGCCATGGGCGAACGACTACCATTTCAACATCAACGTCGAGATGGTGTACGGACCATGCCTGCCGACCAACCGTGCGGCGCATCTCGATCCGCTCTGGCGCATGCTGCGGGCGTGGCTTCCTGAGCTGCGCGCGAACGCTGCCGCCTTCTTCGGCGCCCCGGACGCGCTGATGCTCCCGCATGCGGTCGATGACGGCTGCCGCGTGGTCGGCTCGTTCTGGACCGGCACCATCGATCACGCCTGCACTGCCTGGGTGGCGCTGATGGCGTGGGAGCACTGGCGCCACACCCGCGATCGGAGGGTGCTGGAGGAGATCGCATGGCCGCTGCTGGCCGGAGCCTTCGGCGGATACCATGCAATGTGCGAGGAGCGCGAAGGTCGCCTGTCGCTGCCGGTCTCGGTCAGTCCGGAATACAACGGCTGCGGCATGGATGCCTGGGGGCGCGATGCCAGCTTCCAGCTCGCGGCCGCCCATGCGGTGACGCGGGCGCTGCAGCAGGCGGCCGCCGAACTCGGCCGGCCGATCGACCCGCGCTGGGCCGATTTGCGCTCGCGCCTGCCGCGCTGGACGACCTTCGGGTCGCCGCAGCGCATCGCCCTGTGGCAGGGGCGGGACCTGGAGTGCAGTCATCGCCATCATAGCCATCTCGCCGGCATCTGGCCCTTCAAGACCATCGACCCCGTCGCCGAACGCGAGGTGGTCGAGGCCAGCCTGAAGCACTGGACCAGGCACGGGGCCGGCGCCTGGTCCGGCTGGTGCATCCCGTGGGCTGCGGTGCTGTGCGCCCGCTGCGGCGCCGCCGATGCGGCGGTGGCCTGGCTGCACTGGTGGCAGGCGGCATTCACCAACTGCGGGCATGGCACCCTGCATGATGGCGTCGAGGCCGGCCTGACCGCGCTGAGCGGTCCATGGCCGCTGCGGCCGCAGGCCTCGCGCGATGGCGAGCTGATGCAGCTCGACGCAGCCATGGGGGTCCTGTGGGCGGTGTGCGAACTGCTGGTTCAGGATCGCGACGACCATCTCGCGATCCTCCCCAGTGTCCCCGAGGCGTGGGCGGACGCCTCCTTCGACGGCATCCGCACCCCGGGAGCGTTCCTGGTCGGAGCGACCGTGCGCCGGCGCCGGGTCGACGAGGTGCGAGTCCTCAGCACCACGGGTGGCGAGCTGGCGATCGCGCCCAACCTTGGGCCGGCCTTCACGGTCGACGGCGTGCACCACGAAGGGACTCTCCTGCGTGTGCCTACCGCACCCGGGCAGCACCTGGTGCTGCGACGCATGCTCGACGTCTGTTCGTTGTGATGTCGGCTTGGCGTCCTTGGACGCTGACTTCGTCGGGAGCATGCTCCTCCGCCGGGCCCGTCCAAGCCGCTCTCTCTGTTCGAATCCGTCTTGGTTCACGGAATGAACAGCCCTCATAACCCGGGTCGATCTCCACCCCGGAGAAATAGAGAATCCGGCTTTCCGAGGGGGTGTTTGGCTTGGTCTCCAAGCGGAGAGCCCCGAAACGGAGAACGGGGTCGGAGCGGGAACCTTGGCAGAATCCGCGGAAAACGCGCGGGGTCCGGCGCCAGGTGTCAGATAACAAGAAACCCACGGCTTTCGCCGTGGGTTTCTCTTAGTTCGACGAACCGGACAGGGCTTATAACACGGGCAGAGAGCCGAGAGAGATTCCGGCCGGGCGGCGCTTTTCCGGGGTTGTCCGCCCCGTCCGGGCGAAGTCCTGGACCGGACAGAGAGATCCCGCCAACGCGAAACCCCACGGAAAACCGTGGGGTGTGCGCCGGCCTTGGGGCCTGGACCTGTTAGCGGAAAAGCCCCGGTTTTCACTGGGGCTTTTCTTTGGTTGACCAAATGGGACGAGTGCCGAGCAATTCTCCGTCTGTAAGTCATTGTCAGAACAGGGCGAGAGAATGCATCCGACGCATAGCTTCATCGGCGAGACCACCACGTGATGATTGCCAAATGTGCCTTGTCTTTTATCATTCATCATGCTTAGAACTCGATCTGCTGACCTAAATGCTTGGGCTGACAAGCATAACCGCAAGCCGCTCGTGCTGCGCGGTGCCCGCCAGGTCGGCAAGTCCTGGCTGGTCCGCAGCTGGGGCGCACAGCGGTTCGGCCGCGTGGTCGAGGTCAATCTGGAGCGGCGGCCCGAGACCAAAGCCTGCTTCACCGACAACGACCCAAAGGCCGTGCTGCAACGCCTGGAGGTGCAACTCGGTCAGCGCATTCCCGCCGACGGCTCGGTGCTGCTCTTCCTCGACGAGATCCAGGCTGTGCCCGAGGTCCTGGCGAAGCTGCGCTGGTTCGCCGAGGAGATGCCACAACTGCCGGTGATCGCGGCTGGCTCCCTGCTCGACTTCACGCTGGCCGATCACCGCTTCTCGATGCCGGTCGGTCGCATCTCGTACCTCCACCTGGAGCCGATGGGCTTCATCGAGTTCTGCCACGCCTGCGGCGAAGAGCCGTTGGCTCGCTGGCTGGACGAGAGTCTCACCGTGTCGGCGATTCGCAGCGGCGTGCCGGCCGACCTGCACGACAAGGCCATCGCGCTCTTCCGCGCATGGGTGCTGGTCGGGGGGATGCCGGCCGCAGTCGAGGCATTCGCTCGTGAGCGGTCCTACCTGCCGGTTGCCGATGTTCACCGCGAACTGCTCGCCACCGTGCGCGACGACTTCGCCAAGTATGCCGACCGCGTCCACCACCATCGACTGGCGGCGGTGCTCGACAGCGTGCCCAATCAGCTCGGCCAGAAGTTCACCTACGCCAAGGTCGATCGCGAGGAGCGTTCGATTGCGCTCAAGCAGGCCCTCGACCTGCTGACGCTCGCCCGCGTCTGTCACCGCGTGATCTCGACGCCGGGCAAGGGGCTGCCGCTGGGTGCCGGTGCTGACGCGAAGACCATCAAGGTGATCCACCTCGATGTCGGTCTCGCCAGCTCGGCGCTGCGCCTGGATCTCGCCGCCCTGGAGCGGGCCGACGATCTCGCCCTCGTGAACGAGGGCGCCATCGCCGAGCAGGCCGTCGGTCAACTCCTGCGCCTGAACGGTCACGGGAACGAGGAGCCGGCGCTGTGGTACTGGTCCCGCGAGGCGCGGTCATCTGCCGCCGAAGTTGACTACCTCGCGGCACCGACCAGCCACGTCTTGCCCATCGAGGTGAAGGCCGGTACCGGCGGCGCGATGCGCAGCTTGCACGTCTTCATGGCCGACCGGAAGCTGGCGTGGGCCGCGCGCTTCAACAGCGCCGCCCCGATGGTCCAGGTCATCGACACCAAGGCGGCGACGGGTGAGCCCGTGCGTTACAGCCTGCTCTCGCTGCCGGCCTACGCGGTCGAGTGCCTGCCGCGACTGGCGCGGGAGATGGACGCCGAGAGCCGAGGCGCTTGATGCCCTGGTGGTTTCCTCGCTGCGCGATCGGTCAGGCAGCATCGACTGAGCGAGCGTCCTGTTCAGGCTCGATCGTGTGCGCCTACATCATACCGCTGTTCGGGATCGGCGGGGCATGCGCGGTTCGAGCCGCATCATCCAGACGATGACGCGGGGATATGGCGACGACCTTTCCCGGTTCGAAATCGCGGTTCTCGGTGCCGTAGCCACGTGGGTTGCACACCACCCGGCAACCCGTGGGAAGCACGTAGTCGAACGAACAGTGCGTGTGGCCGTGGATCCATAGCGGCACGCCGGCGGTAAGGTCGTCGCGATCGTTGGCGAAGTAGGCGTTCACCAGGCTGCCGCGGTACTGCTCGTGGCAACTCGACCGCGACGGCAGGAAGTGGGTCACGACGATCGGAACCTCGCCGGTTGCATGGGCTTCAGCAATCTGCTGCTGCAGGAACCTGGTGGAGACCGTATGCATGGCCCGGCTGTCATCCGGCGTCAGAGGACGATCATCCTTGAGGATCAGGCCGTAGTCGTTCAGGCAACCGAGCGCGGCTGCACGCACCCGCGCGAAGGCGGCCTCGCCGGTGGCGCCGTCCTCGGTCCAGTCCAATGCGCTCCACCAGGTCGAGCCGATGAAGCGGTAGGTCGTGCCGTGGTGTTCGAAGCGCCAGATGCCGTCGTCGAGCACCTTCAGGTTGAACGCCCCGACCCGCCAGGCCTGGACGAGCGAATCCTGCTCGCTGGCGATGTCGATCTGATACCAGTCGTGGTTGCCGGGCACGTAGACGACCGGCTTGCGGACCTGCTTGCAGAGGTCCATCAACGCCTTCGTCATCCGCCGGCCATTGGCCAGGTCGCCGGCCACCACCACGACATCGCAGGCCACCTTGGGTGCGACGAAGCCGCCGTGCTCGATGTGCAGGTCGGAAAGGACGTGCAGGCGTAGCGGAGGAGGTCGGCTGTTCATGTTCGGGGATCCACGTTGGTCACCAGTCGTTGCCTGCCAGGTACTCTGGGCTTCGCTTTTTCAGCACGACTCGGCCGAGGTCGGGATGGCGCATCTCGTGCATAGGCTTGATCACGATGCCCTCGCGCAGGAGCGGCTTGGCCGGGTCCGGCGACAGGAGGCTGGGGCCGGTCGATGCCGCCGCCACGCTCCGACCGGCGAGGATATCACGCAAGGTCCGGCCCTGGTCGAGCACCGGCACGGTTGCGGTCGGCATTCCGGCCATCAACTCAACGAACCGGCCGGCGTCCACGGCGATGCCGTCGACCTCGATCTCGAAGGCGCGCACGGTGAGAGCGGGCAGCCGGTACAGGTTCCCCTGCACGCCTGGACCAAGGACCTCTCCCCGCACAGTGATGCCACGGCCGGGGAACACCTCGGCGAGCCGGGCCAGCGTGGTATCGACGCCGGCTTGGCGCATGGCCTTGAACCAGTCGTGCTCGCCTGCCACAGGATCGGGCAGGATCTGAAAGTTCCGCTGGCAGACCGATAGTGTCCCATCGGCTTGGCGGAGCACGGCGAGGTGGCTGCCTTCGACCTTCTCGGACACGAGTACGGGGACATCCATCAGCAGATCAACGATGTGCTGAAAGCGCTCGCTGCCCTCAATGTCGTAGTGGGGGACCAGGCCAGGCAATGGCACAAGCCGGCCTTGGTGGCACGGGATAGCTGGCGGCTCGTACTTGGTCACGCCCAGTTCGCTGGTGAGATCGTCGCCCTCGGCGATCATGCCGACACGATGCGCGGGCAGCAGCAGGTCGGGCCGGGCGCAGACGCCCTGGCTGATCGCGCCGCGCAGGCGGATGGTCTTGATGCGGTTCGTCTGCGGGCCAGCCAGGCGCCCGGTCAGCCCCAGGGCGGCGATGACGCTGGCCGGCAGCAGGCTGTCGATCGGGAAGTAGATGACACGATCGTCCTCCGCGCAGGAAGCGCGGCCGACGACGAACTGCCAGTCGGGGAACCGACGGAGAACGGCGAGATCGAGGCGGTCTGCTCCGGGATGGTGAACGACCCGGGCGATGGTCTCGACCGTGACGGCGAATGTGCTCATGCAGTGCCCTGGATGGTACAGCGACGGAACAACCGAAGGAACGGCGATCCCTGCCGAAAAAGGCCATAGCACCGTAACCGCCTGTGGTGTGCCCGGGAGGACTCGAACCTCCATCATCCACGTTCTGAGCGTGGCGCCTCTGCCAGATTGGGCTACGGACACGTGATGGTGCGCCTGGGAGGACTCGAACCTCCACTGACCTCGCTCTCGACGAGGCGCCTCTGCCGATTGGGCTACAAGCGCAGAAAAATGGTGCACGCGGGAGGATTTGAACCTCCACTGGGTCGGGTTTGAGCCGGCCGCCTTTGCCAGTTGGGCTACGCGTGCGAGATCCGGCGGTCTTCTACCGGAAAGAGATGGTGCGCGCCGAGGGTGAGCAAGGGCATCGGCGCAGCCGACGCGACTCCCCGGGCGGGGAGTCGGCGCCGAGCGATGCCGAGGGCTTGCCCGAGGCGGGAACTCGAACCCCCACCGGGTCGGGTTTAAGCCGACCGCCTCTGCCGATTGGGCTAGACGCGCAGGTCCCGGTGGTCGTCCACCGGGCTGGTCACGCCGCCCGAGCCGTCCACAGCGTGATGCCGTGGCGACGCAGGCAGGTGAGCCAGGCGGTGCGCTCTTCGCTGCGCACCGTGCGGAGGAGACAGCCGAGCTTCTCCTCCTCGTTCAGTCCCCGCGGTTGCGACCGCGGGTGCATGCCGACCTCGGTCGGCATGCGGTCATCCTTGCGCAGGTTGCACGGCGAGCACGCCGTCACCACGTTGGACAGGATGTCCCGGCCGCCACGCGATCGCGGGATCACGTGGTCGCGGGTGCCGGTCCGCATGGTCACCCGGCATCCGCAATACTGGCAGGTGAAGGCGTCACGGGCGAAAACGATCGGCTTCGCCGGGACGTCGAAGATGGCACGGCGACGTCGGGTGCGCACGAGGCTGCGCATGACGGCGACGGCCGGGAGCGCGAAGGTCTGCCGCTCGCTGCGCACGACCTTGTCGTAGTGCGCGAGCGGGTCGGCCTTGTCGGTCAGCACCAGCGCCAGTGCGTCGATCCAACGATCGAGCACGGCGAGGTACTCGTAGTTGGCGTTGAGCACCAGGCAGCGGTTCATGACGTCCTTTCGGGGTCGGGGTTGATGGTCGATGATGACAACAGGGAATGGTGCCCACGCGTGGAATCGAACCACGATCTCCGCCATACCAGGGCCTGCGCTGCTCTCGACTCCGCACTGCGGAGTCTCGTCCGCCTAGGGCGGACCGCATGCTCGTCTGCCGTTGGACTACACGGGCACAGGGCTGTCCGGCGGCCGTGGGCGCCGCCGGATTCCCGGATCACCTCCTTCCGCTTGGGTGATGGTCCGCGACGAGGGGTTCGAACCCCCAGCCTCCTGGATGTAAGCCAGGCGCTCTGCCGGTTGAGCTAGTCGCGGATGGATGGAGCCCCCGGGAGGGGTTTCACCTCCATCACCGGCGTACAGGGCCGGTGCTCTCCACTTGAGCTACAGGGGCAGATGGACCGTGCGGCGGGGCGAGCTCGCCAGGATGGCGAGCGCAGCCGGATGTCCGTAAGGACATCCGCCGCCCGGAGCGGAGGCAGGAGCCGAAGTGCAGGGCGAACCCGCCTGATCAGCTTGGAAGGCTGGAGCCTGGGCCGCTCGGCCACGCACGGATGGGCGCCTCCCCGAGGAGGCGCGGTGTTCAGTCCTTGAAAGTAGTAGTGACGATTGACGCCTTCGAAGCGGCCGCTGCGCAGGCAGCAGGCTCGGAAGACCTGGCCGGAGCCGCACGGGCACAGGTCAGCGCGTCCGAGCTTCTCGATCAGTTCTTTTCGAGCCTCGAACCACGCGGTCGCCGCGCTTGACGTGGGTTTCGGACGGGAACCCGAGCCGGCGTTTACGCATCGGCTGGAAAGCAGGGTTCGTCGTCGGGGTGGATGCGATGTGCCATACGGCCTCCTGGGTTGGGGTGGTGCTGTCGGCAGGAGTCGAACCTGCAGCCTGCGCGATACGAATGCGCTGCTCCGCCAGTTGAGCTACGACAGCAGGTGGTCCTCGCGGCTGGATTCGAACCAGCGTGAACCACTACGGTTTCAACGGCTTATAAGACCGGGCCGATACGCGAGGTCGTCGGTTGGGACGACCTGCGTATGCGGCGTGAGCGGCGCTTGGCGCCATAGGCTGGCCCGTGGCGCTGGACCTGGCGCCGGTACCAGGCGGCATGGGACCGGAGGCGACCGAAGTCGCCGGGACCGACGCCGCGGGGGATGGGGATGCGGATGAACATGACTCCTCAGGGGTTGATGGGGTGGGTGGGATGGCGCCGCAGGGAGGGCTCGAACCTCCAGCCGTCGGGGTAGAAGCCCGCTGCTCGTCCAATCGAGCTGCCACGGCAGATGGAACCGCAGGCCGGGATCGAACCGGCACCCTTCCCGTTAGGACCGGGATGCTCGTCCGATCGAGCTGCTGCGGCTTGGCGTCGCGGGGTGGGCTCGAACCACCAACCTCCGGCTTCGGAGGCCGGTGCTCTTCCGGTTGGGCTACCACGACAGTTGGCCTCGAGGGATGGATTCGAACCATCGTCGCCGGTTCCGTAGACCGGCATCCTTCCGTTAGACGACCCCGAGAGATGGACCCCGCGGCGGGAATCGGACCCGCATCTCCGCCCTGGCAAGGCGGCGTCGTTGCCGTTGGACAACGCGAGGATGGCACGGACGACAGGAATCGAACCCGTCTGGACTGGTTTTGGAAACCAGCGCCTACCCAGTCGGCCACGTCCGTAGAAAACGACCTGCTCCGGCCCAAACCCCCATGGGGTACGCGCCCTTCTCGGGTCGCGCGGCCGGCTGCTCGCAAATACCGTCGCAGGTCGAGACGGTGCAGATGGCGGAGAGCGCAGGATTTGCACCTGCAGATCCCGGGGTGTCCGAGACCACTGGTTAGCAACCAGCTGCCGTCGCTGATCGGCGAGGCTCTCCATGCGTGAGATGTGAATGGCGGAAGGAGGAGGAGTCGGACCTCCAAGGCTCATCGCTCGGCGGTTTTCGGGACCGCTGCCGTCGCCCGTCGGCTTGCCCTTCCATTGGTGAAGCGCCCTGGGGTCGATCCAGATTCCCCGGGTTAAGAACCCGGTGCATCAGCCCTAATGCTTGCGCTCCATGAAACTGGTAGGCCACCTCGGAATCGAACCGAGTTCCCCGGTTTAAAAGACCGGTGCATCGGCCACGAATGCTTGCAGCCCATCTGGCGGCCCGGCCCCACGCCTCGCCGACCGCCTCTGGCGCCCATCTGCGCCCCTTACCCGACGGCATCCCCCAAGGATGCGGAATCTGGACACGCACGGTGGAGTCGAACCACCCGGATCTGCGTTTGCTGCGCAGTGCTCGCCCGGCGAGCTGACCACGTGCGTGACAGGGAGTCCGAGGGGGCGAAGGCCCGAAGCACGGGGGACAATGGCGTCAGCCATCCCGTGCGCAGGGGCCCGAGCCCTCTCGGTGATGAATGGCGCCCTCAGCGGGGATCGAACCCGCATTCCCAGATCGACAATCTGGTGTCCTGGCCGTTGGACGATGAGAGCAGCTGGTGGACCTGGCCGGATTCGAATCGGCTTCTTCCGCGTGCGAGGCGGATGCCCTGCCGTTGGACGACAGGCCCAGTGGTTGCGGGTGTGGGACTTGCACCCACCTGCATGGCGTATGAGACCAGACTGGAACTATCTCCAGCAAACCCGCGTTGGTTGCAGCGGCAGGACTCGAACCTGCATATGGCGGCTTATGAGACCGCTCTGGAACCCTTCCAGACACGCTGCAGTGCTGGTGGAATCGCACGGATTTGAACCGTGATCGCCGCTCTGCCAGAGCGGTGTCCTGCCGTTGGACGACGACCCCACGTTGAGGGCACGGCCCTCGATCAGAAACAAGTTGCCGGTCGGTGACACCGACGGCCCGGAGTGCCAGTCCTTGCGGACTCCCGGGCTTGAGGCTTCAGGACGCGGTGCGTCCCAGCGGCAACAATGGTGGACCCCGGCGGGCTCGAACCGCCGACCTCTGCGTTGCAAACGCAGCGCTCTTCCGCTGAGCTAGGGGCCCAGAAACGCCGCCACAGTGAAGTGACGGCGGTTGGGTGCTACGGCTATGGATTTGTGAAGGGTGGCGAAAAGCGAAGAACCCCGGCCTGAGATCAGGCCGGGGTTCCAGAGGGAGGCGTCAGCGTGCAGCTGAACGGCTACGTTCCTGGAGACCCCGGCTCGGGACGATCGGTGGCGCGACCGGTAAGCAGCATCGCGCTGCTCAGCCTGCGTCCGCACGACGCGAACACAGACCATGACTGGTCATTGCCAACGACGGGTTTCGTCGCGGCTATGGCTCTGGCCAGATGTGTTGCGAGGTGGATCACAGAAGGTCGGCTCCGGTTCGGGGTCGTGCACAGCAGATGCTGCGCTGGGCCCCTGTATATGGTAGTCATCAACAGTGTCAACAGACTTATTCCTGCCGGGGGTCGAACCCGGGTTGTCGGCTTGAAAGGCTGCTGTCCTGGCCGTTGGACGACAGGAACTTACATGGTGCTCGCGGGGGGAGTTGAACCCGCCGTCTCCAGGTTGAGGGCCTGGTGTCGCTGCCGTTGGACCACGCGAGCGTCTGGCTGGGAGGGGCGGATTCGAACCGCCATCACCGGAGTAACAATCCGGGGTCCGACCGTTGAACGACCTCCCAATGATGAATCTGGTGGCCCCAGGCCGACTCGAACGGCCATCCCCGACTCTTCAGGTCGGTGTCCTGCCGGTTGGACGACAGGGCCATCTGGTTGCCACGCGCGGATTCGAACCGCGATCCTCGGAGTCAAAGTCCGGTGTCCTGCCGTTGGACGACATGGCATGGTTGCGGGTGGAGGGATCGAACCTCCGACATCCGGCTTCAGAGACCGGCGTTCTGCCACTGAACTAACCCGCAGTGTGGGTGGACCGACGGGACTCGAACCCGCATATCTGGAGCCACAATCCAGCGCTCTGCCCTTGAGCTACAGCCCACATGAAACTGGTCGGATCGGCCGGACTTGAACCGGCGGCCTCTGCCACCCCAAGGCAGCGCTCTGCCAGACTGAGCTACGATCCGTTCTGGTCTGAATGGGCGGACTCGAACCGCCGGCCTCGTGGGCCCAAGCCACGCGCTCTGCCGACTGAGCTACATCCAGATGGTGGTCGGATCAGCGGGATTCGAACCCACGACCTCTGCGTCCCGAACGCAGCGCTCTGCCAGGCTGAGCTATGATCCGATATGGCAGCGACAACGGGGCTCGAACCCGCAACATCCCAGGTACACACCGGGTGGAAACTCGCTTCCCAGACGCAGCAATGAAGGCCACGCCACGGTGCATCCGCAACCTTCCGGTGTTCGGCACACCCCGGCATGGGCCGGGTAGCACCTCCCGGGCGCCTGCTCGCCGCAGGGCCCTGTTCGACTAACGTTTTCAGGGTGTCTTTCCGACTTAGACGATGCCGCTTGGTGGGAGACGACGGAGTCGAGCCGCGTGCCTCGAAGAGGGCCTGGTTTACAGCCAGGTGCCGATCCCATCGGCCTTAGGGACATCTCCCAGATGGTCCTCGACGGTGGGATCGAACCACCGGCCTTCCGCCTGTCATGCGGATGATCTGCCACTGATCTAGTCGAGGATATGGTGCGCGCGGAAGGACTCGAACCTTCAACCTCCCGCGTATCAGGCGGATGCTCGGACCATCGAGCTGCGCGCGCATGCTTTCGCCACGGATATGCAGTTGTCGAAGAGCAGAAACGAAGCGAGCCCCTGGGATTCGTCCCAGGGGCTCGCAGAAGAGTTCGCGTTTTGAGTGGTCTAGCGCGTCGTCATGGTCTGCATCGCCCCTGGGACATCCGGTAGTTTTCCGGGTGCTGAAACTCAGGGTTGCGCATGACGACGACTACGGACATGGGCGTGTAGATATGGTAGTTATTACGATTGTCAATAGCCAGAAAGACGCTAGCCTGCGGGCGATGAGCAACGCCCCCAGTCTTTCGCTCGCCCTGCGTTGGCTGTCGACCGACAACGGTCTGTCGGAGCAGGAGTTGGCGCTGCTTGCAGGCGTGTCGCCCGGAGCGGTGGCGGCCTACCTGAACAAGCCCCACGCGCCGACGCTCACCTGGTTGTCCCTGCTCAGCGCCCTGCGCTGTCGGTTGGAAGTCAAAGCCCCCAAACGGTTCCTCAGCGTCGCTCTGCCGAAGATCAGCGCCCAGCGCCGGGCCCACGAGCGGCAGCAATGGGAAGCCCGGCGTCTGGTCGCCTTCCGCTCGCAGATTCTACGCCAAAGCCCAGGAAGTTCGCAGGCGGACGCCCAGCGCACCGCGCTCGGCTATGTCGCTGCTTCGGCCGCACGCCTCGATGGTGACCTGCAGGCCGCCAACCAGCGCCTGGAATCCACCCGGGTCGAGTGCAGCGCCCCAGGCATGCGCGCCGCGCTACGCGCGGTCGCTGATGCCGCGAACGTGAACGCCGAGGATCTCGCCCTGCTGGCCGGCGTCTCGCTGAGTGCGGCACAGTCGGCTCTCGATGCGACGCAGGAAGGACGGCTCGCCACGCCGCACCGCCTGTTTTCCGCCATCGCTGCACGTCTGGTCATCCATCCTGCCGGTGGTGGGGCTGTCTCCATCGACCTCGCCGCATCGGGCGATTGGCGTCCCGAAGCTCCGCGACCAGGCCGCAGCAGCATGACCCATGACGAGATCCGCGAGCGGGCCGGTCGTGGCGAGGCGCTCGCCGCCATCGCCCGTGAGGCTGGCGTCTCAAGGCAGCGCGTGCATGCGATCGTACGATGTGGACCATGAAAAGCGCAACGATCTTCGTGGTTCACGACAAACACGATAGAACCTCGGGGCAAACATCCGGGAGACCCGGATAGTTCACCAGGCCGTCATGAGTTGAGCGACTGGTAGACGAGGCGAACCTGCTGTCGTGTTAGTTGTCCTGCTGAATTCGATCAACCGGTGCCCGTTCGGACCCTCAAAGCCTGAACGACTGGTCTACTAAAGGGGACAGGTGCCAAGTGCTGAATTCGATCATCTGGACGCCATCTGAACCCACTATCGAGCGGCGCTCCACATAGCCTCGATCGTCCATATCGCTTGGGTCGGGTGTTTGCTGCGTAGCTGAGAGATAACGTCTAGGTATTCGGATCGAGTCATGCGCTGCCAACGTAGCGACCTTGCGTGGGTGGACCCATAGGCCTTGTCGATCAGAGCGAGGAGAATGCTGTCTATTGCTGGGTGTCCGAAGGACTGCATAGGGCCTGGGGGGCCGCTATCGAGTAACCAACGACCTTTGATGTATACATTGACTAATTTGGCCGCGATCCCCCAACTCATGGAAGGAACCGAGGATAGATCGTTGTATACTGTTTCGATAGTTCCAATATGCCAGGCATCGTATGCCTGCGCTGAGTCAACGGCGATGATTCGGTGCCAGTTGGCTGCATCAGCATTTATCAGTGCTTGCCGTAGCACAGCGACGGTAGTTTTGCTGCTTCCAGCCTGAGCTGCGCGCGCGGCCGCCCAGGCGAAGAATTCGAAGCGCATGTTATCGAGATCAAGTTCAGTGATCGGTGTCGCCATGACGACAACCTACTCGACAGGTTGCAGCGGGCCAGCGCCTGGCTGGTGGCGGTCGAGGCAACCGAGAATTTTCTGTGGTCCTTGTGCTTGGCTGCGAGGGTTACGCGACAGAACTATTGGTCGTAGAGCGCTGTCCTGTTTGTGATTAGGTCGGTTCGCTTACCCCGTCTGGTGTCCGATAAATCCGCCAAGGGTCGCATCCACGAGCCCTGGGATACGCGCTATGCGGACCCACGAGGGCTGCGGTCGGTAGCGGAGCGCGCCGTTCAACCTGGATCCATGTGATCTGCTGTGGCGTATGTGTGCATTTCGGGCGGCGGATGACACGGTTTTCGTGAGGTGTCCCAAGCCATCCACGTGATTGTCAACGACGGTGCCGCTCATGGGCCCGCGGAGTCCCAGGTGCATACACGCTGGTGCGGACGTCCGCGTTGCGTCGCGTTGCATGTAGGGGTCATGACACCCTGATGGACGTCTGTTGCCACAAGCAGGGGGTCGAGTTGATTTGCGGCACGCTCACCTCAGGATGCCGCTCCCATTCCGACCCACACATCATCGCGCATGCTGCAACGACTGAAGTTTTGGCGCGTAGTATGCCTCGTGTGCGCTGGAGTATGCCACATGCATGGGCTCGACGCGCCTGTTGTTGCCGACGTCGAGGCGCTGACGGAACGTGCGCATGTGCTGATGCGGGGGCGCGATGCGTCCGATCGAAACCTCATCGACGCGGCCATGGCGCTGTCTGCGGCCATTGCCCAATGTCGGCAGCGCGCGCAGGTCGACGAGGCGCGTTTGAGCGACCTGCAGGCCGACCTGTTTTGGTGCAAAAAACAGATGACGGTCGATCAGATCACGGCCTATCGGGCTGCCAGCGCCAGCGCTGAACGCCCACATGCAGCGGCGCCCGTCGACCGCGATGCGGCGACGATCACGGCTGCCGCCCTGTTTGCGGAAGCCGAGGACTTCGCACAGCGCACCCCAGACGCCTTTCTGCAATGTGTCCGCTATTTCGAAGTTGCTCAGCGATTTCCCGAAACCGATGTCGGTCGTTTGGCGCAGCAGAAGTCGCTCGCCGCGCAGATCCGCGCCATGCGCTCCCAGATGCAGGATCTCCGGCAGCGCGTAGCCCCGTAAGTGCCGCCAGTATGAGCGCCTGTCACGGTGCTCGTCAGACAGGTGACACCGTGTGGCCTTGACAGGCCGGGCAGGCCTCGCAGGCTGCCGGTCTTTCATGGTTACCCGTAAGTCATGATCCGGTTTCTTGCCAGTATCTGTTGTCTGTGCACGTGCGTACAGCTCACGGGTCTGGAGGTGACGGTCCCATGGGTGGAACGGACGTTCGCGCAGCTCGACGACCACACGCTATCGGCGGCAGATGTGCAGGCATGGGGACCGCAGTCGCGCATAACCGCGCGCGATAGTTGGACGGTCTGGGATCTTCGCCGTCGGTACGCCCAGGGCATGCAGGGGCAGGGTGATGCCTTTGTGTCCACGGCGTACGGTTCCGTCATCCCCGTCTCGTGGCGCATGGGTCGTGGCAGTACGGACAGCGTCTCCCTCTGGGGCAAGCGTGGCATGCGCATGCCGCACGAATGGGGCGTGACCTCCGAAACGTATGGCATCGCAGCGTTCGTTGCCCAGTCAGAAATCGGCGCAGGTCGCCCCATGCTGGCCTTTGCCGTGCTCGAAGCCATGCGGCCATGGGTGCAATCCAGCCGCATAGCCACGGCACAGGCCGCTGATGTTGCCGGTTCGGCGTTCTATGCGATGCGTCGGTGGGAGCCGTGTCTCACCAGCGTACGGGCTGGGCTTGCCGCGTTGGACCGCCGTGAGTCGAGTGCTGATGTCACCGCCGATACGCCCGAAATTGCTGTGCTGCGCTGCTCGCTCCGGCAGCTCAAGCGACGTGCTGAGCACGAACTCGATACGGGACGGTATGGTCCGGCGTTCGTCGCATATCGCGAGGCTGAACATCAGCGTCGTTTTGCCGATGATCCCGTGAGCGCATGGGTCGGATATCAACGGATCGCAACGGCATATCCAGATAGTGTTTTTGCCGAGGCGTCACGGGCCTATAGCATAGCCTGTTTGCTCGAATTCGCTGGCCCTGGTTTTCAGCGGCGGCTGCTCGCCCGCATGGACCATCTCGAGCGTCAGCTCGCGGATCTCGCTGATGTGCTATCTGACATGCGGCGCGGCGGAGCCTCCACGAATGCCATCGCTGAGCAGCAGCGACTGATCGATGAGCAGCGTGCATTGAGCAGCACGGTGGCAGCGTTGCCTGCTATGGGACGCGATGCGGTGCGCTTGGCATTGCAGCAGGGCGAGAACTTCGTGCGGGCCAATCCGGATGGCCTGTATCGCGGTGAAGTGCTGGCGTATATGGGCGACTGCGTGGCCGAATGCGAGGTGAAACCAGGTGATGCGCTTGCGTATTACCAACGAGCGATGTCGTGGTGTGATACCATCTCGACCACCGAGTTGCATCTCGATCAGTTTTCGTTGGAACCCCGATGTGCTCGTGTGGCCGCTCCACCGCCGGCCATGCGATCCACGGACGCGTGGGGCAATACGAGTTGGACCAAGCCGCAGGCAGGAGCGGTCGTCAATCATCGCGATACGTCGTGGTATACCACCTATTGGCGTACGCAGATCGCCCTCCGCATGGTGGCGTGTCATATCGCGACGGGACACGTGGACGAAGCGCTCGCTTTGCTGCCGCTCATCAACCAGCTTGACCCGCACCAGCAGGTGCTCGCCCAGCGCGGTTGGCCGACCATTGAACGTCGACTGCGCGATGATGTCCGCGAAGGCCGCTTCTTTGCCACGACCGCGGAAATGGCCGTCTTCCCGAAAACGGCCATGCCCAAATTGGTGATGGCCGAGCTCGCCTACGAAACTGAGCGATATGACCGCGCGCGCGATCTCTATGTGCAGTTGCGCGACGACTTTGACGGGTCGCTCAATCCATCAGCGCTCGCGTACCTCGACTACCACCGGGCTATCGAACTAGCCGCTACGCGCCGGCGAGACAGTCTGCAGATCCTGCGCGCGATCGCCGCCGATCCATCACTGGCCTCGTGGACTCGCGCCAAGATGGATCTCTTCATTATGACCCAGACCATGGACGCCGATGGAGGCGGGGCATTACAGCATCTGGATGATATTCTAGCTGCTCGTCCCCGTACACCCGAGGCCGCTCGCGCGCTGTATGTCAAGGCGTCTTTCTTGACGGCGCGCAAACGATATGCAGATGCGGCTCGCCTCTTTGAGATGATTCGGCGCAAGGCCGATCAGCCCTGGCTGGTGGCCGGTGCCACGCGCTTCCTGCTTGGCATGGGACCAGAACCAGCCAATGCGACCAACTAACGTGCCTTTGGAGATCGTATGCGTCGATGCCTGATGTTGCTCATTGTGCTGCTCGGACACCTAGCTGCAGCTGATCACCATACGGATGTGCCGCTTGGGGTTGTCGTTCCCGGGCAGAATGTCAACGCGACCGCCACGCCACCCGGCACGCCACTCACGGGCGACGTGCGTGATCCGGGCGGTTGGCCGTGGATTAAGCGCTCGGTGGTGTCATATGACGCGACCGTCCCCTACAGTTATGCGGGAACGCATGCGTCGACATTTGCAGGCACCTATGTGGTTCCTGGCGACCAACCGGGGGCGGAATTGACCTGGGATATGACCGCCACGGCGCAAGTACCCACAGTGACGGTCACGGTTGCCAACGCGACCTGTGAACTGATGGATGAGAACACTTACACCGCCATCGTCGATCCGCCGGCGATTCCCGTAACGTCCTGCGAGTTTTTCGTGGCGCGTCAGGGCACCGAGAACTGGGAATCCGTCAGCGTTACTGGAGCGTCGTATACGCTCAAAGAGCGCGTTGCGGGTAAGCTGAAGGTCAAATGCACCGCAGTTGTCAGCAGCGCCAGCCTCAATTCTACCAACCAAGCCCCATTTACGGTGCAGTTTCCCCACTATACAAAACTGCAGACCGCGTGTCAGTCGTCCTTTGATCGGTACTGGCAGCAGACGCTTGCTGCGACCACGCCAACCTCGCGGCGTGAACAGTTCTCGTGGATCGTCATCATTACGAATACCGGTCAAATCGGGACCTTGGCGCCTGTTCTTGGCACCCCAGCTGGGCCCACGGAGGGGGCAGGCATAACGCCGCCGCCTCGTCCTGGCGACTCGATCGCCGACCCACGTCCGCTGGTTGACCGCCCGGTATACATTGTCGGATGGTTTCACACGCACACGCCAACCACGTTCACGACAACGGGCCGACCAACGGGCCCCAGCAGCGCCGATGGACTCTACTCGATGGATCAGTTATTGCCTGGTTTTGCGTATGACTATGCAAATGGAGCCATGTTGGGAATACCCGCGGGCCATCCATTGAACGGGCCTGCCCAAGTGTATCCTATCATACCGCCGGAACGGAGGCCGACGCCATGAGGTATCCCATGCGAATGCTCCTCCTCCTGCTCACCTGTATGGTCTCGCACGCTGCCGACGCCCCGTATAAAGATTACATAACTTACCCCGATAGCCTCAGTGCGATTATTCGGCAAATGGATCGCGATCTCGGCGACGCTTCACAACTCGCCGTGGACGCCACCTGGGCTCAGGTCGCGCAACCGGTCGGCCAGCAGGCGTTTCAGGAGTTCGTGGTGTATGTGGCGCGTCGTTATGCCTTCTGCCGCGATCGGCCTGGGTATATTCGCGGACTCATGGCCAATGCCGCGTCCGTGAAGGACACGGTGTGGATCGATGATGACCCGAAGTGCCTGCTGTACGCCTACGCTTCCGTCAAGAGCAAGCGCCCCGTACAGGGCGTGTCCTTTGATGCTGAAAAGCCCTACGTGTACGACATCCCCAAGGCAGCTCCCGTCCGCGTACAGCAACTCGACACCGGTCGTTGATGCGATGTCATGCCCTGCCTCGTGTCCGACCGGCAATTACCAATGAGACACGACATAGCTGACCGTCATCTCGATGCGCTCGCCACTGGCGCTCGCCGCACCTGTGGGTCCGAGGAGCCGCACCACCGCCTGCTGGCGGCCCGTGCCGGATCCGGCCCAGAGGATAAGGACCGAGCCGCTCGCGCCAGATCGCAGGGCGTCGGGCTGACCAGTGACCACCTCGGCATAGGGGTCGCCGACAGCGACGATGTCTACCGCCACCGGGGTGATGCCATCGATGCATGCCCGGCCAATGGCACCGGCAGCGATGGGCTCCTGCAGCACGGCGAATCGCCCCGGCTTGGATGTATCCGGCGCAAGGCCCCGGAACGAGATCCGGCTCGGGAAGCGCTGGATGTCCGCACCTGGTAGGACCAACGGATTCCCGAGGGTCAGCACGTCGAAGCGCTGGCGCGCTGCTCCGCTGTCATTGCGCAGGAGCACGATGCCGGTCTGCTCGCGTATCGCCGGATCGCCGGAGCACTGGCCCAGCCGATCGGCCTGGTAAGCCACGGCCGCGTCGACGAAGGCGTTGAAGGTTTCGGCCGGGATACGGAGCGGCTGGCCGGGACTGACCTTGGCCAGCGTCATGTCCCGATCCCCAGCCCAGCAAAGGCGGCCATCGGATAGACCTGTTCAACATACACCGCCACCGGCTTCTTGATGAGTTGCTGGACCGTTGTGTCGAGGTCATCGCCATACTGGACCCAGAGGTAGTCCCAGCCGCGTTTCTGGATGCCGCTGATGCCGCCCACCGACATGCCGTTCCGGTTCGGCGAGGCGGCGAACTTGTAGGTGATCTCCCAGCGATCGTCGGGATCGGTGCCGCGCCGGGCGCCGCTGGCACCCATGAATAAGACCTCGCCGGCCTGGAAGCCGCGAAATGCGGCGCTGTTCACCGCGCCGGTGAGGCCCATCAGGGTCAGCTTGTAGCCCTGGGTGACGTAGCCCGGCGCGATGTAGTGCGTCTCGCTGAACTGGTAGACCGGGATGGTGATGTCGACGCCGGCGACGTTCTGGCCGTCGTAGCCGATGGCGCCGCCCAGGGCGGTGGAAGCCGCCGGCCCGTAGCGGCCGACCGTCTGGATCGACTGCGTGACGTGCTGGGTGCCGCCGCCGGTGTCGAAGGCGAAGGTCGACTCTGGGTTGTCCTGCTGCTGTGGCTCCGGTGCCTCGAATACGGCCACCACCTTCCAGGTCGTGGCATTGAGCCGCTCGTCTACCGCAGTCTCAGTGCCGCGGCGACCGCCCTGTGCGGCGGCAACCGCAACGGCCTGGTCTTCTTCGGCCTCAAGCCCCGGCCGGCCAAGGCGGCGGTCGCGACAGAGGCGCAGGCGTCATGAAGCCGGAGACCACGGCAGCGGTTGCGCGGTTGCCCGTGCTGACCGTTGCCCAGCTGCGGGACCGCTACCGCGAGGTATTCGGCGAGCCGACTGCCAGCCGGCACAAGATCTGGCTGGTGCGTCGGATCGCCTGGCGGCTCCAGGCCGACGACGAGGGGGGCTTGTCGGAGCGGGCCCTGGCGCGCGCCGCCGAGCTGGCCAAGGACGCCGACTTCCGCCTCACCGAACCGCGCCGGGAGGTGATCGACGCCTTGGCCGAGCGGCCCCGGCTCAAGGAGGTCGCCCTCCCCCAGATCCGCGACGCCGGCCTGGCCCCCGGCACCCTCCTGCGCCGCGAGTGGCGGGGAAAGGCGATCGTGGTGACGGTCCTGACTGCGGGCTTCGACTACGACGGGCAGGTCTACCGCAGCCTCAGTGCGGTGGCGAAGGCGATCACCGGCACCAAATGGAACGGCCACACCTTCTTCGGCCTCCGGCAGCGGGATGATGCGGCATGAGCAGCCCCGCCAAGCCGGCTCCGAAGACGGTCGCCATCTACTGCCGCAAGAGCACCGAGGAGGGACTCGACCGCGAGTTCAACTCGCTGGACGCCCAGCGGCAGTCCTGCGAGCAGTTCGCCGCCAGTCAGCGCGGCGAGGGCTGGGTGGTGTCCCCAGAGCGATACGACGACGGCGGCTTCTCCGGTGGCAACACCGAGCGCCCCGGCCTCCAGCGACTCATGGCTGATGTCGAGGCCGGGAAGGTCCAGGTGATCGCGGTCTACAAGCTGGACCGCATGTCGCGCTCCCTGACCGACTTCGTCGGCCTCCTGCAGAAGCTGGACGCCAAGCAGGTCGCCTTCGTCAGCGTCACCCAGCACTTCAACACGGCCACGCCCATGGGCCGGTTGATGCTCAACATCCTGATCTGCTTCGCCCAGTTCGAGCGCGAGAACACCATCGAGCGCATCCGCGACAAGGTGGCAGCGACCAAGCGCCAGGGTCGTTGGTGCGGTGGCGTGCCGATCCTCGGCTACGACGTCGCTGCCAGGAAGCTGGTCGTGAACGAGTTCGAGGCCGAACAGGTCCGGGCCATCTTCGCTCTGTACCTGGAGAAGAAGGGTCTGGTCGGGGTGATCCGGGAACTGGATGAGCGCGGCTGGACCAACAAGGCGTGGACGAGTGGGACCAACCATCGCCGCGGAGGCAAGGCGTTCATCAAGAGCACCCTGTCGCGTCTCCTGACCAACATTCTCTACACCGGCCACATTCGCTACCGCGGCGAACTGATCCGAGGCGAGCACCCGGCGATCATCACCTCGGCGACCTATGAAGCGGTGCAGAACCTGTTGCAACGTCAGCGACGCAGTGGCGGTGCTGACCGCAAGACCAAGCACCACGCCCTCCTCAAAGGGTTGCTCGGCTGCGCCCCATGCGGCTGCGGCATGACCTACTGCTGGTCCCGCCGTGGCACCAAGTTCTACCAGTACTACACCTGCGACCGCTCCCGCAGCCATGGGGTAGACACGTGCCCGATGCCGAGCCTACCAGCAGCAGAGCTTGAGCGCCTGGTGGTCGAGGAGATCGCCGCCATCTGCCGTGATCCGCGCCTGGCTGGTCCGGTGATCGCCGAGGCAGCGCGTCAACTGGCTTCGGAGTTGGACAGCCTGCGCACGCGTGTCCACGACGCCGAGATCCTCGTCGCCAAGCTCGGCGAGCACCCAGAACGGGACAGGAACCGACTGGTCCAGGCCGGCGTGCAACTGGAGACAGCGCGAGCCTTGCTGACGGACGCCGAGGCCGCTGTCATCCCCAAGGCCGCAGCACGGACAGCCCTGGCTCAGTTCGAGCCCGTCTGGTCGGCCCTGGTTCCCACCGAGCGGGCACAGCTCCTGCGCGCCCTGGTCGAGCGCATCCAGGTGGATGGTCAGGCCGGCAAGGTGTCGTTCGTTTTTCGCGCAGGTGGCATCGCCGCTCTGGCGCGACAGGTCGGCACCTCGTCGACCGCGCCGGGAGAGCCGTAATGCGGTCGCGCATGCTGGGCATTAGCGTCTGGCAGCCCTGGGCATCGCTCATCGCCGCGGGCGCGAAGCGGTACGAGACGCGTAGTTGGCAGCCGCCGGCGTCCCTGATCGGACAGCGCCTGGCGATCTGCTCGTCCCGAACCGCGGAAGGACTGCACGACACCGCGCAGGACGATGCGTTCAATCGCCTCTGTCTTCGCCGGCTCGGACAACGGCAGCTGCCCATGGGCAGGGTAGTGGCCGTCGTCACCGTGGAGGGGTGCATCGCTACGACCTCGCGTGCCGCCCGGCGGATCGGCGTGCGCGAGCGCCTCGTCGGCGACTGGTCGCCGGGCCGCTACGCCTGGCGGCTTGCGGACGTCCAGACCCTGGCAGCACCGGTGCCTGTCACCGGCTCCCAGCGCTTCTTCTACTTGCCGCCGCGCGTCCTGGCGCGGGTCCTGGCCCAGATCGGAGGAGAGACATGAGTTCCCTAGTCGTCGAGCGCACTTTCCACCTCGCTGCCGTCGGCGGGAAGCGGGGTGGGCGGCGCAACACCCTGTGCGAAGGACAGGAGTCAGCCGTTGACCACCAGCCTTCTGGCCGCATTCCCCGCATCGCGAGGCTAATGGCCCTGGCCATCCGTTGCGATCGGTTGCTGCGGTCGGGGGCCGTCCCCGATGCCAGCGCCCTCGCCCGTCTAGCCAAGGTCAGCCAGCCACGGATGACGCAGATCCTCAACCTGACCTTGCTGGCGCCGGACATTCAGGAGCGACTGCTGTTCCTGAGCCCGGTCGAAGGGGGGAAGCCTGAAGTGAGCGAGAAAGGACTACGATGGGCTAGTCAAAGGCCAGTATCTGGGCATCATCGCTAGGAGCACCAGAGTCACGCCGTTCGCGCCGCAGGGCTGCTTGCAGAGCCGATACATGCGTCGGATCGTTGGCATTAAAGTGCTGAAACTCTGGGTCTTGCCACAGGCACTCGAACTCGGTGGCTGCACGCGCAAACAGATCTGGCTGGGTACGCTGCGGAACCTTTACCGTCCACTCGATGCCGCCCATCAGGGCGGCTGCTGATAGATTTGCTGAGCCGATGTATGCAGACCCAGAGCAACTATTGCGATGTAGCACCCAGGCCTTGGCGTGCAGTCGTGTCCGACTGCCATCGAGCGATACGCGGACCTCGGCACCCGGTAAGCGGGCGAGTTGTGCAACAGCTTCGGCGTCGGTGGCCCCAGTGTAGGTCGTTGTCAAGACGCGCAGGCGTAATTTGGGCTCGCCATTTGGGCCTACTGCGGTCGCCTCGCTCAGGATGTCGAGCAACCGTCGCACGCCCGAACGGGTGATGAAGCTCACCAACACATCGGCTCGATCAGTTGTACGCAGTTCGCGCCGCAGTTCGCTCAGCAAGGCGGGCTCGCCACGGCCAGCGGTGAACAACCAGGGCTCCATCAGGCCTGTCGCCGGCAATAGGGGCGGAGTCTGATCCTGATGGATGCTGTCAAGTACACGCAGTGGCTGTGGGATAGCGGCCTCATCCCGCAAGCCGGCGATCAGGCCGTTGATGAGGTTAACTGCTCGTGTGGCGCCATCATCGCCGTCTGCCACAGCGTCAAGGTGGTTGGACAGTTCTCGCCTTAGAACGTCGACCAGACGCGAGACAGCATTGTCTGCTGGGCAGGGTCGCAGTGCGGCTTGCCAGCCAGCTGGAAGATGCTCTAGGGCCTGAGCTGTAGCTCCATCCAGCGTAAGGTCATATGCACCGAGTGGCAGTGAAGCAGCAGGCATGGGCTAATGGTCCTCTGAGCGATACGACTACAAGAGTGTCGCGTAGATCATGGCCTGGCGTGCGGGTCGCAGACCTGGCCCTTTCCCATCCCGCTCGCCCACCATGTGGGATCCCTGCGTTAACCCGGCCCATTCTCCAGCCTGGAGAATCAGAGAATCCCGGCTGCCTGGCACCGATCCTGGCCGGTCCCCAAGCGATGCGGCCCCAAACGGAGATCAGGGAGAGCTGGAACCCCCGGTAGAATCCGCGTATTCTACCGGGCTCCGGAGCGAGGCGTCAGATAACAAGAAACCCACGGCTTTCGCCGTGGGTTTCTCTTGGTTGCGGGGGATGGATTTGAACCACCGACCTTCGGGTTATGAGCCCGACGAGCTACCAGACTGCTCTACCCCGCGTTGCGGAGGGAGGAATATGGTGGGCAGGGAACGGGTGTCAACACACGCTCGTCGTAGCCGCTGGCCGCTGCCGGATGACCGTGGTCGGCGAGGCCCTAGACTGCGCACATGCGCGTCGCCATGGCGCTTCTGCTGGCTGCCGCAGTCCTGACCTGCGGTGATGAGGCCGCATCGCTGGACGGCGGTGAGCCGCCGCGGCCGGGGGCAGAGCCTCCGGCCAGCCCGGCTGCGCCGTGCGTCGTCGAATTCGACTGGGATGACAACTACCGCACCCTGGTCGTGGTCGGCGAGGGGGCCGGCATGGTCAAGCCGGCCTGGGTGGCGACCTTCGAGCGTGAACCGCTGCGCTTCATCGTCGGTTATCGCGCCACCGCCTTCCGCGATGCGCGCGGACGGCTGCATGTGGATGCCCGACGCTCGACCGATGTCGGGCCGATGGCCAAGGACTGGAGCCCCGACTCCTTCGCCTTCGGCGACAAACTGCTGTGGGCGATGGACGACGCCAATCGCGGGCAGTCCACCAGCATGGGCACGGTGAAGACCGCCGAGGCCGATGTCTCCGGCTGGCGGGCGGCGCTGCTGCGGGTGCAGGCCCTGGTCGAAGGCGGGCTGTGAGCGCGATCAGCCGGGCGGAAAGCGCTTGGTGCAGATCGCGGCGAATTCACTCGAAAGGCCGGGCAGCTGCAGGATCTCCGGAAGGCGCTGTCGGGCTTCGTCGGCAGCTGCGAAGAAGATGCGGTTGATGCGCGCGATGCTCCAGCCGGGGTTGGGACGATCGACGAGCTCGACTGTGGCTCCGGCCCGGATTGCTCCCGGCGCAGTGACGCGGAAATACCAGCCCAGACGACCATTGGCGATGGCCAGTGCAGGCATGGTCGGCAGGCCGCAGCGACGTGCGAGCTTCCAGCAGGGCTGGCGCGGCTGCGATACCGCGATGATCGCATCGCCTACGCGGTAGCGGTCGCCCACCATCGCCGACTCCTCGTCCAGGCCGTCGAAGAGGAGATTCTCCCCGAACGCGCCGGCGACCAGGTCGTCGCGGCCCAGTTCGGTGCGCCACGCGTGATAGTGCGTGGTGCAATAGCCCAAAGCGGCCTTCTCGGGGCCGCCATGCACGCTGCGGTCCGCCTGGCCGTCTCCCTCCAGGCCGCCGGTCCCGAGATGAACGTCCCCGACCTGCGGAGTTTTGAAGAAACCTGAGCGCCACGGGGCTCCGCGCCCATCGTCTATGTCGCGCGGCAGGCCGGTGAACACGGCACGCAGGACGATCGCCATGTGCGATCCTGCGCCTGCCCGGACGTCGGCGCAATGGCGCCCGGCGCGACAGAGCGGCGATTCAGGCCTTCGCCACCGCCACGGCGCGGCGATGCCACCACACCGCCAGCGCGGTCTGCACCGCGATCAGCGGAAGGACGATGAGCTGGCCCCCGGAGCCGAAGCCGCTGCCGGTGGCGTAGGCGTGCAGGCCGGCGCCGAGGATGAAGTTCACCCCGTACCAGCTCATGACCACCGACTGGAAGCCGTGCACCGCCCAGGCGGCCATGCCGTTCGGGCCGACCATGCCGATGTAGCGCAGGTGCAGCGGCACCAGGTAGACCAGCAGGATGACCAGGGCCCAGACCTCTTTGGGATCCCAGCCCCAGAAGCGGCCCCAGGCCTGGTCGGCCCACACGCCGCCCAGCAGGGTGCCGGCGGCGATGAGGACGACGCCGACCTGCAGGCAGCGGTAGATGGCCTGCGATTCCGCCGGCTCGACCGGCCGGCGATGCAGGGCGGCGCGGGCCAGGGCCCAGTTGCCGAGGACCCAGGCCAGCACGAAGGCGGCATAGCTGGCGACGATGACCTTCACGTGCACCCACAGCCAGAACTTGGAGCGCAGCACCGGCTGCAGCTGGCCGATGTGCGCGCCGAGGTCGGCCGGCATCGCCTCGCCGACCATCGCGCACAGCGCCGCGCCGATGGCGGCGGCCACGACATAGGCCGGGCGGCGTCCGGTCCAGGCCAGCACCAGGCCGAGCACGCCGGTGATCAGCGCGACATAGACCAGGGTCTCGTAGAGGTTGGTGACCGCGCCCCACGGGCTGATGGCCAGGCGGATGCCCAGGCCGGCGGTGCAGGCGAGGCAGCCCAGCAGGGTGGCGCCGGCGCCCGAGCGCCACAGCCAGCCGCGCGAGCCGCG
>JAFLCQ010000010.1 GCA_017302815.1 Planctomycetota bacterium
TCCACCCGCTGCTGGCCATCGCGCTGCGCCAGCTCCAGGCCGGCGCGGTGCAGCGCCAGGGGTACGCCGGCCCGCGGGGCGCCGGCCCCACGTGCCAGCTTCAGGTCGAGGTCCGTCGCCAGGCCGAGTCCGGACAGCTGCGCCAGCAGGGCATGTTCGGCCGGAAGATCGCGCACCACCAGGCGGCCGTCGGGGGCCCGCGCAGCGGCCGCGCCGTCGGCATCGACCAGCACATCGCCATAGCGCATCCACACCGCCAGCGCGTCGGTATCGAAACCGGCATGCAGGTAGCCGTTCTGTGGCGCGAAGCGCACCCGGCAGCGCAGCATGTAGCCGGTCGGCGGGATGGCTGACGGCGCCACCGGCGCGTCGGGCAGGCCGGGCACCAGGCGGGCGAGGACGGGCAGGGCGGTGGGCAGCAGCCCCGTCGGCACCACCGGCATGCCGTGCAGGGCGTCGAAGGCGGCGGCGTCGAGATCGGTGTCGATCGGGCCGGCGATATCCCCGTCGACGTACCACGGCGGCCAGGTCGGGATCAGGCGTCCGCGCTGCAGGGCGATATCGAGGCGCCAGCCGTCGCGGGCGCTGCCGCGCCAGGCCAGCTCGCCACGCTGCGACGGCCCCTGGCGCAGCGGACCATGGGCGAAGGATTCAACGTAGCAGACGCCGCTGTCCACCAGGGCGGCGATGAGGTCGCCGCCGGCCCCGCAGGCGCTGTCCAGCCAGCCGTCCTCCCAGACATGGTGCGGATGCCGCAGGGCGGCGATGCGCCGCAGCAGGGCGCCATCGGCGTGGGGGACCGACGCGCCGAGCTGCTCGACGACGCGGCCGATCTCGCCGAAGCGCTTGCCCACGCCCCAGCCGCCCGACTTCAGGCGCTTGGCCAGCACCGGTACGATGCGCCAGCGGGCTTCGCCCGGCTTGGGCGGCAGCAGGTGCCAGCACAGCCGATGGTCCGCGGACCAGGTGCCCTCGCGCTGGCCGACCGAGCGCAGCCAGGCCCCGAACTGCACCGTGGCCTCGTCGCGCAGGGCCTGCGCCACCGGCAGGGATGGCGTCGGCACCGTCGGGTGCGCCGGAGCGGAGCGCACCGCAGCATCGGGGGCGGGGCTGTCACCCTCCTCATCCAGGCCGTCGGGCACGCCTTCGCTGCGGGCCAGGGCGATGAGCGCCGCCGCCGCATGCTTGCACAGCCACGCCACCGGGCAGGAGCAGGTCGATTCGAGGTCGCTGAGCAGGATGCCGCGGTCCGGATCGCAGCGGATGCCCTTGGCGGCGATATGGACCCGGTAGGCCTGGTGCCCCTGCACGCTGGCGACCACGGACTCACCATCCCGTCGCACCCGCTCGACGTCGCCATCCGAGGCGTAGGGCACCGCCCGCCGGATGGTGGCGGCGTCGAACCACGCGTGCCACGGCTGCAGCTCGGCAGGCATCGGGGCAGCATGATGGGCCGCAGGCCCGCCTAGCAATCAGGAGAGGCGGTTGCGGTAGTCCTGGTAGCCGAAGCGGCGCAGGACCTTGAGCTCGCGGCCGTCCCAGGTCGCGAGGTTGGGGTGCTTCACCCCGTTGAACATGGTCGTCTTGACCATCGTGTAGTGCGCCATGTCGGCGAAGACCAGGCGCTGGCCGGGCGCCAGCGGGGCCGGGAAGGACCAGTCGCCCATGACGTCGCCGGCCAGGCAGGTCGGGCCGCCGAGGCGGTAGGTGTGCGGGGTGGCCCCGGCATCACCCGCCCCGTGGATGGTCGGGCGGTAGGGCATCTCCAGGGTGTCCGGCATGTGGGCGGTGGCCGACACGTCGAGGATCGCCACTGGCATGCCATTGCGCACGATATCCATCACCGTCGCCACCAGCACGCCGGTGCCCAGGGCGATGGCCTCGCCGGGTTCGAGATAGACCGTCAGGTGCGGATGCCGCGCCTTGAAGTCGCGGATCAGCTGGATCAGGCCGTCGACATCGTATCCCGGCTTGGTGATGTGGTGGCCGCCGCCGAAATTGATCCATTTCAGGCGCGGGAACCAGTCGCCGAAGCGGTCTTCGACGTGCGACAGCACGCGTTCGAGGACGTCGGCCCCCTGCTCGCACATGACGTGGAAGTGCAGGCCGTCGACGCCGGGGGGCAGGTCGGCGCCGATCTCGTCGCGCCGGCAGCCCAGGCGGCTGCCCAGGGCGCAGGGGTTGTACAGCTCGACCTCGACCTCGGAGTACTGCGGGTTGACCCGCAGGCCGACCTCGACGTGCTTGCCGCTGGCGCGGATCGTCGGCAGATGCTTCGTCAGCTGCGACGGCGAGTTGAAGACGATGTGGTCGGAGAACTGCAGGGTCTCCCGCATGTCCTCGTCGCTGAATGCCGGCGCGTAGGTATGCACCTGCTTACCGAACTCCTCGCGCGCCAGCTGCGCCTCGATGGGGCCGGAGGCGGCGCAGCCGTCGAGATGCGGCTTCAGGGTGGGGAAGGCCCCCCACATCGCGAAGCCCTTCAGCGCCGCCAGGATGCGGCAGCCGGCCTCCTGCCGCACCCGCGCCAGCAGGCGGGCGTTCCGCTCCAGCAGGCGCAGGTCGACGACGAAGGACGGGCTGGGGACCCGGCCCCAGTCGAGGTCGGTGATGGGCGTTTCGGGGATGGGATCCATGGTAACCGTCCGAAGTCCAAGGTTCGAGGTCCGAGATCCGCCAGCATCCGACCTCGGACCCCGGACTGGGGCAATGATCAGATCGGCAGCGGGCCGGTCGGGGCGGTCTCGACCCAGGGCAGGCCGTGTCCGCCGATGTCCTTCATGAACGGATCCGGGTTGAACTGCTCGACGTTCCACACCCCGGCGCGCTTCCACTGGTCGGTCAGCAGGAGCTTGGCACCGAGCATCGCCGGCACGCCGGTGGTGTAGGAGATCGCCTGGGCGCGGACCTCCTTGTAGCACGCGGCATGGTCGCAGACGTTGTAGATGTAGTAGCGCTTGAACTTGCCGTCCTTCTTGCCCTCGATCCAGCAGCCGATGTTGGTCTTGCCGCTGTAGTTCTCGCCCAGGGTCTCGGGCTTGGGCAGGACCGCCTTCAGGAACTGCAGGGGCACGATCTCCTTGCCCTCGTACAGGATCGGCTTGATCGAGGTCATGCCGACGTTCTGCAGCACCTCGAGGTGGGTCAGGTAGGGCTTGCCGAAGGTCATCCAGAAGCGGATGCGCTGCAGGCCCTTGATGTTCTTCACCAGGGACTCGAGCTCCTCGTGGTACATCAGGTACATCTCCTTCGGGCCGCACTCGGCGAAGTCGAAGGTGGTGTGGACGGAGAGCGGATCGGTCTCCTTCCAGGCGCCCTGCTCCCAGAACTTGCCGCGCTGGGTGATCTCGCGGATGTTGATCTCGGGATTGAAGTTGGTCGCGAAGGCCTTGCCGTGGCTGCCGGCGTTGCAGTCCATGATGTCGATCGTGTTGATCTCGTCGAAGTGGTGCTTGGCCGCCCAGGCGCAGTAGATGTTGCTCTGGCCCGGATCGAAGCCGCAGCCGAGGATCGCGGTCAGGCCGGCCTTCTCGAACTTCTTCTTATAGGCCCACTGCCACTTGTACTCGAACTTGGCCTTCGTCGGCGGTTCGTAGTTGGCGGTGTCGAGGTAGTGGGTGCCGGTCGCCAGGCACGCCTCCATGATCGCCAGGTCCTGGTAGGGCAGGGCGACGTTGATCACCAGTTCGGGCTTGAACGACTTGATCAGCTTGGCGGTCTGCTTGGGATCGTCGGCGTCGACCGCGGCGGTGGCGATCTTGCGCTTCTGCAGTTGCTTCACGTCCTTGGCGATCTTGTCGCACTTCGCCTTGGTGCGCGAGGCCAGCATGATGTCCGAGAACACCTCGGGGACCTGGGCGCACTTGTGGGTAACGACGCTGCCGACGCCGCCGGCACCGATGATGAGGACGCGGGACATGGGGGACTCCTGAGAGGCTTAGGTAGGGGTCCAGGGGGCATGACCCCCTGGCAGGGCGTAGCGGGACGGAGTCCCGCGCGCAGCGCCGACCGGGGCGCAGCGCAGCGAGCACCGCGTCGGCAGGAGACCGGCCGGGCGCAGCACGGCGGCCGGCGAAGCCGGCCTGCACCGCAGGTGCACGGTCTCCGTCATGACTCGAAGTAGGTGTAGCCCTGGATGCCGGCGGCGTAGTTCTCGACGATCTCGCGGCGCTCGGTGGGTGAGAGCTTGCCTTCGCGCACGGCGCGCTCGGCGCGGTCGCGGAACATGGCGACCAGGTCCTTGGGATCGTACTCGACGTAGCCCAGCACGTCGGCGACGCTGTCGCCCTTCACCTCGCTGGTGAAGTCGATGCGGCCGTCGGCGTCCAGCTTCACCGACACGATATTGGTGTCGCCGAAGAGGTTGTGCAGGTCGCCCAGGGTCTCCTGGTAGGCGCCGACCAGGAACACGCCGCAGACGTAGTCCTGACCCGGTCGCACCTCGTGCAGGGGCAGGGTCTTCTTGACGTCGTGCAGGTCGATGAAGTGGTCGATCTTGCCGTCGCAATCGCAGGTGATGTCGCTGAAGGTGCCTTGGCGCGAGGGGCGCTCGGCGAGGCGGTGGATCGGCATGATCGGGAAGAGCTGGCCGATGGCCCACGAGTCCGGCAGCGACTGGAAGACCGAGAAGTTGGCGTAGTAGATGTCGCAGAGCGCCTCCTGGAGGTCGACCAGATCCTCCGGGACGTTCTTCATGTCCTCGCACTCGCGCAGGATCTTGCCCACCACGCGCCAGAACAGGTTCTCGCCCTGGGCGCGCTGGCGCAGGGTGACGCCGTTGTGCAGGAAGGCGGTGCGGATCTCGTCGCGATGGTAGACCGCGTCGTTGAAGCACTCCTGCAGGTTCTTCGGGCTGATGTGCTTGTGGATGTCCCACAGTTCGCGCAGCGAGGCGTGGGCGTCCTTGCCCGGCTCCTCGACCTGCTCCTCGCCGGGCTCGAAGCGCGAGGCCTCCAGGACGTTGAAGATCAGCACCGAGGAGTAGCTGACCAGGAAGCGGCCCGACTCGCTGATGATGTTGGGGTGCGCCAGCTGCATCTTGTCGCAGCCGGCCATGATCGTCTCGATGACGTCGGAGCAGTACTCCTTGATGTCGTAGTTGCGGCTGCCGGGGAAGTTGGTCTTCGATCCGTCGTAGTCGACCGCCAGGCCGCCGCCGATGTCGATGATGCCCATCGCCGCGCCCTCCTTGGCGAGGTCGCAGTAGGCGCGCACGGCCTCCTGGGCGGCGGAACGGATCGAGCCGATGTTGGGGATCTGGCTGCCGAGGTGGTAGTGCACCATCTGCAGGCAGTCGAGCATCCCTTTGGCCTTGAGGATGTCGACCACGCGGATGGTGTCCGCCATGGTCAGGCCGAAGGTCGAGCGGTCGCCGCTGCTCTCGGTCCACTTGCCGGGGACCTTCGACGACAGCTTCAGGCGGATGCCCAGACGTGGCTTGACGCCCAGCTTGGCGGCGCGCTCCAGCACCAGCTCCAGCTCGCTGACCATCTCCAGCACGATCAGGGTCTGAGCCCCCATCTTCAGGCTGCTCAGGGCGAGGTCGATGAACTCGGCGTCCTTGTAGCCGTTGCAGACGATGTAGGCCTCGGGGTCCTGCATGTAGGCCAGGGCGATCAGCAGTTCGGCCTTCGAGCCGGCCTCCAGGCCGTGGTGATAGCGGCGGCCGAACTGGGCGATCTCCTCGACCACCTGCTGCTGCTGGTTGACCTTGATGGGATAGACGCCTCGGTAGACGCCCTTGTAGCCGGCCTGGCTGATCGCCTCGCCGAAGCCCTCGTTGATGCGCTGGATGGTGCGGTCGAGGATGTCGCGGAAGCGCAGCAGGACGGGCATGCCCATGCCGCGCTCGCGGATGCCGGCGACCACCTCCATCAGCGAGACGTCGACGGTCTGGCCGCCGTTCTGCAGCTTGACGACGACGTCGCCGGCCGCGTTCACATCGAAGAAGCCGGAGCCCCAGGCCCGAACGTTGTACAGCTCTGCGGACTGCTGCACGGTCCAGCGATCGAGGGACTCTGGCTTCATCAGATCTTCTCCAGGACTCTCGCAGGCCGCCCTGCGGGTGGATGGGGGTGCGTTGCGGCGCGCACCGTATAGCTTGCCGCGCCATGGACGGAATACCCGAGATGCGCCCGGACGTACACCTGCCCGCCGAGTGGGCTCCGGTCGGCGCCGTGCTGATCGCCTGGCCCCACGGCCATGGAGACTGGGCCCCCTATCTGGCCGAGGCGCAGGCCTGCTACCGCGGCGTCGCCGCAGCCATCGCCCGCCATGCCCAGCTGCTGGTGCTGGCGGATGACGCCGATGACGTGCGCGCCCAGCTGCGTGCGGCCGGGGTGGCCGATCAGCGCGCCACCGTGGTCGGCGATGTTCCCTACGACGACACCTGGATCCGCGATTTCGGCCCGATCACCGTCATCCGGAACGGCGTCCCGGTCTGCCTCGACTTCGGCTTCAATGGCTGGGGCCTGAAGTTCGCCGCCGCCGAGGACAACCGAGCCACCCGCCGGCTGCATGCCGGCGGCCGCCTCGGCCGTAGCGGCCTGGAGACGGTCGGTGTCATCCTCGAAGGCGGCTCGATCGAGAGCGACGGCGCCGGCACCATCCTCACCACCGAGGCCTGCCTGCTGTCCGAGAACCGCAATCCGCACCTCGACCGCGCCGGGGTCGAGGCGGCGCTGCGCCGGCATCTGGGCGCCAGCCGCGTCCTCTGGCTGGCCAGCGGCCACCTCGCGGGCGACGACACCGACGCCCACGTCGACACCATCGCCCGCCTCTGTCCCGGCGACACCATCCTGTACGTGCGCTGCGACGATCCGGCCGACGAGCACTTCGCCCCCTTCGCCCGCATGGAGGCCGAACTCCAGGCCCTGCGCACCGCCACCGGACAGCCCTATCGCCTGGTCCCACTGCCGTGGGCGGCGCCGCGCTTCTGCCCGTTGGACGGCCACCGCATCCCGGCAACCTACGCCAACATCCTGCTGGTGAACGGAGCCGTCCTGGTGCCCACCTACCGCGAGCCCGCACGCGACGCCGCCGCCCTGCGTGCGGTCGCCGAGGCCTGCCCCGGCATGGCCATCGAAGGCGTCGACTGCAGCGCCCTGATCTGGCAGCACGGCTCGCTCCATTGCGCCACCATGCAGATCCCCCGCGAGGTCATCCCATGAGCACCCTCACCGTCGGACTCGTCCAGGCCGCGTGGCCCGGCACCGCCCAGGGCATGCGCGACCGCCTGGAGGCCGGCATCCGCCAGGCCGCCAGCCGCGGCGCGAAGCTGGTCTGCCTGCAGGAGCTGCACGCCAGCACCTATTTCTGCCAGCACCTCGACGTCGGCACCTTCGACCTCGCCGAGCCCATCCCCGGCCCCAGCACGGTCTTCTACGGCGCCCTGGCGAAGGAACTCGGGGTCGTCATCGTCACCTCGCTGTTCGAGCGCCGCGCCCCGGGACTGCACCACAACACGGCGGCGGTGATCGAGAGCGACGGCTCCATTGCCGGCATCTACCGCAAGATGCACATCCCGCACGACCCCGGCTTCGAGGAGAAGTTCTACTTCACCCCCGGCGACCTGGGCTTCACCCCCATCCAGACCTCGGTCGGCAGGCTGGGCGTGCTGGTGTGCTGGGATCAGTGGTACCCCGAGGCGGCGCGCCTGATGGCGATGGCCGGCGCCGACATCCTGATCTATCCCACCGCCATCGGTGCCAATCCCGCCGACGATCCGGCCGAGCAGGAGCGCCAGCGCCAGGCCTGGATCACCATCCAGCGCGGCCACGCCATCGCCAACGGCCTGCCGGTGGTCAGCATCAACCGGGTCGGCCACGAGTCCGATCCCAGCGGTCGCAGCCAGGGCATCCGCTTCTGGGGCAGCAGCTTCATCGCCGGCCCGCAGGGCGAGTTCCTTGCCGAAGCCGGCATCTCCGATGAGTCCGTTCTGACCGTCGCCGTCGATCGGCAGCGCAGCGAACTCGTCCGTCGCTGGTGGCCCTTCCTGCGTGACCGCCGCATCGACAGCTACGGTGATCTCACCCGCCGCTGGCGGGATTGATGCACCGCGCGCAGGCTCGCTGATTCCGGCAGGATGGGATATCGAATCCGGCGCCCCGCCCGGATTGCGCCCCCTGCCCGGAACATATACTGAAAGCGCTTCCACAGGAGCTTGCTGGCATGGCCAACGGCAACGGGACCTATCACGACGACGCTCCGCCGAGCGCGCAGCCGCGCGCGCGGACACCGGTCCAGGATCTCGACGTCCCGCCGCCCGAGCTGCCGCGTCGTCGCCAGGTCGCAAACACGCCTGAGCCGCCGCCGGTCCGCGCCAGCCCCAGCGTCTCCGCCCGCCTGCGCGCCCTACCTCCCGCCCGTGGCGAGCTGCGCATTGGCATCATCGGCACTGGCATCATGGCCGGCGCCCACGCCGACAACTTCCTCAAGCAGCAGGGCTGCCGCCTGTCGGCCTGCCTCGACATCGATCCGGCGGCGGCCAAGGCCTTCTCGGCCAAGCACCGCATCGAGCACGTCGCCAAGGACCTGCAGGACCTGATCGAGCGCAGCGACGCCATCGCCATCGTCACCCCCGACGCATCGCATGCCGCCTACGCCATCGCCGCCCTGCGCAGCAATCGCCACGTGCTGTGCGAGAAACCCCTGACCAGCACCCTGGCCGAGGCCAGGCAGGTCGCCAAGGCGGCGCGCGAGGCCCAGGCGCGCGGCGTGGTCGGCATGGTCAACTTCAGCTACCGCTGCGCTTCGGCGATGAGCCACGCGGCGTGGATGTTCGGCCAGGGCCGCATCGGCGAACTGCGGCATGTCAGCGCGCAGTACATGCAGGGCTGGCTGTGCGAGACCCACGAACCCTCGGGCGGAGCGCTGTGGCGCATGCGCCGCGCCACCGGCGGCGGGGTGCTGGCCGATCTCGGCTGCCACCTGCTGGACATGGTCACCGGCATCGTCGGCGACGTGAAGCGCGTCCACTGCACCTTCGGCAACTTCCCCAAGGTCGCCAAGGACGGCAGTCCGCTGACCCGTTGGCAGGGCAAGCCGCTGGACGCCGACGACACCGCCCTGATGACCCTGGAATTCGCCAAGGGCGGCATGGGCATCCTGCAGGTGTCGCGCTGGGCCTCGGGCCGCAGCAACACCATCAAGGTCGACGTGCACGGCACGCGCGGCGCGCTGGTCTTCGATCTCGACCACAGCTACGATCAGGTGCATCACCACGATGTCGCCAGCAAGCGCTGGAACACCGAACGGCCGGCCCCCGCGCCCAGCGGCTGGCAGCGCTTCGTCGACGCCGTGCGCGGCGGACGCCACGAGCAGCCCGACCTGATCCGCGGCGCCCAGATCCAGGCCTATCTCGATGCCTGCTCGCGCAGCGCCCAGAACGGCTGCTGGCAGGAGGTCGAAGGCTGGGAGTGAGGATCACCCGGGCGTAGTCCGGCGTCATCCAGGCATAGGCGTCGAACCGCAGGCGGCATATGATCCCGTATCGGAGGTCACATGCCCGCCGCCCGCGCCAGCTCCATCGCCATCGCCCCGCTGCTTCTCGCCACCTGCCTGCAGGCGGCCGATCCGCCGCCACCGAGCAGCCCCTGGGGCACCTGCTCATCGGCGGAGTGGTTCGGCGAGTATCCGCGCTTCAACCCCCTCCTGGCCCAGGCCGGCGTGCGCTGGTCGCGCTTCTTTCCGGAGTGGAGCTCGATCCAACCCAGGAAGGACGCCTGGAACTGGAAGCCGGCCGACGAGTACCTGGCCGACGCGGCGAAGCACGGCATCGGGGTCAGCGGCGGATTCTGGTACTTCGCCCCGTGGGCGACCACCACCGGCGATACCCGGACCAGTCCGATCAAGGACCTCGCGGACTGGGGCGCCTACGTCTCGGCCTCGGTCGCGCGCTACAAGGGCCGCATCGTCGACTGGGAGATCTACAACGAGTTCAACGGCAGCTTCGCCAACTCGAAGAACAAGCCGAAGGAATACGCCGATCTGGTGGCGACCGCCTGGGAGGCGGCCAAGAAGGCGGATCCGTCGGCCCGCATCGGCATCAGCTGCGCCAATTTCGACCTCGGCTTCTTCGACGCGGCGATCAAGGCCGGAGCCTCGAACCGCTTCGATTTCGTCTGCGTGCATCCCTACGAGAACACCCACCAGCTGAGCGATGGCGGCGAAAGCGGCTTCCTGAGCATGGCCGGCAGCATCCGCAAGATGCTGGCCGACAACAAGCAGCGCAGCGACATCGCGCTGTGGATCACCGAGTTCGGCATCCAGTCCACAGTGCAGCCGGATGCCGCCAAGGATGCACTGCAGGCCGATGTGCTGGTGAAGAGCCATGTCCTGGCGTTGGCGCAGGGCTTCGAGCGCCTGTGCTGGTTCGAGGCGCGTGGCCCGTCGTACGGACACGGCACCGACCACGGCATCATCCGCCAGGACTGGAGCACGCGGCCCTGCTATGACGCCCTCAAGGTCATGACCGGCGTCCTCGGAGCGACCCCGCGCTACGTCGGCTGGCTCAACCTCGCCGAGGGCGGCTATGGCTTCGTCTTCGACGGGGCCTCCGGTCCGGTGCTATCGGCCTGGGCGCCGAAGGGCTCCACCCTGCAGCTGGCCCTCGCCGGCACACCGTTGGTGGCGGACGTGCTCGGGGCCGCCGTCGCGACCACGCCCGGGCGACCGATCGCCCTGTCGGCCTCGCCGCGCTGGATCACCGGCATCCCGGCCGATCTGGTCGCGCAGGCGCGGGCGAACGCGGGCAAACCCTTTCCGTGGGGTGGCGACTTCGCCAACGCCAGCGAGGTCTCATGCCTGCTCGGGGCGACCAACACCGATCGCGGCATCACCCAGCGCAATCCCCAGACCACGCCGGTGGTGAACAAACTCGACCATTCCTACCGCCGCAGCGATGCGGGCAGGGGCGGCGAAGGATTCTACGCCTACTTCCGCGTCGACCCGCAGTTCGCCTCGTTCGGCGCCAAGAACCTCAGCATCACCGTGGTCGCCCGACGTTCGGACCAGGGCAAGGCGGCATCCTTCGACATCTGCTACGAGTCGCTGAAGGGCTACCGCGGCACCGGCAAGCGCTGGACGGTGCCGGCGGGCGAAGAGTGGTCGAGCAACACCTGGACCGTCGATGATGCCAATTTCGTCGGCGGCTGGGGCTGGAACTTCCGCACCGACTGCGGCGGATCGCCGGGCGACTTCGACATCAAGGAGGTCCGCGTGACGAAGGCCGGGCCGGCCGCGCCCTGACCCGACTCAGCGCGGCGACAGAGCGCGCAGCCGCCAGGCGACGAACAGCTCGACCTGGACATCCAGGGTCGTGCCGTCGAGGAGGCGGCGGTGGCTGGGCAGATCGGCGTAGGCGCGGTAGGCGGCCAGGGCATCAGCCGGACGCTCCTCCAGTTCGGCGCGCAGCCCCTTGGCGACCGCCAGCCAGGCTTCGGACTCGCTGGCCGACGGCATCGCCAGCAGTTCGGCATCCCCGATCCGTCCCAGGACGTAGCTGGAGAGGAACCAGGCGTTGCGGGCGAACACGTTGGGGTAGGTGAGGATCGCGTGCTCCAGCGACTTGTGCAGCGCCCCTGACTCGCCTCCGAGGCGGTCGACGAATGGGCCGACCACCACGCCGGCGAACCATCCGGCGGGCCAGCTCAGGTTGGCGGGCGGCCCGACGGACGGGCGCCAGCGCGCGACCAGCTCCTTCTGGCCGGCCTCGGCGGCCGCCAGCAGCCGGGCCCAACCGGTGGTCATCGGGCGATGCCAGTGGTTGGCGCTGATGCGCAGCTTGTCGGCATCGTCGAAACGACCCAGGAGGATGCAGCCGCGGATGCTCATGCCGGTGCGCGGGAGGCCCGGCCATCCCGGTCCTGCCGCCTCGGCATACTTGCCCATGGCGATGAGGCACTCGTTGGTCTGGAAGTCCACCGTGCCGCTGCGTGTATAGAAGCTCTGCAGCAGTTCGTCGGCGCGGCCGAGATGGATGAGGGTCGGATAGGTCTCGCTGGTCGTCCGCAGGGCGTCCTCGCCGCGGCCCAGCTTGCACATGGCGTAGGCGACGGACTCGCTGCCGACGCCCGGCACCTGGAACACCTTGTCGAACTCGCCACGCATGACGTGGATGCGGGCGGAATCGCGTCGGATCGCGCCCTTCGCATCGCGCATCTCGTTGAGCAGGCCGAGCGCGAACCGCGCCTCGTTGCAGGAGACGTGCTCGCCGGGATAGCGCTGCAGGATGTCCTTGTAGCGGCCGATGGTCAGCAGCGTGCCCGCCGCCGCTCCCGCGGAGGCGGAATGCCCGGGGAAGAGCCGTTCGCGCAGCTCGATGAAGCGCAGCACGACCGCCTCGTCCGCCCGCGGATCCGCCTTGATCTTCCCGAGCAGGATCTGCCAGGACAGGTGCAGGTCGTCGCGCACATCGGGACGCTGCACGTACCATTCCTCGAAGCGGCTCATGAGCAGGTCGGTCTGCCAGGTCTCCAGCAGATCCTCCAGCCGGCGGCAGTCGGCGAGGTTGCGCAGATGCGCATCCGTGAGGCCGGCCCAGGTCGTCCGCGACTCGTCCGTCCTGCCCAGTTCGATCTCGGCGAGGCCCTTGCGGAAGCGGGCGAGCTGTCCGGACTCCCCATCGCGGTCGCTGTCGACGATGCGTCCGTAGGCGGCGGCGGCATCGGCGAAATGGCGGAACTGGAAGAGGGTGTCGGCGGTGGCGATCACCGGCACCGACGCCGGCGGTTCCTTCTGCACGATGCGGATGTCGTCGAAGGCCTTGCCCGGATAGTAGCCGTAGAGGGCCAGGTAGCCGGAGGCGGACGGGAACACGTCGCGGTACTCGTAGACCTGCTGCCCGTCGATGGACATCGAGATGCGCTGGCCGTCGATCTCGACCCGGAAGCGGTAGTCGCGGCCGACCTCGAGCTGGCGATCGGCATGCGCCACCCTGAGGTACAGCGGGATCTGGATGATGCCGCAGAAGGCGTTGTCGTGCGCTCCGGCCTGGATGAGGTAGGCGCGGGAGTTGGTGGTGAAGCGGTTCGGCGTCTCGGGCAGGGCGTCGCGTTCGCTCCATACCACGGACAGGTCGCACGGGGCCGATCCGGGCAGGATCTGCCCGGTGTATTCGATCGCGACAGGCGTGGTCAGGCGCTGGCGGAAGATCAGGTTCGCATGCCGGGGGGCCTGGGTCACCAGCTTGCCGTTCTCGATCGAGAAGGCCCCCTTGCTGTCCTCGATCCAACGCGTCCGCCAGGACTCGTCGGCGAAGGTCTCTTCGACCACCGGCGGCCCCCAGGCCTCGCGGGCATGCCGGGCGAGCAGCAGCGCAGCGGCGCCGGCGGTGCATGCTCCCACAAGCAGCAGCACCCCGGCCGCGGTCAACCCCGGATGGCCGGCCATCCAGCCGCGCATCCTGATCCATCCGCCCGGCCTGTAGGCCGATGGGGCCACGCCGTGCAGGTACTGGGCGAGATCGTCGCCGAGCTCCTCGATGCTGCGATAGCCGAGCGTGCGGTCCGACGTCACCGCATAGCGGATGACCGCTTCGAGCTGCGGCGGCATGCGGGCGCGCTCATCCTCGTCCAGCCGCCACTCGCCAGCAGGGAATTCGCTCCAGACCAGGGCCGAGAAGAGGCAGCGGCCGACCGCGCGCACATCGGTATGGAGATCATCGAGTGCGATGATGCGTGGGGACTGGGCCTGGGCGACGAAGCGCATGGTCGCCGGGCGCTCGGCCTCCTCGACCGCCTTCTCCCAGCCCTGCACCACCACCTTGCCGTGCCAGCCGAGGATGATGGCCTCCGGCGTCAGGCGACGATGCACGACCTGCTTCGCGTGCGCCGCCGCCAAGGCGTCGCAGACTCGTTTCGCCAGCAGGACGGCCGCTCCTGGCGAGGCCAGCTCGGGGCGGATCGCGCCCTGCCGGGCCTCCGCCATCGCCGCGGCCAGGCTGACGCCTTCGACCACCGATTCGACCAGCATCGCACCATCCGCATCGCGGATGAAATCGTGGACCGGCACCACCCCGGGATGCTCCAGGCGGGCCAGGAACCTGGCCTCGCGCTCAAGGGCATCAGCGCCGGCCGCGTCGACGCTGCGGATCCGGACCGCGCGGTCGAGGACGCGATCGCGCGCCTCGTGCGGAGGATCGCCCGGCCGCGCGACGGGATCGTAGCGGCCAGACATCCGCTCCGCACGCACGGCGTCGGTGGGCAGGGGTTCGTTGGCTTGCGGATCATCGCTCGACATGACTGCTAGCCTCCGGGTATCGCCGATCCGGGTCAAGGCCGGCCGATGCCAGCAAACGGGTGCGTATCACGGGTAGATCGATGGCAGCAGGGCGTTGTAGCTGTTCCAGTACCAGCGCTGGTGCAGGACGGCGAAATCCTGCCCGAGCTTGCCGCCTGCCGACAGGCCGTTCGGGTCGACGCAGAGGACCGACTCGAGGGTGGCATTGGAGACGGGCCGGGCGAGCTGGCAGTCCCACAGCTCGCCACGGGTGATGACGCGGTAGTAGCGGCTCTTGCCCATGACGAAGCAGCCGGTCAGCGAGAACGGGTGGTCGGTCGAGGCGTTGAGCGCGCGTCCCTGCCGGCTCAGCAGCGGATCCGCCGGGTTGACGACCGCGCTTGCCGGCCAGGTGGGGGAGACGGCGTCCGGGAACGTGTACGACGTCGAGTACGCGCTGCACAGGGCATAGCCGTCGCCATCGAAGTCGAGGGGACGGAAGGCAGCGAAATAGTCCGGGCTGCTGCCGAGGAAGCTCATGCGCCAATCGTTCAGCATGAGTTCCATGCAGCGCGCCCGCTGCTTGCTGGTGTAGGTGCCGGTCGCGAGCTTGTCGTCCTTCACCAGGCCGGCGATGTTGTACGACAGGGTCACCGCGTTCCTGCGCAGGACACGCGGGAATGACGACGGCGGCCCGTCGTAGCCCCACGACTGGATGACGTTCGGCGAAGCCGGTCCGTTCACATCCCAGGTGCTGAGCACCGTCACCCCGTCGGGCGCGGTCACATTGGTGGTCGCCAGGCTGTCGCGATCCTTGTCGATGCCCAGTTGCTGCAGGAAGAGCCGGTCGAGATCGGCGATCGAATCCATGTCGCCGAAGGGGTCCTTCCCGGCGGGGAAGAGCGTACCGAGCTTGACCCACGAGTTCGACGCCTCCAGCCAATGCATGCGCATGACCGAGATGGCGGTGCCGAAGGCGGCGGACATGTCCCAGAAGAAGCTGTCCGCGATCGGCAGGTTGCCGTACATGGGCACGTTGAGCTTGTTGAAGTTGTTCTCGTACTTGCGCGGCGTGCCGACGAACAGGACGTTCGCGGAATGCGAATCGTAGGCCTTCAACCGGCCGTAGCCCGAGCTGTTCTCGTTGTAGGCGTCGCCGCTGGCATTGATGTCCTTGCCGGTGTCCTCCATGCCGGACGTTGGCGCGGCATAACCCAGGCTCGCGTAGATGCCGGGATAGACCAGATCCGGGCTGCGGGTGTCCAGCGCGACATGGTTTGGGTAGAGGTCGGGCTGGCCCGTGATCGCAGCATAGGGAGGAACATCGAAATTGCCGGTCGGCGACTGCGGTGGGGCGCGCAGGGCCGGCCAGCGCTTGAAGGCCGGCGACATGAAGTCCGTGAACAGGTTGCGACCGTAGGAATCGAACATCGACAGCTCATACGCCCCATCCAGACGCCCGCTCTCATCGACGGACGTCAGCGCTGTGCTCGGGGCGGTGACGCCGGATTCGGTCACCATGTAGCGGATGATCAGGCTGCGGAACTGCGCCGGCATGTACCCGCCGACCATGGCGCGGATCACCCCAGGCGCAGCGGTCAGGGGATTGATCTGCCAGGGGACATCCGTCGGGCCACGGTTCCATTGCGCCGCCGATCCCGCGGTCCCCTTCTCGCCAGCCCGGCCGAACGGGGTCACCAGGGTGCGGGTCTGCACCGGATCACCCTGCGACTCCGCCCAATCGCGATCGCTCGTCCCGCCGGTCACGGCGGCCTGGATGTTGCGATAGGAATACTGCGGACCGACCAGGGCATGCGACAGTCTGAAATCGGTGTTCGATTGGCGGCCGCGGATGCCCTGCCCGCCTTCGAGTCGGATCTTCGCGGTGTCGTTGTCCGGAGCGAACAAGCCCAGGCCTGACGCCACCGGGGCCCTGCTGGCCAGCCAGGAGCTGGCCGTCTCGCCCGAGGAGTTGAAGAAGCGCAGCATGTTCGGGAAGGTGACCGGCCAGCCCTGCTGGCTGATGGCGACGTTGGTCGAGGATCCGCGCAGCTTGAACACCTGCTCCAGCCGCAGGTAGTTGCTGCGCTCGCCGGCGCTGCCGCTGGTCAGCAGCATGTTCACCAGGCTGTCGGCGTAGCGCTCGACGCGCCGACCCTGCGCCGTCGGGGCGAAGGCGTTGCCGTAGGCGGCGTAGTGGGCGTCGTCGTAGGCATCGCCGGCGATCGCCCCTCCGGTCGTGGCTGCGGTTCCGGGCCGCCACAGGTCCCGGTAATCGGAGTCGAGGAGAGGATTCGCCAGGATCGCCGATCCGGCATCCATGGTCAGCACGGCATAGCGGAGGCGGTAGCGGGCGCGGACGCGCAACTGGTCGGTGGTCTCGCCCGGGCCCGGCACCAGCCGGCGCAGCTGCGCATCCAGGAAGGTCGCACCGGCCCTGGTCGGGACGGACGCGGCCAGGTCGGTGAAGCGGACCGCGGACATGTTCGGACGCAGCGGATCGGTGTAGGTCGGATCCGAGGGCTCGTAGTAGCCCACCTCATAGTAGCGGGCGCGACCACGCGCCTGGTACATGTTCTGGCCGAACGACCCGTAACCGTTGCCATACTCCCAGTAGCCGCGGTCGTTGCGCTCCAGGATGGGCTGCCAGAGGATGTGCTCGTTGCGCACGTCATCGTCGGCGGATACCGCGGCCGATTCCGGCTGGTTCTGGTCAAGGCCCAGAGGATTGAAATCCCGGTGCCAGATGCCGTCGAGATAGGTCGCCGTGCGATGCGACGAACGATAATCGAGGGCGATGTTCTCCATCGCATGGTGGAGCCCGGCGAGCGCCGATTCCTGGGCGAACCATTGGCGCTGGCTGCTGGTGCCCGCATCGGTCGACAGGCGCACGGTCTGCAGCAGGGCGAAGCCGAAGGCAACCATCACCCCGACCAGGGCGACGCTGAAGAGCAGGAACGATCCGCGACGGTCGTGCATGCGTGGCTCGGATCAGGGGGTGTAGGACGGCCCGGGGAGGGCGATGGAGAACGAGAACGGGATGCGTACGTCAGCAGCCTGGTCGTAGAGGGTGAAGGCCAGGCGGAGGACGGCCGGTCTCTCACCGATCTCGGCTGGAAAGCCGGCGATGGCCGCCGCCACCGTCGCCGGTGCATCGGTCACATTGGCGCTGGAAACGCCATCCATGCGGATGCCGTGGGCGCAGAACATGTCATCGAAGGTGCCATCGGCGCTGCGCGTCCGGGTGTTTCCGCTGCCCGCATCCCTGCCAGCGAGGACGAGTTCGATCTTGAAGGATTCAACGCCGAGGCATGCCGGCGACAGCCGCTGCTGCAGATCGCTCCAGTCGCCGAGGTTGCGGCCCGCGCCCACCGCGGCTCCGCCGGCGGTGGTGAGCTGCCAGCGGTTGTCGTCGAGACCGCTGAGCGCGTCACCGGGGGTGAAGCGCCTGGGCTGCGGCCAGAAGCGCACCGACTGGATGTCGTTGCGCAGCGTTTCGGTGGTCGCCGACGGATTGGCCGGAACCCCATCGATGCTGGTATTGAAGGGCCAGGACCTGCTGGTCACATTGCGGGCGCACAGCAGCCGGCGGGTGGCGCCATCCCAGCGCCAACGGCTCCATACCAGGTCCGTCACCGCGACGTTGCCCCAGGTTCCCTTCATCTGGTAGCCGGCTTCGTCCATGGCCGCGGTCATGAACACGAGTTCGACCCCCTGCGGCGAGGTCTTGGACTCCAGCCACAGTCCGCAGTGCTGCTGCATGGCGATGAGTTCGCGCCGCAGGCTCTCGTACACGGACTTGGCGGCGGCATGCAGCTGGAGCCTCGCCTGGGCCCGGCGCGCGACCCGCTGCGTCTGCGAGAACAGGTTCCAGGCCACGGTGACCATGAGCATGGACAGGGTCACCGCCACCAGGATCTCGATCAGTGTGAAACCGCGGCGATCGTTCATTTGCTGCGCACGAGTCGTCGGGTGGACAGCGATGCGACGGGGAGTCCGTCGAGGGATTCGTAGACATCGACCTGTATCTGCAACGAGACCAGCCCATTCGTCGCCAGGTCGCTGGAGGTCCCCGCCGAGGTCTCGCTGCGACGAACGTAGTATCCGTTGAGATAGCCCTGGGCGGTCCCGCCGAAGGAGGTCCAGTCGGCGCGCAGCAGAGGCTCGGGATCATCAATCACGGTCAGCGCCGTGGCCATGGCGGTGGAGGCGGCCTGCGCGCGGCTCGCCTGCTTGATGCCCCAGGCGACCATGCCCACGACCGCGAGCATGCCGACCATGAGGACCAGAACCGAGGCGAGGACCTCGATCATGGTGAAGGCGCGGCTCAGGCTCATGGCATCCACCAGTTGGCCTGGGTCAGCATCTCCGGCAGCAGCATGTCGACCACCGGTCGACCGCGCGGACTGAGGTCGGCGTTGCGCAGGCTGCCGTCGGGATAGCTGCCTTGGATGAAGGCCTGATTGCTCCAGCTCGTCGCGGTGATGCCTGGAACCCAGGACACGGTGGTCCCGGTCGGCGCATACTTCTTCACCTCGAACCAGGTGATATCGCCGCTGGGCCGGATGCAGACCCTGAACATCGGGGTCATCGAGTCGATCGCCTTCTGCACGCTGTCGAAGCGGCCCTCATCCGCCCCATCCCCTGTCTGCGCATCCGGACCGAGGGTGATGTAGAATGCGCCGGTATGGCTGAGGTAGTTGCTGACCTCGAACATACGCTGCACGTCGGGACTGAACGCCTCGTCGACCGGATCCCGCGGGCTGCACCGGTCTCCCGGTCCGATCAGCTGCACGTTGTTGGAAGAGCTCTTGAAGTTCTGGTAGTGCCGATTCGCTCCGACGATGGGCTGGCCATCGCCGTAGCAGCGCATCGAGCCGCCACGCTGCTCGCCCCAGATCCTGCGCAGGGTCAAGGGCATGCCGAATGCGATGGTGCCATCGGGATAGAACACGAGGTAGAGGTCCAGCCAGGCGGCATCGACCACCGGCCTGGGATCGCCCGATTTCCACAGCCTGAACCGCCTCGCACCGGCTGCGTACTCGCCGTCCGTCTCCTTGCTGACCCCATCCCCCGTGCTGTCGTCGTACACCAGGCGGTCGCTGGGATGGGTGCATCCGGTGATCGGCCCATCCTTGCCCTCATAGAAGAATGCGGTCGGGCTGGCCTTCGTCGTATTGTCGGCATAGGTCGCCGTGCCCTTGAACTGCGGCTGATAGCCTCCCCAGGGGTACAGGCGCTTGCCGGTCTCGTCCCAGCGGCCGAACCAGGGCCGCGGATAGAAGAAGTTGCTGCCGGCCGGCTGGTACGACCCGGAGTGCTGCCAGCGCATGCCGTTGTCCTGGTCGCCGATGGCCAGGAAGCGCACCTTGCCCTTGGGCAGAACATGCCGGTCGCCGTACCACGCGGACCCCATGGCCTCGACATGCAGGCGGATCGCCGATTCGTAGCTGGGGTTGCCGCTGTCGCCGAGCCAGCCTCCGCCGAGGCGCTGCGGGAACGGGAAATGCCCGGTCTGCACCGACTGGGTGCCCAGGGACGCATCCGAACCGACGCGCATCTGCGCAGCGCCGACGATCTGGTACCAGTGCCCGCCGGAGCGGTTGTTCAGCACCCAGCCCGAGCTGCCGGGAGCATTGGCGATGTTGAAGCTGACCGCGGCGATGATGTTGCGGTCCATGGCATAGGCACGCGCCTGGCGCAGCACGCCGGCCAGTTCGGTGGCCGCGCCCTGGACCAGGGCGCGACGCTCATCGCGCTTGAACCCCATCGACGAGATCATGCCGGCACCGACGCCGAGGATGGCGATCACCACCAGCAGCTCGACCAGGGTGAAGCCGCGCCGCATGATCAACGGACTCCGATCAGATAGTCGCGCGGGGCAAGGTTGTCGCGATTGACGGCATCATCCCGCCGCCAGGCGAAGCGCCCATCCGGGCCCGCGCTCCACAGTTCGAACTCCATCACCAGGCCCTCCGCGGCGTAGCGACGGATGTCGGAGGCCTCTGGCCGGGCGGGATCGGGGAGGAATTCCTGACCGGTGTCCGCATCAGTTGCGGCATCGGCCAGCAACGGCTTCTGCGTGTAGCTGTCGAAAGGGGCCAACGAGCGGCGCCCGACGGCGCCAAGGCCATAATCCAGCGGATCGACATAGCGCAGCACGCGATCGGTCCCATACAGCTGGGCCTGCGCCGGCCGGCATCCGGGAAGGACCTGGCAGACGTAGGCGAGCGGCCGACGCCACAGGTCGAGGATCTGCCCGCCATCGATCTGCGTCGGCTGGATCTCACCGGCCAGATAGTTGTCGGACCAGCCGGGAGCGTCCCCACTCGCCGGGCTGGAGACCACGCGGGTCGTCGCCCGGGTACCGGCCTGTGGATTGGCGCTGGCGTAGACGGTGCCGGTCGGACCGGTCACCGTCCGCATCTGCGGGCCGGTGATGCGCACCGCGCCGGCATACATCGCCAGGGAGTAGCGCTCCTGGGCGATGCGGTTGAGATAGGCCGGCAGTCCCAGGGTGGTATCGATGTTAGGCGTGCTGCCGCTGAAACTGTAGGGCAGCGCGTCGCTGAGCCGGAACACGAACAGCGAATACCCCGGGGTCGTGACGCCTCCGCCGAGGTTGCCGGCGGATGGGTTCTCCTGCAGCAGGACGTTGACTCCCGAGCTGTCGTTGGCGATCTCGGGGGTCCCGTCACCCTTCAGCTTGCGCAGATCGTAGGCGAACACGGCGCGGGCGGCATCGGCATCCGCCCGGATGTCAGCGGCATGACCCGCGTCGAACGGGGTGGCGAGGTGGAAGGCCAGGCGGTTGGCCCAGGCCGGGGTCGACGGCCGCACGTCGGGATAGCTGACGTTGAAGGCGGGGTTCGACAGCGGATTCCCCGGCTGCAGGTAGCAGTCCCAGGGATAGACCCGCACGTCGGTCTTGAACAGGCGCAGGGCGATCTCGACCTTGCGCAGCAGGGCCTGGGTGTTGATGCGCTCGGCCTGGCGCTTGGTCATGGCATAGACCGGCATGGCCATGCCCATCAGCAGCACGATGATGCCGATGGCGATGAGCAGCTCGATGAGCGTGAAGGCGCGTTGCCGCATGCTACTTCCCCGCCGTCCGGTAGATCCAGCGCCCCTCGGCATGCGCTGGCAGGGCATCGTCGTCTTCGCTGGCCCCGTGCGGAGGCCCCAGCGACCACACATAGGCGAAGGGCTGCTGCCCGGTCGGATTCCAGTCGGCCAGCGGCGCCGGCTTCACCGCACCGCCGCTGGTGGCGGCATCCAGCTGGTAGCGCAGCCCGCGCTTCCACGCGTCACCGTGCACCCGCCTGGTGCCCACCGGTGGCAGGAGCTGCGCCACCGGGGTGCGGTAGCCGGCGGTCTCGATCAGGTTCAGGGTGGTCGGCGGCTTGCTGTCGTCGGTCTCGTACTGCAGCGTCGGTCCGTCCGCTGGCGGCAGCTTGCGGCGCATGTCCTCAAGCCGGTACTGCTCGAGCGCCAGGCTGATGGCGGACACCGTGGCGCGCGCGTCCGCCATCATGCTGCGCTGGCGGACCAGCCCGATGGCCGGGACCAGCAGTGCCGCCAGGACGGCGATGATGCTGACCACGACCAGGATCTCGATCATGCTCAGCCCACGACACGTCGATGGAGGAGGCATGATTACGCATCATGCACATCTTCTCGGAATATGTCTTTCGCCGCCCCGGACCCGATTTCGCCGAAACGGAATCCAAACGTATGCTCCAACATGTTACGCACGATAACACGTCGCGTAATGCAACGCAGTCCGAGGTCCGGGATCCGAGGTCCGAGATCCATGAAGCACACGTAAGGCGAATGCTGGAGACGCTACGACGCTGAAGTACCGCCGCACCCAGAGGGTGAGCCTTCCCGAAAGCGATGACATGCCGACCTCGGACCTCGGACCTCGGACCTCGGACTTCAGACTGGGTCAATGCAGCGGCGCAGCGCGCCACCCCGCCGCTAATTCCACTCGAAGATGACCCCCATGGCCTGGTCACGCCGTGCGTCCAGCAGCGCGTAGGCCTGCGCCGCCTGCTCCGGCTTGAAGCGGTCGGTGATGAGGTCCGTCACCCGCATGTCGCCGCGGGCCAGCCAGCCCAGGAAGGCGTCGTGGATCTGCACCGACGACCAGCGCGACAGCGGGGTGGGGGATTGCGACGGGTTGCAGTCATGCGCGGCGATGATGCGCACCCCGCGGGTGATGACGTCGGTGGTCAGGGTCTGGCGCGACGGATCGCCGGCGTCCCCAAGCAGCACCACCTTGCCGAAGCGACGGGCCAGCGGCAGGGCCTGGGCCAGCACGGCCGGATGGCCGGTGATGTCGTACACCACGTCGGCGCCGTCGACCCCATGCATCGCGGCGATGGCGCGCACACGCTCCAGGGCTTCGGCGGCGGTACCCTGGATCACGTCCGTCGCCCCATGAGCCGAGGCCATCTCCAGGCGCTTGGGCGCCGTATCGATGCCGATCACCCGCGAAGCGCCGGACAGGCGGGCGTATTGCACCGCCAGCTGGCCCAGCAGGCCGAGGCCGATCACCACCACGACGTCGCCCAGGGCGTGCTCGGCGGCGCGCACGCCGACCTGCACGATCTTGCCCAGTCCCATCCAGCATGCCGCATCATCCGACAAGCCATGCGGGATCGGACGGGCGAGAGAAGGACCATCGACCTGGCCCTTGCTGTCGACATAGGCGAGAACGTGGCTGGCATGGCCTTCGCGCGATGCGATGCGGTCGCCCTCCTTCCAGCCCTGCACCCCCTCGCCGACGGCGACGACGACGCCGGCGTTGAGGTAGCCGGTGGAGAAGGGGTACTTGACCCAGTTGTCCCAGTGGGTGCCGGCGGCGAAGCGGCGCTTGAACACCGTCATCTCGGTACCGGTGCTGATCAGGCTGCGGTGCGTCTCGATCAGGACCTGGCCGGGGCCGGGCCTGGGGCAGGCCTCGGTGTTGAGGGCGAGGGTGCCCTCGCCGGTGAACTGGATGATGGAGCGGGTGGTGGGGATCATGGCTTCATCATAGCCGCGGGCGCCAGCCGCAGGCAAGACGGCGCTCCGGCGCATTTTGCGATTTCCGGCTGTGCACGGATCCGTCGACGGGATGCGCGAAAAACACGGCGGGGGACGCGCGTCTGCGCGTCCCCCGCCGTGTTCGTCCGCCGTATCGGCAGCCGTCAGTCCAGAGTCCATTCCGGCAGGTCGGTGCGGATGGCCGCCGGCCGCTCGCAGGTGGACTGCAGGGTCACGTAGCTTCCGCTGGCCGCCGCCTCGTGGATGGCGGCGAGGATGTCGACCGCATGCATCGCCACCGTCTCGTTGGCGCGGTGGGCGCGGCCGGTGCGGATCGCCATCGCCATGTCGGCGACGCCGAGACCGCGCGACCCCTCGACGTAGGGATGCGTGCGCTGATGCGCGACCCAGTCGTGCTGGTCGCGGCGGGCGATGCGCACCGCGCCGTCGGTGTAGTTGGGGTCAGGTACGTGGATCGATCCGGTGGTGCCGTAGAGCTGGATGCCGTAGTCCGCCGATCCGGCCATCATGTCAAAGGACAGCGTGACGCTGACCACCGCGCCGGAATGGAACTCGAGCAGGCCGATGACATGCGTCGCCACCTGCACCTCCATCACCGTGCCGCGCCGCGGCAGGCTGCCGATGGTGCGCCGGTCGAAGCCGCGGCTGGCGGTGCCGCAGACCCGCCGCACCGGCCCCAGCAGGGTGATCAGGGAGTGCAGGTAATATGGCCCCATGTCCCAGGCCGGGCCGCCGCCGTGCTCGTAGAGGAACGCCGGGTTGGGATGCCAGCCCTCGGGACCGCAGGCGAGGAACGCGCACGATCCGCCGATGATGCGGCCGACAGCGCCGGAGTCGATGTAGTGGCGGCCGGTCTGCACGCCGCTGCACAGGACGGTGTCGGGGGCGCAGCCGACGCGCAGCCCCCTGGCGCGGGCGGCGGCGACAACGCGCTCGCCATCCTGGCGCGACAGGGCGAAGGGCTTCTCGCTGAAGACGTGCTTGCCGGCGGCCAGGGCCAGCAGATCGACCTCGACATGGGCCCTGGGCACGGTGAGGTTGACCACCAGTTCTATGGATGGATCCGCCAGGATGTCGTCGACCGCGCCCCCCTTCGCGATGCCCTGCTCACGGGCGAAGGCCGCCGCCCGCCCGGCATCGATGTCCGCGCAGGCCGCCACGTTGAGGAATGGAAAACGCCGGCAGTTGGGCACATAGGCCTTGCGGGCGATGTCGCCGCAACCGATGAGGCCGATGTTCATGGGGCGGACTTCGGGCATGGGGTCTCCTGGCTGGTTGCCGCATCCTTGCCGCCCGCGCCATGTCCCGGCAAGCGGGGGCTCCGGCTGTAATTGCGATTTCCGGTGGCACACTCCGGCATGACCCCGCTGCAATCCCTGCGCGACCTGCTGTCGGCCAAGGCTCCGGTGGTGCGTTTCGTCGCCGGGTTCCGCCATGTCCTCCGACGCGGCTACAGCTGCCCCTGGCATGCCCACGCCATGACCGAGCTGGTCTACCACCCCACCGGCAGCGGCACCACCAGGCTGGTGCGATCAGGATCGACGTCGTTCGGCCCAGGATCCATGCTGCTCTATCCGCCGGGCGAGCGCCATGACCAGACCATGGACGACCCCGGCGTCGACGTCTGCCTGCAGTTCGAGCTCGACCATGCCGAACGCCTGGGCGGCGGCCTGCTGGCGGCGAGCGTCACCGATCCCCGCCTGCGCCGCGAATGCGAGGACCTGGCCGCGAGCCACGTCCTCGACGATCCGCTGCGCCGCAGCGAACTCGACCACCGCATCGCCGCCCTGCTCTTCGGCCTCGCCGCTCAGCCCACGGACGAACTGGATCATGCCGCCCGCGCCCGCGACCTCATCGCCCGCGACTACGCCTCGCTGCGCCGCCTGTCGGACGTGGCGCGGAAGGTCGGCATCAGCGAAGACCACCTGCGCCACCTCTTCACCGACCGCTACGGCATGGGCCCCGGGCAATGGCTGCTGGCGGTGCGGATCGACCGCGCCCGCGACCTGCTGGCACGCTCGACGCTGCCGCTCGCCGACATCGCGAGCGACTGCGGCTTCCGCTCGATCTACCACCTCAGCGCCGCCTTCCGCCGCGAGACCGGCACCTCGCCGATGCGCTGGCGGCGCAGGCATGCGCCGGACCTGCAACGATGACCCGATACGAACGGGATAGTTCGGTGAAAATCGTGCCAAACGTTGCAAATCAGACATTGTGTCCAGGCGCCGACTGCGGATGATATCCGCCTTCCAGGAGGTTCCCGTGCTGCAAACGCGACCGAAGATCGACATCCAGGAAGTGATGTTCCACAGCACCGTGAAGCGCGGGATGGAACTCTCGCAGTCGCAGATCGTGCGCATCCTCGGGCGCCGCACCTTCGCCAAGGTGCGCATCGGCGCCACCAGCGTCAGCATGGGCAAGGAACCCAAGGTGCAGAAGGGCTACTCGGTCAATCCGCTGTTCTCCTCGCCCAACGAACGGGCGATGGAGGAGATCGCGCGCAATCTGAAGACCTGGCTGCACGCCTGCCACGGCGAGCGCTGCGAGATCGACAGCGAGTCCCTGCTGAAGCCGGGCACCTCGACGATCTACCTCGCCGTCCGCTGATCAGCCGTCCTGCCGTCGCGGCCGCAGCGCCAGCAGCACGAGGACGGCGATGACGGCGAGGACCACCACGGCCTTGCCGCCGGCGACCATGATGCGCATGCGCATGCCGATCAGCACGGCGACCACCGCGAGGGCAACCACCAGCAGCAGCAGGATGCGCGGATTGCGCAGCATCAGGCCTGCCGGGCCGCGCGGACGAAGGAGCGCATCAGCTCCGCATCCTTGATCGCCGGAGCGCTCTCGACGCCGGAGGCGGTGTCGACCGCCCAGGGCCGCACCGCGGCGATGGCGGCGGCGACATTGCCGGGCCGCAGGCCGCCGGCGAGGATGACCGGGGCGCCCAGATCGCGGCCGGCGAGCAGACCATGGTCCCAGGCGGTCCCGGTGCCGCCATGCGCTCCGGCCACCGCCGCATCGAGGAGATAGGCGTCGGCGGGATAGCCGCGCACGCGGTCGAGATCGGCCGCCGAGCCGATGCGGAAGGCCTTGATCACCGGTAGGCGGCGGCGCAGGCGCGACGCCAGCTCGGGCGACTCGTCCCCATGCAGCTGCACCGCACCGCAGCGTGTGGCCGCTGCGGCGGCGAGGATCGACTCCTCGTCCGCGTCGACGAAGAGGAGCACGCTCTGCACCAGCGGCGGGATGAGGGCGGACAGCGCCACCGCCTGATCCAGTCCGATGCGGCGCGGACCGCGCGCCAGGTTCAGCCCGAGGGCGTCGGTCCCGGCGTCGAGCGCGTCGCGCACATCCTGGGGCCTGGTGAAGCCGCAGATCTTCACCCGCATGCCAGCCTCGCGAGGGTGGTGACGATGGTGCCGGTGGCGCCGGCGGGACCGAGGTCCCACGGCCGCGGCATCCAGCTGCTGGGAGAGATGTCGAGATGCGCGAACGGGGTGTCGCCGGCGAAATGGGCGATGAACGCACCGGCGGTGATGCAGCCGGCCTCGCCGCCCGGGGAGTTGTTCAGCTGCGCGACCTGGCCACGCAGCATGGCGCGGTGCTCATGGTCCATCGGCAGCGGCCACGCCTTCTCGCCGGTGGCGCGGGCGGCCTGCAGCACGGCTCCCACCAGCCCGTCGTCGGTGCCCATCACCGGCACGTGGATACGGCCCAGGGCGGTCATCGCCGCGCCGGTGAGGGTGCCGACCGAGATGATGCGCCCGGCGCCGTCCTTGCGCGCCAGCGCCACCGCATCGGCCAGGATCAACCGGCCTTCGGCGTCGGTGTTGCCGACCTCGACCGTGGTGCCGTCCATGGCCCGCAGCACGTCGCCGGGACGGTAGGCGTCGCCGGAGATCGCGTTCTCGACCAGCGGCAGGTAGGCGCGCACCGTCTGTCGCGGGCGGCCATGCGCCGCCGCTGCGGCCAGGGCGCAGAGGACGGCGGCGGCGCCGCCCATGTCCTTGCGCATCAGCAGCATGCCCTCGGCACCCTTGATATCGAGGCCGCCGGTGTCGAAGCAGACCCCCTTGCCGCACAGGGCCAGCGGCTGTTCGCGTTCGCGACCGCGCAGCTCCAGCACCAGCATGCGGGGGCGACGCGGGCTGGCCCGGCCGACCGCCAGCAGGCAACCCATGCCCAGACGGGTGCAGGCGCGCTCGTCGAGGACGCGCAGGCGCAGGCCAGCCGCCTTGGCGACGGCGCGGGCCTCGGCCTCGAACTCGTCGGGGCCCATGTCCTGCGCCGGCAGATTGGTGAGATCGCGACAGCGCGCGATCCACGGGGCGATGCCCTCGACCCTGCGCACGGCCGCCTGCACCGCGGCATCCGCGGACAGCAGCACCAGCTCGGTCGGCCGGTGGACCGGCGTCGGCTGGTAGCGGTCCCAGGCGTAGATCCCCTGGCCGATGCCGACGAGGAAGGCTTCGACCGCCGCGACAGGCAGGCCCGCGGGCAGCTCCAGCGCCAGGATACCGCAGCGCTCCGCCACCAGCGCCCGTCCCAGGGATCCACCACGCCGGCGCGTCTCGACCGCATCATCCCAGGTCGGGTTGCGCACGGCTCCGACCATGGGCTGGCCATGCAGTCCCAGGGACGGCAGGATGGCCACCGGCCCCTGGCGCAGGCGTTCGGCCAAGGCGGCCCGCAACGGCGGCGGCAGATCGTCCAGACGATCGGCGTCCGCCACCAGCCGGATCAGCGCCTGCACGCGGGCCGGTGGTCGGGACATGCAGGTCATGCGCATGGGCGGCACCCTACGGCCGATGCCCGCCCCCCCAAGGGCCACGGCAGGCGTCGCACCCCGGATGCGTGCCCCGTGCGACATGCGACGGAGGGAAGACTTGCATTCCGGTGCATCACACAGACAAGTGCGTCCCTCGGCCGTCCAACCACGGACCGGAATTCACCTCCATCGGAGCGAACATGTCAGCGATCAGCATCACCGTCCAGTTCTCGAACGGTCCCCGCACGGTGGACGCCGCCAAGCTCCGTGAGCTGGTCGACACCGGCCGCGTCACCAGCGCCATGCGCGTGGCCTCGCTGGACGGCGGCGCCACCTGGATCTCGGTCGCCGAGGCCCTGGCCGCCGCCAGCGCCGGCAGCAGCGCCCCCGCATCGGTCCCTGCCGTCACCGCTCCGGCCGAATCCATCCCCGACAGCGTCCTGGGCGAGTCCTGGGGCGGCGGCGCCGATGCCGGCGATCCCGCCTACAGCGACGGCTGGGAGCGCACCCCGACCCGCGTCGTGGCCGGCTTCCTCGAGATCGCCCGCGCCAAGCTGACCTCCTCCTTCTTCCTCTGCGGCCAGGGCCGGGCGATGACCGCCGGCAACGTCGCCATCCTGATCGCCGCCCTCATCGGCATCGTGGTGGCCGCCGTGAATGGCGTGAAGGCCGAGAGCTTCCGCGCCTTCCTCACCGGTTGCATCCTGCCCGTCCTGCTGCTGATCGGTCAGTTCGTCGCCAACCGTGCGGTCGGCGCCATCGAGCGCATCATCGCCCACACCCGCTGCAGCGTGCGCTCGCGCGCGGCCCTCGACCTCTTCGCCCTGGCCATCCTGGTCACCGGCCTCGCCGCCTTCGCCACCGGCATCGCCCAGACCGTGGACAGCGAGTCGCACCCCGGCGTGATCAACGGCATCGTCATCATGGTCATCAGCTGGCACGCCGCCGCGCTGTGCTTCGCCCCCGGCATCAGCACCACCCGCGTCGACCACACCGTCAGCGCCTGGAAGGAGGCGGTCGGCATCCTCGGCTTCCTCGGCAAGACCGCCCTGCGCCTTGCCCCGGTCGTGTTCGGCTACGCCACCGCCCTGCTGACCTGGCACCTGTTCTGGGCCACCAAGGGCATCGTGCAGAAGGACGCCGCCGCCGGCGCCATCCAGGGCGCGGCTGACGGCCTCCTCGGCCAGCTGCTGCTGCTGGCCCTGATGCCCTTCATCGCCTACGTCGCCTTCACCGCCTGGTACGCCACCCTCGCGCTGGTCGAGTCGGTGTTCCACATCGAGCGCCAGGCCGCCCCGAAGGCCCAGGCCTGAACATGACCACCCTGCACATCAAGGCGCTGAGCGGACCGCGACCGGTCACCGCCAGCGCTGTGCGCACGCTGCTGGCCGACGGGCGCCTCGCCGCCCGCAGCCAGGTGCTGTCGCTCGACCGCGGCCAGACCTGGCTGCCGGTCGAGGACGCCCTGGCGGTGGTCGAACGGCTGTCGGTCGCCGACGCCGATGTCGACGCCGCCATGGCCGGCGGCCGCAGCCTGCATCCGATCGCCATGCCGCTGGGAGCGGTGGCCATCACCCTGCTGGTCGCGGGCATCGGCCTGGGCGGCGGCCCCGCCGCTCCGGTCATCGCCGCGGCACC
>JAFLCQ010000100.1 GCA_017302815.1 Planctomycetota bacterium
GGAATATGATTAGCCGCGCCCTTCAGGGCGTGGGTTAAGTGCACCCACAAAAAAAGGGCTTTAGCCTCGGCCTGGGTCGGCACGGCGGCGCCGTGCGCGGTGGCCGCACCCTTGCCGTTGAAGGCGGCGGGCAGCACCACGCTGCCGACGAAGTCGGTCGACAGCGAGTTGAACAGCGCGACACCGTCGCCGGCGGGCAGGGTGGCGGCGAAGCGCTCCTGCAGCCCGTCGCAGGTCGCCAGCAGGCGGTCGTGGGCGGCGTTGGTCTCCTCGTAGACCTTGCGGATCGACGAGCCGGGGATGATGTCGTGGAACTGCAGGGTCAGGACCTCCTTCCAGATCGCGTCGAAATCGGCGATCGGGTAGGCGGGCAGCTGCGCGGCCCACAGCATCTCCAGCTCGCGCAGGCGGTGCTCCAGCCTGCGGTTGCACTTCTTGACGTAGGCCTGGGTGGTGAGGGTGCCGCGGTGCAGTTCGAGGTAGAGCTCGCCGACCCAGGTCTTGAGCAGATCCTGCTTCTGGCGCAGCTCGCCGAAGAACTCGTGCGCGGTGCCGTAGCGCACCGGCGGGCAGCCTTCGAGGTCCTTCAGGCGCGCGCCGCGCTCGAGGTGCTCGGGGCGCGGGCCGCCGCCGCCGTCGCCGATGCCGAACAGGCTCATCAGGCCGTCGACGACGTCCTTCTCCTTGAAGCGCTCCTGCGCCTTGATCAGCCAGCTGGGCAGCACCTCGCCGTTGTAGTTGTTCTCGGGCGGGAAGTGGGTCAGCACCTTGCTGCCGTCGATGCCCTGCCACCAGAAGGTGTTGTAGGGGAACTCGTTGAACTGGTTCCAGCTGATCTTCTGGGTGAGGAAGGTGGTGATGCCGCACTTGGCCATCATCTGCGGCAGCGATGCGCTGTAGCCGAACACGTCGGGGATCCACAGGTTGTCGACGTCGACGCCGAACTCGTCCCTGAAGAAGTTCTTGCCGTGGATGAACTGGCGGACCAGCGACTCGCCGCCGGTGATGTTGCAGTCGGCCTCGACCCACATGCCGCCCTGGACCTCCCAGCTGCCGGCCTTCACCGCCGCCTGCACGCGGGCGTAGATGTCGGGGTAGGACTCCTTCATCCAGGCGTAGTGCTGCGCGGCGCTGGCGCCGAAGACGTAGCCGGGGTAGTCCTCGATCAGCTTCAGCTGGCTGGCGTAGGTGCGCGCGGTCTTGCGCACCGACTCGCCCAGCGGCCACAGCCAGGCGGTGTCGATGTGGGCGTGGCCGACGGCGCAGACCTTGAGGTCGCTGGCGTAGGCCGGCTTGGCCAGGACCTCCTTCAGCTGCGCGCGGGCCGCGGCGAAGGCCCTGCCGTCACGGCCGAGGACCTCGCAGGCCAGGGTGAGGGCGCGCAGGATGCGGGCGCGGCGGACGCTGGCCTCGGGCAGGCTGCGGTAGAGATCGAGCAGGATCTCCATGTCGTGGCGCAGGCCCCAGACCTCGCGATCGATGGCGCACAGGCGCAGCTGACCGACGGTGCACACCAGCGGCTTGCCGTTCTGCAGCGTGGGGTCGCCGACCTCGGCGACGCCGAAGAGGTGGTTGGCGGCGCCCTCCAGCCACAGGTCGACGGCTTCACCGCCGGTGGCCTTGGCGAAGAGGGGCATGAAGGGGCGCGAGGTCCACGGGCCGAACACCGAGCCGCTGGTGATGCCCTGCAGGGCCTTGCCGGCGGTGTCGTAGACCAGGCCTTCGCCGTTGATCTCAGCCCACAGGACGACCTCCTTGCCGGCCCAGGCGGCGGGGACCTGGCCCTTCAGGCGGAACCAGGCCGTCGACCAGCTGGAGCCCCACTCCTCGCCCTCGCGGATCGGCTGGTAGCCGGTCGCGGGCTTCTGCGCGAAGGTCGGACGCGCGTGCGGCGGCAGCTTGGCGACGGAGATGTCCAGGGCGGCGTGGTCGCTGACGAAGAACTGCTTCAGCTCGTCGTAGGTGACCTCGACGCGGCGCAGGTAGAGGCGTTCCTCGGCGGGGAGATGGAAGGGCATGGCGGCTCCTGGTCGGCTGAAAAGATGATATACAATCGTTTGTATATATGCAACAAGCGAGCGGGCGCGGCGTCTGCCGCGCCCGCTGCGAGGAAGGTCACTGGCGGATGGTCACGCTGGTCGGGGCGCGTTGCGGATGCGAGATGAGCTGGAACAGCTCCTCGGCGTTGTCGTTCTGCATGCGGATGCAGCCGTTGCTGGCCTGCACCTGCATCTTGGCGTCGGCCCCGGTGTAGCCGTGGATGCCGATGCCGCTGGCGCCCAGCAGCTTGGCGTCGAACGGCAGCCAGATGGGGCCGAGGATGTTCTCAGGGTCGCCGTAGGCCATGACCTTCTTGGTCTGCGGGTGCGTCCACTGCGGATGCCAGACCCGGTCCAGCAGCTGCGTCTTGCCCACCGGAGTCGGGGATTCCTTGGCGCCATGCGTGATGCTGTAGCGCTTCGCGAAGACGCCGCCGATGAAGAGGTCGAGGGTGTAGTCGGAGAGGTCGATGTCGATGTGGTAGCCGCCGGCGTCCTTGACCTTCACCACCTTGATCGATTCGCCCGAGCGCAGGTCGGCGGAATTGGCGTCCTTGCCGCGCAGGCGGTTGAGGCATTCGCGGCTCATGCCGTAGCTGCGGGCGATGGCGTCGGGATTCTCGCCGGGGCTGACGTTGTGCACCGCCATCAGGCCGGTGTCGTCCGCCATCCACTTGCTCTTGCTGAAGAACAGCGACTTGCCGAGTGGCTCGAGGCGGTCGCGCACCAGCGCCTCTTCGGCGTCGTGCTGGCCGGCCAGCTCGTAGTAGGACATCAGCACCTGGCTGTAGAGCCGGGCCATGCGCGGGGCGGTGGGCCCCGATGCGGCGTCGGCGCCGCCCTGCGACCACAGGGACTCGGCCTCGTCCAAGGCCTTCTTGGCCTCGGCGGGCAGCGCGTCCACCTTGGTGGTCATGGGGGTGGTCCCTTCGAAGGGGTTGTCCGCCGCCGCCGGCTGATGGTTCTTGTACCAGTACCACCCGCCGCCGATCGCGGCGGCGATGAGGAGCAGGATGATGATCGCGCGCATCGTGGGACTCTGCCGATCCTGGCGGGCGCTGCAATACGGTTGGCCTGGCGGCGCAGGGCCCTAGCCTGCCGCCTTCCGCGGAGCCTCCATGCGCACTTTCCGTCGTCCCGTCCCCGTCCTGCTCCTCATCGCCGCAGCCATCGGCGCCGCCGAGACCCCGGTGGAGACGCGCGGCGCGAACGCGACCCAGGGTGCGGGCGGACTGGCGCCGATCACCGAGTTCGGCTCGGGCAAGCCGTCCGGTGGCGCCGGCCGCCAGGTGGTCATCCAGGGCATGCTCGACCTCGATGTCCTGCAGCGCGACAACTACGCCGATTCGAACACCGACGAGTCGGACCATCGCGGCTACGGCACCATGCGTGCCGAGCTCGGGCTGAAGCTGAAGCTCGACGAGCGCGCCACCGCCGTGGTCGGCTTCGGCTACAAGGCCGACCTCGGCGATTACGGCACCACCAACCTGCGGCCCGGCCGCCCCGATCCCGGCGACCAGGAGTCGCAGATCGACTCCGACCAGGCCCAGGTCGTCCTGAAGGACGCCTACGTCAACCTGAAGGAGTTCCTCGGCTTCGAGGAGCTGGGCGTCATCGCCGGCCGCATGCCGGTGAGCTGGAACCTGGTCGAGGGGCGCGGCGCCTTCCTCTTCGACTCGCGTGCCGACGACCCGGCCATCGGTTCGTGGGACGGTGTGCGCGCCAGCTACAGCGGCTGGGACGTCCTGGTCGCAAGCCCGTGGATCTACCGCCTGCCCGAGGCCTCGACGCTGTACGGTCTGACCCTGGACTGGAAGCCGACCACCGCCGGTGGCGACAAGGTCTTCGTGACCGGATCGATCGTCGAGCAGGTCGAGCCGGTGGTCGCCGGCGAGCGCCATGGCGACAAGCTGCGCACCTACGCCTTCGGCTTCGACTGGCGTGTCGGCGAGCTGGGCCTGTGGTTCGACAGCGCGGTGCAGCGCGGCGATGCGGGCGAAGGCTCCGAGTTCACCGGCTATGGCGGCGAGGCCGGCCTGGACTGGCAGTTCAGCCAGTACGGCAAGGGCCGCATGCAGCTGATCGGTTCGACCCTGACCGGCGACGATCCGGATACCGACGACAAGTTCGAGGGCTTCGTCAACGAGTGGGAGTCGGTCGCCGACACCCTGATCGTCGAAAGCGAGAAGTACGGCGAGCTGTCGCGCCTGGTGGTGGGCAACCTGCAGGCGATGAAGCTGCGCTGGGGCATCGGCTTCGACGAGCGCGACCGCGTGCGCATCGACCTGACCGGCGCCTACTACCGCATGAGCGAGCCGGTGGTCGCTGGCGGAGCCAAGGACTTCGGGACCGAGATCGACGCGGCGCTGCGCTGGCAGTACACCTACAACGCCCAGATCCGCCTCTTCGCCGCAGCCTTGAAGCCCGGCGATGGCCTGGGCGAGGCGCAGGAGGCGCACGCCGCCGCCGCGGGCGAGCTCATCACCACCGCCGACGACCTCATCTGGCTGGCGGGGGCGAATCTCAACGTGTCCTTCTGACGGGGCCTAGCGTGGGCTGCGCCCACGCCCCAGCCGGCTGCGCCGGCTGACCGCGTTGCGCGCGGTGCGGCCCCTGCCGACGCCCTTCTCGCTGCGCTGCGACGGGGGGAGAGAGGGCATCCCGCGCAGCGGGACGCGAGTCCCCGTAAGGGGAGTCGCGCCGAGCGACGGCGAGGGCTAGCCCCGAGCCTGGAACGGCGCTGCACGCGGGGCGCTGCCCCGCTACGCCCCACCAGGGCCTCGCAGGCCCTGGACCCGCACCACCGGGGGGCTCCCGCCCTCTGCGACCCCCGGACGGGGGCTGGCGCCCCTGCGACCCGGCGCTGGAACGCACGGGGGGGTGCTGACAGTGGACCCGACCTCGGACCCCGGACCCCGGACCCCGGACAGTGGCAATAGACTTCACCCATCTCCACGTCCTCTCGCACTACTCGCTGCTCAAGGCGACGCCCACCGTCTCGCGTCTGCTGGAGGCGGTCGAGAAGGGCGGCATGGATGCCGTCGCGCTGACCGACACCGGCAACCTCTTCGGCGCCTTCGAGCTGGTCTCCGCCGCCAAGGATCTGAAGGAGAAGCACAAGAAGGCTGCCGAAGAGGCGGCCAAGCTGGCGGCCGAGAAACCGGATGACGCCGCATTGGCGGCCAAGGCCGCCGCCCTGGCCGAGAAGCACGGCGTCACCGCCCTGATGGGCTGCCAGGTGGCGGTCGCGCCGCTGGGCATGACCGAGAAGAGCCGCGGCAACCAGCAGCTGGTGCTGATCGCCGCCAGCGAGAAGGGCTACTTCGATCTCGCCGAGCTGGTCTCGCTGGGCTGGAAGCAGGGCTTCTACTTCGAACCGCGCGTCGACATCGCGGCGATCGCGAAGTACAGCAGCGACCTCGTCTGCCTCACCGGCGCCGGCGACGAGGGCTTCCTCAACACCCACCTGCGGCGCGGCGCTCCCGAGGAGGCGCGGCGGCAGCTGGGCATCCTCAAGGACATCTTCGCCGACCGCCTCTACGTCGAGCTGGCCGACCATCTCGTCGACGGCCCGGTGTCCCTGCGCCACGGCAACGTGCAGGTGGCACGCGAGCTGTCGGTGCCGGTGGTGGCGACCAACTGGGTGCACTACATCGCGAAGAGCGATGCCGAGGTGCACGATGTCATGCTGGCGATCTCCGACGCCACCACGCTGTCGGATCCCAAGCGTCCGCACATGCCGTCGAAGGAGTTCTGGCTGAAGTCGCCCGAGGAGATGGCGCAGCTCTTCGCCGACCTGCCCGAGGCGATCAGCAACACCCGCGCGGTGGTCGAGCGCTGCGCCAAGGCCAAGATCCCCACCGGCAGCTACCATCTGCCGACCTACCCCTGTCCGGACGGCAAGACCGAGGCCGACCTGCTCAAGGATCTCTGCGAAGAGGGCCTGCAGCGGCGCTACGCCGACATCACCGACGAACATCGCAGCCGCCTCGCCTTCGAGCTGGAGACGATCGTGAAGATGGGCTTCCCGGCCTACTTCCTCATCGTCTCCGACTTCATCATGTGGGCGAAGCGCAACGACATCCCGGTGGGACCGGGACGCGGTTCCGCCGCCGGTTCGCTGGTCGCCTACTGCCTGGGCATCACCGACATCTGCCCGCTGCGCTACGGCCTGCTCTTCGAGCGCTTCCTCAACCCGGGCCGCAAGTCGATGCCCGACATCGATATCGACTTCTGCCAGACGCGCCGCGAGGAGGTGCTGGACTACGTGCGCGGCAAGTACGGCGCCGAGGCCGTGACCAACATCATGACCCTGGGCACGATGAAGGCGCGCATGGCGATCAAGGACGTCGCCCGCGCCTACGAGTGGACGCCCGAGGAGTCGCAAGAGCTGGCCAACCTGGTCCCCAAGGATCCCAGCGGCAAGCACGACCTGCAGGTGTGCCTGGGACGCAAGCCGCTCGACAAGGCGACCAACACCTTCGGCACCGTCGACGTGATGCTGAAGCGCTACGACAGCGACCCGCGCACCAAGCAGGTCCTCGATGCCGCGCTGTCGCTGGAGAAGCTCGGGCGTTCGCTGGGCGTGCACGCCTGCGGCGTCATCATCGCGCCCAAGCCGGTGCACCAGCTGGTGCCGGTGTGCGTGGTGAAGTCGAAGCCGTCGACCCAGTTCAACATGACCCAGGTCGAGAAGGCCGGTCTGCTGAAGATGGACTTCCTCGGCCTCAAGACGATGACGATCCTGAAGAAGTGCGTCGACATCGTGAAGGCGGCCAGCGGCGCCGACATCGACCTGCTGAAGATCCCTCTCGATGATCCGGCGACCTTCCGCATGCTGGGCACCGGCCGGACGCTGGGCATATTCCAGTGCGAATCGCCGGGATTCCAGAACCTGATCGCCCGCCTGAAGCCCGACCGCTTCGAGGACATGATCGCGCTGGTGGCGCTGTACCGCCCCGGCCCGCTCAAGGCGAACATGCACCTCGACTACTGCGACCGCAAGCAGGGCATCCAGAAGGTGGAGTACCCGCATCCGGTGCTGGAGGGCGTGCTGAAGGAGACCTACGGCCTCTACATCTACCAGGAGCAGGTGATGTCGATCAGCCGCGAGCTGTGCGGCTTCACGCCGGCGGAAGCCGACGACCTGCGCAAGGCGATGGGCAAGAAGGACAAGGCGACCCTGGCCAAGCTGAAGGACAAGTTCATCAGCGGCGCCGACAAGCTGCACCAGTTCCCGCGCGAGAAGTGCGAGGACATGTGGGACAAGATCCTCGGCTTTGCCGAGTACTGCTTCAACAAGTCCCACTCCGCCTGCTACGGCCTGATCTCCTACTGGACGGCGTGGTTCAAGGCCAACCACTACGCCGCCTTCATGACCGCGAACCTCATCTTCGAGATGGGCAACAAGGAGAAGATGACCGAGTTCGTGGAAGAGCTTCGCGGCCAGGGCATCCCGGTGCTGCCGCCGGACGTCAACGAATCGGGCTGGGAGTTCACCCTGGTGAAGCGCGGCGAAAAGACCGATATTCGCTTCGGCTTCGGCGGCGTTAAAGGCATCGGCGAGGGCGCGGCCGAGTCGTTGATCGCGACCCGGACGAAGGGCGGACCCTACGATTCGCTCTACACCCTGTGCGAGCGCGTCGACACCCGCACGGTCAACAAGCGCGTGGTCGAGGCCCTGGTGAAGGTCGGCGCCTTCGACACCCTGCACGCCAACCGCCGCGCGCTCTTCGAGGCGATGGAGAAGGCCTTCGATCGCGGGCAGAAGCTGTCGAAGTCGCGCAACGACAGCCAGCAGACCCTCTTCGCCGCCTTCGAGGCCGACAGCAGCTACCGCGAGGCGGTGCAGGGCTATCCCGAGGTTCCCGACTGGTCGCAGGAGACCCGCCTGGGTTTCGAGAAGGCGCTGACCGGCTACTGGATCAGCGACCATCCCGTGCGCGCCTGGCGTCCGCAGCTGGGGTCGCACGCCTCGCACACCACGCGCCAGATGGCCGAGACTCCCGATGGCTACAAGGTCGCCGTCCTCGCTGCCATCACCGGCAAGCGCATGATCAAAACGCGCACCGGCAACACCATGTGCGTGCTGTCGCTGGAGGACGAGCAGGGCGCCTTCGAGGCTGTGCTGTTCGGTTCCAGCGGCCGCGGCCGCGACGGCCCCAGCCCGTGCGAGCGCTTCGCCCAGCTGTGCGAGCCCGACACCGTAGCCCTCTTCGCCGGTGCGATCGAGCGCCGCAACCGCGGCCCCGCCAAGCAGGGCGGCGGCGAGGAGGAGGGCGGCGACGAGCACGTCGGCACCGGCGGCGAGGACGACGACGGCCACGGCATGGCCGCTGCCGACGCCGCTCCGGCCATCCCCGGCCTGGTGGTCGCCGACGTGGTGCCGGCGGCGCGCGCCACCGAGCTGCTGGTGCGCTCGATCACCATCGCCATCGACGCCACCGCCTCCAACGCCGAGCAGCTCGCCGCCACCGAACGCCTGTTGGCCGAGCACAGCGGCGACCGCGCCCGCATCCTCATGTCGGTGCACACCGGCGCCCAGGCGGTGTCGCTGGTGCCCGATGACCGCTGGCGCGTCCACCCCAGCGCCGCCCTGGTCGAAGGCCTGCGGCGCGTGTGGGGGGACGAGAACGTGATGCTGGAACTTGCCAGCAAGGAGAAGCTGTTGGCTGGTTAGGGGGGGTAGAGGCGCCAAGTTCGCCAAGAGAGCCATGTCAGGTGGGCCAGTTCTCTGCGCCCTTGGCGTCCTTGGCGGCTTGGCGGCTAAAATCCTTCAAGTCCGACAGCGTTGGTGCCGATCCTGAGGCATGGAGATCTCCGCCGGCTCGCTGTCGCTGGCGGGCAGCACGTCGCTGCTGACGCGCCACGAACGTTCTGAACGCTTCGCCATGTGGGTCGGCGAGCGTCCGCAGGAGGCCGCGCGACCGCGGGCGCTGGAGCTACCGGCCGATCGCGGCCTCGGCGCCGCCCTCGAACGCGCGGCGAAGGCGAAGCAGGCGACGGCCGTCGACGAGCAGCTCGATCCCGAGCTGGAGAAGCTGTTGCTCATCCTCGAAAAGGTCTTCGGGGCCAAGGGCGCACGGCGCTTCGCCATACGGCTGCAGCAGCTGCACGGCGACGTGCAACAGATGCAACAGCAGACGGCGCAACCGCAGCGCGCCGGATGGGGCCTGGAGTACGAATTGCACGAGCGCACGGTCGAGGTGCAGAGCGCCAGCCTCAGCGCCGAGGCCGAGCTCACCCTCGCCGATGGCAGCACCCTGGCATTCCGCCTCGACTGGAGCCAGACCAGCGTGCGCATCCAGCAGCGCGATGTGCGCGTGGCCCTGGGCGACGCGGCTCTGAAGGATCCCCTGGTCCTCGACCTCGACGGCAATGGCATCTCCTTCAGCGGCGAGCTGGCCCGCATCGATGTCGACCAGGATGGCCGCATGGACGCGGTCGCGCGCCCGGCCGGCGCGGACCGCCTGGTCGCCCTCGATGGGGCCATCCTCGGCGGACGCAGCGGCCAGGCCTTCCGCGACCTCGCCGCGATGGACGCGGACGGCAATGGCTGGATCGATGCCGGCGACGCGGTCTACGACCGCCTGCAGCTATGGGATGGTCGTGCCTTCACCGGTCTCGCGCAGGGTGGGGTGGCGGCTATCGCCACCGCCTCGGTGGCCCTGCCCTTCGCGCATCGCGATGGCGAAGGCGGCTTGCAGGCGCAGGGCCGTCGCGGCGGCGTGTTCCTGCGCGACGACGGCGTCGCCGGGGCGGTCGCACAGGTCGATCTCGTCGCCTGATCACAGGCGCTCGGGCCGGATGGCGGTGATGCGCATGCTGCCATCGTCGCGGCGCTGCGTGCGCAGCAGCAGGAGGCGGCCGCTGGCCAGCACGGCGCGGATGGCCTCGCCGGCGGCCTCGGCGGCGACCTGCAGGCACAGGGTCTCGCCCGGCAGCGCAGCAGCCGCGCGTCCGCCGATCTCGGCCGGGCGGATCTCGCTCCAGCCGGCGCCGGCGTCGGGGCTGGCGTGGCGGACAGCGGTGTCGGGGTCGGCGCGCATGGCGTCCTCGCGCCGGGGCGGGATGGAAGTCATGACCCAGGCGGCCCGGCTGCGCCTGGGCCACCAAACGAAGCGGCCCGCTCGGACGAGCGGGCCGCACATGGAACGATGCGTCAGCCTGCCCGGTCAGGAGGTGCGGAGCCAGCGCCACCAGCGGAGGTTGATCATCGTCATGATGGGATGTTCGCAGGTCGCCACGACCGTGCAACCGGCGTTCAGGTGCGGCCGACCAGCTCGCGGAACACCACTTCCAGCGGCACGCGCTCCTCGGCCAGCTCGCGCAGGCCGCCATGGGCCTCGGCCAGCGCCACCAGCTCGCCGCGGCGCTGCGGATCGGCGTCGACCGCGATCTGGGCCGGGGTATCGCCATCGGCGACCTGCGCCCAGCCGGCGGCGGCGAGG
>JAFLCQ010000101.1 GCA_017302815.1 Planctomycetota bacterium
CCCGGCAGCACCGGTGCGACGTGGCTGTGGCGGATCCGCGCGCCGGTGGCGCGACAGGCCGCGGCCAGCGCCGCCGCCAGCAGGTCGCCCTCGACATGCTCACCGAACACCGAGATGCGGGTGCGCATGCGCCCGGCGAAGCGCACCAGGCCGGGCCCCTCGCCGCGCACGAGGTCGCCCATCTGCCAGCGCACCAGGCCGCCCGGCGTGGTCACCGTCACGCGGTAGACCCGTCCCGGCTCGACCGCCTCCGGCCCGACGCAAGCCTCGGGATGCGGATCGTCGTCGGGACAGAACTCCAGCAGCACACCGTGGTCGCACAGCAGCTCCAACGGCGCCGGCCGGCCGTCGCCTAGGCGCCAGGGCTTGGCGCCGACGGCGATGAAGGCTTCGCTGGCGGGGTAGACCTCCTGCATCCAGGTGTCGTCGGACAGGTGGGCCTGGAACTGCGGCACCAGCGGCTCCATGGCGTGCCCGCCGTGGATGACCGCACGTAGGTTCGGCCACACCTGGGCGGCGCGCGCAACCCCGCGCTCGCGGCAGGCGGCGGCGAAGAGCATGAGCATCCAGCTGCCGATGCCGCTGGCCAGGCGCAGGTCGGCATGCGCCACCCGCGTCGTCATCGCCGCCAGCTTGCGTTCCCAGTCGCCGATCAGCGCCACCTCGGGGCCCGGCTCGTAGAGCGGCCAGAGCAGGCGCGGGATGCGCGACACCACGATGCCGGAGAGGTCGCCCGCCAGCACGCCGTGGGCGTTCGGCTTCAGGTCGGTGGAGCCGCCCATCAGCAGCAATCGTCCATGCAGCAGACCGGGGCCGACCCAGTCGGCCAGCCGCACCAGCGCGGCCGCGCCGCCGGCCTGATGGTGGTCGAGCAGCTCCTGCGACTGCGGTATGAAGCGCTCGCCGGCCTGGCCGCTGCTGGTGGTGCCGCTGGTGATGGCCAGGGCCTCGGCCCGGCCACGGAACAGCACGTCGGGCTCGCCGCGCGCGACCCGCTCCAGCAGGAGCTGGAGGTCGGCATAGGTGCAGATCGGCACCTGTGCACGGAAGGCGTCGCGCAGGCGGGCGTCCAGCGGCAGGCGGTCGAGCCCGCGGGCATGACCAACCGGCAGGCGGGCCAGCTCGCTGACCAGCCGTGCGCGGATGCGATCCTGCGCCGCGCGCATGTGCGCAGGCGAGGTCGGCCGCGGATCGCGCAGGCGCAGCAGGGGCAAGGACATGCGGGCAAGGGTATTGGCGAACACGGCATGAGCGTCTGGCCGCCCATGCGGGCGGCAACTCCCGGACGCAGGGTTCATCTGCCCTTCACATGGCTCGTCCTGGTGGCCGTATTAAACTCGCATGGCCATAGTAGTTATATGCCGCTCGGTACACACGCCACAACACATGGCCTAGAAAGGAACCACATGACGAATCGTAATTATTTGCGTGTAAACTGTTTGCGCAATTGAAGCCACTCGGCACAGGCGTGCTGTCTTACACCTTTGCAGGTGGCGGCCTGGCATGCGATCGGGTATGAAGACCCAGAAGGCTCTCCCACGTCTTCGCCAACCACCATGCCCCTGAATGTCCCCTCGCAGCCGCTGCTGGCCTGGCATGGCACCTGGAAGGCCTATGTCCTGGCTGCTGTGGTCACAGTCGCCACGGTCGGCTTGCGGCTGGCGGGCAGCCACTGGTTCGGGGAACGGCTGTTCCTCATGGTATTCCTGCCACCCATCCTGGTCAGCAGCTTCGTCGGCGGGCTCGGCCCGGGTCTGTTCGCCACCGCCTGCTGCGGGCTGGCCGCCCTGGTGCTGGTCATCCCGCCCGAGAACTCATTCGCCATCGCCCAGCCGATTGATGGGCTGCAATGGCTGGCGCTGCTGGCGATCGGCACCCTGGCCTGCCTGCTGGTGGACCGGCTGCACCGGGCCCGCCAACGCGACCACGCGGTCATCGAGGACCTGCGCTCCATGCAGCAGCAGCTCAAGAGCACCATCGCCGAGCGCAGCCAGCTGAAGTCGGCCCTCGATGAGCACGCCATCATGGCGGTGACCGACGCCAAGGGCCGCATCCTCGAAGTGAACGACAAGTTCTGCGCCATTTCGCAGTACACGCGCGAGGAACTGGTCGGACGCGACCACCGCATCATCAATAGCGGTCACCACCCCAAGACCTTCTTCCGTGACATGTGGGCGACCATCTCGTCCGCCAGGCCCTGGCACGGCGAGATCTGCAACCGTGCCAAGGACGGCTCTCTGTACTGGGTCGCGACCACCATCGTCCCCTTCCCCGGCGATGACGGCAAGCCCTGGCGCTACGTCGCGATCCGTGCCGACATCACGCAACGCAAGCAGGCCGAGGCCCGGATCACCGCACAACTCGCGCGCCTCGACCTGTTGCGCCAGATAACCCATGCCATCGGCGAGCGCCAGGACCAGGCCAGCATCTATCAGGTCGTGGTGCGCAGCCTCGAGGAGCAGTTGCCGGTCGATTTCGTCTGCATGTGCCTCTACGATCGCATTGCCAACCACCTGACCGTCAGCAGGGTCGGAGTGCGTTGCGCAGGCCTGGCCATGGAGCTGGCCATGACCGAGCAGGCCATCATTCCCATCGACCGCAACGGCCTCTCCACCTGCGTGCAAGGCCATCAGGTCTATGAAGAGGACATCGCCGCCATCGACTTTCCCATCCCGCGCCGCCTGTCCGGAGCGGGCCTCGGTTCGATGGTCGCCACGCCGCTGATCAACGACAGCGCTGTCTCCAGCGTGCTCATCACCGCGCGCGTACGCACGAACGCATTCAGCCGCGAGGACTGCGAATTCCTGCAGCAGCTTGCCGACCACACCGCGCTGGCCGCAAGGCACATCGAACTCTACTCGGCCCTGCTGCGCGCCTACGAAGATCTACGCCAGACCCAGCAGGCGGTGATGCAGCACGAACGCCTGCGCGCACTGGGCCAGATGGCCAGCGGCATCGCACACGACATCAACAATGCACTGTCCCCGATTCTGATCTGCACCGAGGCCATGCTCAACCGCGAGCTGGGTCTGTCGCAGAAATCGCAACAGCACCTGCGCACCGTCGAGCGCGCCGCCGAGGACATCGCCAGCACGGTGGGACGCCTGCGCGAATTCTACCGCCCCCGCGATGCCCGGGCGTCGATGAACGCGCTCGACATCAACTTGGTGGTTCAGCAGGTCGTAGACCTCACCAGGGCGCGCTGGCATGACATGCCGATGCAACGCGGCATCGTTATCGACACGCGTTGTGAATGCGCCACCGGCCTGCCCTTCGTGATCGGCATCGACAGCGAGCTGCGCGAGGCCCTGACCAATCTGGTCATCAACGCGGTCGATGCCATGCCTGATGGGGGGATCCTGACCCTGCGCACCCTACGCCTGGCCAAGGAGACGGCGGCGGACGGTCGCCCGCGCGAGCAGGTGGTCAGGGTCGAAGTCAGCGACACCGGCGTGGGCATGGATGAACAGGTGCGTCTGCATTGCCTGGATCCCTTCTTTACTACCAAGGGCGAACGGGGCACCGGCCTCGGCCTCGCCATGGTTTACGGCGTCCTGCAGCGCCACGGCGCCGAATTCACCATCGATAGCGCAGTCGGCCGCGGCTCCACCATGCGCATCGATTTCACCGTCCTGTCCATGACCGCCACGGCATCCCCGGCGCTGCAGGCGGCGACCCTGCCACCCCTGCGCCTGCTGTTGGTCGATGACGATCCGCTGATCCTCAAGACCCTGTCCGAGGCGCTGATCGACGAAGGGCACGAGGTCGTGGTCGCCCACGGCGGAGACGCAGGGATCAGCATGTTCCGCAGCGATGCGCCCTCCTTCGATGCCGTGATCAGCGATCTGGGCATGCCGCACGTGGACGGCCGCAAGGTGGCAGCAGCCGTCAAGGAGGCCTCGCCCACGACGCCGTTCATCCTGCTGACCGGCTGGGGCCAGCGCCTGATCGACGAGGGCGAGAGCATCCCCTACGTGGACCGCGTCCTGGGCAAGCCGCCCCGCATGCGCGAATTGCGCGCTGCCCTGATCCAATTGACGCAGATGCCGCCATGAGCAGCTGACGATGGTAGCCGGCCCAGGCCCAGCGACAGGCGACCGAAACGAAAAAACCCCGCTTGCGCGGGGGTTGTTCGTTGGTGGCCGCGGCCGGAATCGAACCTCCGAAGCCGCGACCGCGCAGCGGTCAGCTCGCCACCTGGCTCGGGGCAAGCCCTCGCCGTCGCTTGGCGCGACTCCCCTGACGGGGACTCGCGTCCGCTGCGCGGATGCCCTCGCTCCCCTGCGTGGCGAGCGGCGGCGGAGGCATCCCGGCCTCCGCGCCGGGATGTGGTTCGATTACGGATGCGGGCACCAAACGAAAAACCCCCGCTTGCGCGGGGGTCGTTCGTTGGTGGCCGCGGCCGGAATCGAACCAGCGACACGCGGATTTTCAATCCGCTGCTCTACCAGCTGAGCTACGCGGCCAGCGCAGTCAGGAGGGCCGGAAGTTAGGAGGGAGGTCAGGCGGATCAAGGGTCTGCCTGCTTGCACCATTCCGACTCCACTACCCCCCCCGCCACGGCCACGCCAGGCATGTGCTAGGCCGCGGAGTCTGGATTTGCCCCTCCGGCCGCCATAGTGCATCATTGGCACGATATGACCCCGCTGGCCGCCTGCGTGCTGTCCCCCGTGCTCGGCACGGATGTCTGGTCGCTAGGCGACCCGGCCGCCATCTCCGATGCGTTCACCGCCGCGGCCGACCGGACCCGTGAACGCTCGCGCGATCTGGTCGGGGTCTACGGCAAGCTGGGCGACATGGTCCGCGGCAGCGACCTCGAGATCGCCGTCAGCCCCGTCCTCGGCAGGATCGTCATCGCCGCCCGGCCGCTCGATGACCGCTACCACCCGGCGGTGGTCATCGAGTTCTGCGCCATCCTCGCCGGCCAGTGCTTCGAGGATCTGCTGCAGCGGCCGGTGCCGACGCGGCTGTTCCGCGGTGCGGTCGCATACGGACCCGGAGACCTGTCGGGCGGCCGGCTGATCGGTCCGGCCTTCGAGGACGCCGATGCCTGCGCCATGCGCACGCACGGCGCCTTCCTCTGGCTGGCGCCGTCGGCTCTCGCGGTCTACAGCAGCGGATCGATCGCCTCGACGATCCTCGGCGACTGCGACATCCCGCTGACCGGCGGCGACCATCTGCCCAGCAAGGCCGTTCGCCTGCGCCTCGACGCGTCGGCCGCAGCCTGCTTCAAGGACAAGGCGGCCATGCCATGCGGGGTGGATGGCGCCGTCGCCCAGGCGCACAGCCTGCGCCACCTCGCCTGGCTCGGCACGCGCCGCTGACACCGCACGCGAACAGCGACCGCACTGCTCGCTGCACAGGCCGGTGGATTCACCGTTGTCTTGATGGCCTGCGACAGATGCTGCCCTTCCCGTCCGCGGCACCGTGCAGCGAACATCTCCGTAACGTCGCTCAGCCGCTGTGCGCCGTCCGCCCGCCCGGGCCGACGGCGCACCCGTGAGGGAAGAACGCATGGATCACCACCTCGGCACCTCGCCTTGGCGCGCTCCGGCCAGCCGGCTGCAGACACAGTCGACCGAGTCGGCCCCGGACTACGGGCCCACGGATGGATGACATCGCCATGCCGGATCAGCCCGGACGGACCCTGTCGCTCGCCCGCGGCCTCCCTCGCCTGATCCAGGGTGGCATGGGGGTGGCCATCTCGAACTGGCGCCTGGCCCGGGCCGTCTCGCAGGCCGGTGGACTGGGCGTCGTGTCGGGCACGGCGCTGGATCGGGTGCTCGCATGCCGTCTGCAGGAAGGGGACGCCGACGGCCATGTCCGGCGCATCCTCGCCCGCTTCCCCGACCAGGCCCTCGCGCAGCGGGTGGTGCAGCGCTGGTTCGTTCCCAGCGGCATAGCCACCCCGGGTGCGTACCGGCAGGTGCCGCTGATCGACCACCGCCCGGCCGGCGACAGCCTGGAGCTGCTGGTGGCGGCCGGCTTCGCCGAGGTCGCGCTGGCCAAGGACGGGCATACCGGTCCGGTCGGCATCAATCTGCTCGAGAAGATCCAGGTCGCCAATCCAGCCATCCTCTACGGAGCCCTGCTGGCCGGCGTCGATGCGGTGCTGGTCGGCGCCGGCATCCCGCGCGAGTTCCCCGCCCTGATCGCGCAGCTGTGCGCGCACGAGCCCGGCCATCTCACCCTGCGGGTGGAAGGCGGGCAGCCTGGAGAGAACGTCCGCGTGGACTTCGCCCCCCGCGAACTGCTGGGCGGAGCCCGACTCCCCACCCTCGCCCGGCCGCCATTCCTCGCCATCATCAGCTCGGACGTCCTCGCCCAATCGCTGCTCCGCTCCACCGACGGGCAGGTCGACGGATTCATCGTCGAGGGCGCGATCGCGGGCGGACACAACGCCCCGCCGCGCGGTGGCGGTCATCTGTCGGACATCGGCGAACCCATCTATGGTCCGCGCGACCTGCCCGACCTCGGACGGCTGCGCCAGCTGGATCGGCCATTCTGGCTGGCCGGCGGCTATGGCACGGCCGACGGCCTCGCCCGCGCGAGCGCCGCCGGAGCGCACGGCATCCAGGTCGGGACGCTGTTCTCGCTCTGCCGCGAATCGGGCATGGAGGAGTCGCTACGGCTGCGGGTGCTGGGACTGGCCGCCAACGACGAAGCCCACGTCTTCACCGACCCGCTGGCATCGCCCACCGGCTTCCCGTTCAAGACCGTCGCTGTGCCAGGCACGGCGTCCGACCGCAGCGTCGATGCCGAGCGCATACGCATCTGCAATATCGGCCTCCTGCGCCAGGCCTACCGCCGTCCTGACGGCGACATCGGCTGGCGCTGCCCGGCCGAGCCCGAAGCCGCCTTCCTCGCGAAAGGCGGGGCGGCGAAGGACCTGACCGGACGCAAGTGCCTGTGCAACGCGCTCATGGCCACGGCCGGTTTCGCATTGGCCGCGCCCGGGGGCGGCCGTGAGCCGGCGCTGGTGACAGCCGGCAACTGCCTGGCTGCCGCAGGCCTCGGGCTGCATCACGACCTGGGCGCGGGCGATCTGGTGGCGGCGCTGCTGAGCGGGAGCCCGCTGGCCGGCGCCTCCGCCACCGGAAACCCGTCCGCCCACCACCGCCACGGCTTCGCAGCCCAGACCGGTCCGGCATAGGCGATCCCCACCCGGGGGCCCCGACGCAGGCGCGGTGCCGGAGCGGTCGGCGGCAGCAGCCGGACCGGACATCCCGCCGCATCCAGATGCAGACCGTGGTGCCGGCGGTCGACGTCCAGCGCGCGGGTAACCTTCCCGGGACCATTGCTCCGCCGGGGATCCGCTCCGGCAACAGCTATGCCACGGATGAGCACAGCCGCCGGCTCGTCGACCTCGTCGCACACGAGGTTCAGCATCCAGTGCATGCCGTAGCACAGATAGACATACAGGGTGCCATGCCGGGCGTAGAGCGTCTCGGTGCGCGGCGTGCGCCCCTTGCTGGCGTGGCAACCCAGGTCCCGTGCCGACTGGTACGCTTCGGTCTCGGCGATGACCCCGTGCAGGTCGCCGCAGGCGATCCGCCAACCGATCAGCTGCGGCGCCGCGCGCACGGCGCTGCCGGACAGGATGCGGTCGAGGTCGGGGTGCATGTGGCCGCCGGCAAAGCATGCAGCCCGGCCTTGCGGCCGGGCTGCAGCGATCGTTCCGAACTCCGTTCAGGTCACTTGCAGCCGCCGCAGCAGCCCTTGGCCTCGTCCAGCGCGGCGACGCCGGGGAGGACCTTGCCTTCCAGCAGTTCGAGGCTGGCGCCACCGCCGGTCGAGCAGTGGGTCACCTGCGACTCGACGCCGAACTTGGCCGCTGCGGTGGCGGTGTCGCCGCCGCCGATGACGGTGACCGCGCCGGCCTTGGTGGCCTTGGCGATCGCCTCGGCCATCGACTTGGTCGAGGCCTGGAACTTCTCGAACTCGAACACGCCGGGGGGGCCGTTCCACACGATGGTCTTGGCGTTGGCGATGACCGCCGCGAACTGCTTCGCAGTCTCGGGGCCGACGTCCAGGCCCTGCCAGCCGGCGGGGATGCCGCTCGTGATGGTGGCGGCGCCGGTGTTGGCGGCGGGGTCGAACTTGTCGGCGGTGATCCAGTCGACCGGCAGGTGGATCTTCTTGCCCTTCTCCTGCGCCTTCTTCAGCAGTTCGGGCACGATCTTGGCACCCTCCTCATCGAAGATCGAGGCGCCGATCTCCATGTTGTCGCGCACCTTGAGGAAGGTGTAGGCCATGCCGCCGCCGATGATGATCTCATCGGCCTTGTCGAGCAGGTTGTTGATGAGCTGGATCTTGTCCTTCACCTTGGCGCCGCCGAGGATGGCCAGCAGCGGGCGCTTGGGGGCGTCGAGGACGGCGGCGAAGGCGTCGAGCTCCTTCTTCATCAGGAAGCCGCTGGCCTTCACCGGCAGGTTGACGCCGACCATCGAGCTGTGGGCGCGGTGGGCGGTGCCGAAGGCGTCGTTGACGTAGACGTCGCCGAGCTTCGACAGCGAGGCGCGGAAGGCCTCGACCTTCTTCGGGTCGGCCTTGATCTTCTCCTCGGTGCCGGTGGCCTTGTCCTTCTTGGTGATCTTGCCTTCCTCTTCGATGTAGAAGCGCACGTTCTCCAGGAGCAGGATCTGGCCCGGCTTCAGCGCGGCGGCGGCGCCCTCGGCCTTGGGGCCGACGCAGTCGTCGACGAACTGCACCGGCTTCTTGATCAGCTCCTGCAGCTTGTCGGCGACGGGCTTCAGCGAGTACTTGGCCTTCTTCTCGCCGTCCGGGCGGCCGAGGTGCGACAGCAGGACCACCGAGGCGCCCTGGTCGAGGGCGTACTGGATGGTCGGCAGGGCGGCGACGATGCGCTGCGTGTTGGTGATCGCGCCGGTGGTCTTGTCCTGGGGGACGTTGAAGTCGACGCGCATGACGACGCGCTTGCCCTGCAGGGCGACCTGGTCGATGGACAGCTTGGCCATGGAGTGCTCCTCGGTGGGGATGCGCAGCCTGCTGCGCCGGGGAGCGCGGACAAGATCCCGGGCGCCGCCGTGCCGCAGGTCGGCGCCGGCTGCATGGGTTGGCATGCCGCCCCGGATGCACATCCTGCCGCGCCATGCAGCAACTGCCCGCCATCTCCTTCATCGGTGGAGGCAATATGGCCTCCGCCATGCTCCGCGGCCTCGCCGGTCTGTCCCCGCGCCCGCGCCTGACCGTGGCCGAACCCATGGCAGAGAAGCGCGCCGCCCTCGCCGCCCTGGGGGCCGAGGCGGTCGCCGACAACGGCGTCGCGGTCGTAGCCGGAGGCCTGATCGTGCTGGCGATCAAGCCGCAAATGGCGGCGCAGGTCGTCCCCGCCCTCGCCGCAGCCTGGGCGCCGGACAAGGTCCTGGTCTCGATCCTCGCCGGCACCCCCACCGCCAAGCTGCAGGCCATGCTGCCGGCCGGGGCGCGGGTGGTGCGGGCGATGCCGAACACCCCGCTGGCGATCGGCCAGGGCATGGTCGGCCTGTGCCGCGGCGCCCACGCCACCGAGGCCGACCTCGACCTCGCCGAGGCCCTCTTCGCCCCTTGCGGCAAGGTCCTGCGCCTGGCCGACGAGTCGCGCATGGACGCCATCACCGCGGTCAGCGGCAGCGGGCCCGCCTACGTCTTCCGCACCGCCGAGGCCCTGGTCGAGGCGGCGCAGACGCTGGGCTTCACCCCCGCCGAGGCGCAGCTGCTGGTCGGCCAGACCCTGGCCGGCTCGGTCGCCTATCTCATGCAGCAGGGCGTCGGCCAGGCCGGCACCCTGCGTCAGCAGGTGACCAGTCCCGGCGGCACCACCGCCGCCGCTCTGGCCGTGCTGGAGCAGACGGGGTTCGGCGAGGCCTGGACCCGCGCGCTTGCCGCCGCCGAGGCTCGCGGACGCGAGCTTGGACGCTCCTGAGCGGTTGTCATGGCTTCCTGATCCGCGCTTGCCTGCATAGGCGCCGGATGTCACACTGTGAGTAGCCATGATGGGAACGCTCGATGTCCTGGTTGTCGATGACCGTCCCGAGACGGTCCGCTTCCTGACCGAATTCCTCACCCAGCGCTGCCGGCGCGTCGACGTCGCCGCCAGCGTGAAGGAGGCCACCACCGCCATCACCCGGCGGCAGGCGGCCAAGGAAGCCTACCATCTCATCATCAGCGACTTCGTCATGCCGGAGGCCGATGGCCTGGCCCTGCTGCGCGACCTGCGCCTGCGCAAGGACGCCACCCCCTTCGTCTTCGCCACCGGCTACCGCGCCCTGAATCCCGCCTTCGAACCCGAAGCGCAGCGCCTGGGCGTCCTCGCCATCCTCGACAAGCCGATCGACCTCAAGCAGGTCGAGGAGCTGCTGGCGCATGCCACCGGCATCTTCCGCAAGAGCCAGGAGGAGAAGGCCGGCGACCAGCCCTTCTTCGGCACCTCGCGCACCATGCGCCGGCCCACCGGCCCGCCCGTCGCACCGCCGACCAGCCCATCCCAGGCCCTGGAGCCGCGGCAGCCAGCCCCGCCGCCC
>JAFLCQ010000102.1 GCA_017302815.1 Planctomycetota bacterium
GAACCCGGTCCAGCCGCAGCGCCAGGCGATCACCGGCGCCAGCGCATCGGGCATCTCGTGCCAGGCCAGCCGCAGCCAGGCGCCGGCGGCGGAGCGGCAGGCCGGCCCTTCCCAGGATGGCGACACCGGGATCGGGAGATCGGCGCGCGATGCCCCCGGCAGCTCTTCGCGTCCGGTGATCGCCGTGCCCGGATCCGCCTCCGGTCCCTGCCAGGATCCATCGCCGTCGCTCCAGCGCAGGCGGCACGGCGGGGCCGGGGACTCCTGCGGAGCGAGGCGCAGGACCCAGCGCGTCGGGCCCTGGGCCCGCCAGCGACCGGACGCATCGGGCGCGCCTGGCTGATCGAGGAACATCGGCCAACGCCGGCCGGTGGCATCGACCAGATCGAGCTCGCCCTGCTCGCTGCGGAAGCCGCCGGCGAGGCGGAGACGCCATTCCCGCCAGGGACCGACCTCGACCAATCCCGGATGCAGCGCGATGACGGTGAAGGATGGCGTGGTCGAGGAGACGGGGATGGTCTCCACCCGCGCCTGCACCACGCCATCCCAGCCATGCACCGCGATCTCCAGGGAGGCCATCGCCTGCACGGCGTCGGCTCCGAGCGTGCCATCCCGTCCGGTCCATGATCCCGCGTCCAGGCCATAGACGGCCTCCGCGCGGCGCTCGCCCTCGGGGATCTGCAGCGGGGCGGCGGTGGCGTAGCGCCGGCCATCCGCCGCCACCAGGCGCAGCTCGACCCAGCACGGTCCGCCTTCGACCGCCGTACGCGCCGCCTGCAGCCGCAGGGCGCCGGCCTTGGACAAGGCGTCGAGCGGGACCGGCTGGCTGCCAACCGGACCCGGTCCGGTCTGCAGCCGCCACTCCGCCGCGGCCAGCACGGCGATCATCAGGCAGAGCACCGCCGCCCGGATCATGGCGGGCCCGCCAGCACGGCCGCAGCAACGAGGTCGGCCGTGGGCCAGGCCCGCGCATCGCCGACCGTGCGCGCCAAGGGCGACCAGGGGCGCGTGCGACCGGGGTCGCTCACGCCGAAGACGCCGACCACCGGGGTTCCGACCGCCGCAGCGAGATGCATGGGACCGGAATCATTGGCGACCACGCCGCACGCGCCAGCCATCACAGCTGCATACGCCCCGACGCCGAGGCCGTTGAGCATGATCGCGCCGGGCAGAGCGGCCCGCGTCGCCGCCTCTTCGCCGGGTCCGGGGCATGCGACCACCTGGCCGCGCTCGCCCAGGATGCGCGACAGCACCGGGAATCCCGGCCACTGCTTCGACTGGCCGCGGATGCGCCCGACCGCCAGCGGCGCGAGCACGCGGTAACCAGCCGTCACTCCGGCGGAGAGCAGCGCCGCAGCCGCCTGCTCGCGATGGCGGGCCGCCAGGCGCAGGCCGAGTTCCGGCGGCGGCATGTCGCACCCGTCGTCACACCAGGCCCCGGCGACACGCCAGAACGCCTCGACTTCATGGCTGCCGGCTATCCGGCGCACCGGCCGCGACAGCAGCGGACGGCGCCAGCCGCCATGCCCTGCGGCGTCGATGCCGGCGAGGCGCATGCGCAAACCGGAACCGAAGGAGTTGGGGAACAGCACGCCGCGGGTGGCGCCGCTGGCGCGCATCAGAGCCGCGTCGGCACGCAGCCCGCCCGGCAGCTTCGCCACCGTGTCGGGCTCCCCGGCCAGGAGATCCGCGGCCCACCCCCTGCCGAAGCAGGCGAGGCTGAAACCCGCAGCGCGCAGACGCGCCAGGGCGGGCAGCGCCATGCAGGCGTCGCCCAGCCAGTTGGGCAGCCGGACCGCCAGGATCTCGTTCACGCCAGGCCCAGCACATCCTTCATGGTGTAGCGACCAGGGGCGGCAGCGGCGAGGAAGGCCGCCGCCCGCAGCGCGCCGCGGGCGAAGATGTCGCGGTTGTGCGCGACGTGGCCCAGCAGGATGCGCTCGCCGCCGCCGACGTAGTAGATGGTGTGGTCGCCGACCACGTCGCCCATGCGCAGGGCATGCACGCCGATCTCGCCCCGGCGGCGGGCGCCGGTCTGACCCTCGCGGCCGTAGACGTGGTCGGCGCGGCTGCGGCCGGTCGCCTCGGTGATGGCGTCGGCGAGGGCGAAGGCGGTCCCCGACGGGGCATCGATCTTCTGGTTGTGGTGCGCCTCGACGATCTCGATGTCGTAGTCCTGGCCCAGCGCCCGCGCCAGACGCGCAGCAACGTCGAGCAGGACGTTGACCCCGACGCTCATGTTGCCGGCATGCAGGCAGGCGATGCGGGCCGCGGCCGGAGGCAGCTCGCGCGCCAGCACCTCGGGGGGGACCCCGGTGGTGCCGCTGGCCAGGGGCATGGCGTTGGCCGCGCAGTGCTGCGCGACCATGGGGAAGATGGCGTGGCTGCTGAAGTCGATCACCACCGCACCGCGCTCGGCTGGCAGCGCCGCCAGCAGCGGAGCGTCGCTGGGCACGCCGAGATCGCGCAGCCGTCCGGGGTTGCGGTCGACGCCGGCGACGATGCGGAAGGAATCCGGCTGCTCGGCGGCGAGGGTGAGGATGCGGCGGCCCATGCGGCCGGCCGCGCCGTTGACGATGATCGGGGTCATGGGGGCGGGATGTTGTCCGGTGGCTTGGCGGGCGGAAGCGGTTTGCCCCGCGCCGTCGCGAGCTGGCCGCAGGCGGCCAGGGCATCGCGCCCCTTGGTCGTGCGGGTGCGGACAGCGATGCCGCGGGCGTAGACCGCATCGCACATCGCGCGCATCTCAGCATCGGTCGGGGCGCGCCAGTCGACGCCCGGAAAGGGGTTGAACGGGATCAGGTTGACCAGGGCGGGCAGGTCGCCGATCCAGTGCACCAGGGCGTCGATCTGCCCCGGATGGTCGGTGACGCCGGGGATGACCACGACCGCCAGCATGATGCGTCGGTCGCGCGGCAGACGGATGCGGCCCAGCGCGGCACGCAGCTCGCCCAGATCCTCGATGCGGGCGGCGGGAACCAGGGCGGCGCGCACGCCCGGATCGGCGGAATGGAGGCTGACGGCCAGGTTCGCCTTGGCCAGGCCGAGATCCTCCCAGCGCGCCAGCGAAGCCAGGCGGCCGACCGTGGACACCGTGATGTGGTCCCAGGCCAGGGACAATCCATGCACATCGTTGAGGACGCGCGCCGCCTGGGCCACCGCCTCGGCATTGTCCAGCGGCTCGCCCATGCCCATGAACACCACGTTGCGCACCTCGCGTCCATCCGCGCGGTTGACCGCCAGGACCTGGCCGACGATCTCGTGCGCCGCGAGATCCCGCACCAGGCCCATGCGCGCGGTGCGGCAGAAGGCGCAGCCCTGCTTGCAGCCGACCTGCGAGGAGACGCAGCAGGTGCGGTGCGCGTCCCCGGTCATCGGGATGCCGACCGCCTCCACCTCACGCCCGTCGCGCAGGCGCAGGAGCAGCTTGGCGGTGGTGCCGTATGCGGGGTCGTCCGACAGCGCTTCGGACACCGTGGCGGGAACCTGCTCGGCTTGGGCCAGCGCCTCGAGACGCGCGATCAGGCCCGGACTGGACGACTCGGCCTCGCGCCACAACGCCACCTGACCGGGCTGCCAGCGCCCGGTGAGGAACAGATGCTTGTAGGCGGCGCTGTGGAACCGCCCGCTGTGCCCGACCTCGGAGCGCAGCCAGGCCGAGAAGGCGGGGAAGTCGAGCCCGAGGAGGTCGGCGCGGCTCAGGCCTGCGGCGCCTCGGCGGCGGGGGCGGCCGGAGCCTCGGCGCCATCGGCGGCCGGCTCGGCGTCGACCTTCTTCTTCTGGAAGCGCGGCGGGGGGTTGCCCTTGAGGATGTACGGCTCGCCGTCCGGAATGACCTGGGCGTTCTTCTGCGCCGTGCGCAGGACATTGCCCACATCATCCGAGGTGAAGGCGGTGTTGAGGCGGAAGGCGATGCCGACCTTCTTCTCGCCGGTGAGCTCGGTGTACTTGGCCCAGACGATGTGGGCGGACTGGCCGGGCTCGAAGGGGGTGGTGATCCACACGTTCCACTTCACATCGGCGTTGGCGGCGGAGAAGGCGCCGACGAACTCGCGCGACTTCTCGGGGGTCAGCTGCATGCCGCCGGCCTTGGCGATGGCGGACATGGCGACGCGGGCGGCCTCGGTGGTGATCTGCCCGCGCTCCTGCTGCGGAACCGACATCTCGTAGGTGCCGATGGACAGCCGCGTCAGCTGTTTGCTGGCCGTGGCGTTGATGTTCGGGCCGATCTGGACCTTGGGTTCGCGTTCGGGGAAGTTGGCGTAGCGGGGGCGGCTGTCAGCGGGCATGGAAACATGGTAGGAACGGTTCCAGCTCGGCAACCCCTCCCGCCTGCCCGCCCCGAACCGTACACAACCGGTGGCCTCCACGCTGCGATCGTCTTGCGACCTCGTCCCGCGATGCAGAATACAGCGTTAGAGGGACGAGCCATGACCGCATCGACGCTCTCGCCTGCCACCGCCCGCCTGGTCGACTACCTGAAGTCGATCGGTGGTGTCGACACGCACGAGTTCGTCGACGCCAAGGGCGATCCGGACCCCCTCGCTGCCCGTCGCCTCGCCGAGGCCATGCGCAGCCGCCATGCCGCCGACCTCGGCCACGCGATCACCGTGGCCCAAAGCGCCAACCGCGTCGTGGTCACGCTGATCGACGAGATGCCTGTTCGCTGAAGCTCCGGGGGACTTCGTCCCCCGGACCCCCTGCGGCCTTTGTCGGACTTCGGTTTTCTCGCTGCGCTCCAAAACCGTGGGCGGATGGGCTTCGCCCATTGTATCCGCCCACCAGTCCTCGGCGGCCGGTCGCGCTCTGCGCTCCGGTTCATGCGGGGCTGACGCCCCACGCCCCAGACACAGGTGATCCATTGCCACGGACGGCGTGCCGCCGGGGTGCGGGGCAGCGCCCTGCGTCAAACCGGAGCGCGGAGCGCGACCGGCGGCCGAGCGGCGATGGCGGCATAAAATCGGCGCAGCCGATGCCTCCACGGTTTTGGAGCGTCAGCGAGAAAACCGAGCCGCGACGGCGGCCGGGGGTATGTAGGGGCGCAGCCCCTACTGCAAAAGATCCGCGAAGGTCTTGCCGTGCGGCAGGTGGCAGGCCCCATGCCCGTGCTTCTCGGCGTAGCGCTGGTGGTACTCCTCGGCGCGCCAGAAGGTCTGCGCCGGCTGCACCAGGGTCACCACCCTGCGGGGCAGGCGCTTCGATGCGTCGATGGCGGCGATCAGCGCCTTGGTCTGCTCGACCTGGGCCTGGTCGTGGGTGAAGACCACCGAACGGTACTGCACGCCGACATCAGGTCCCTGCCGGTCCACCGTGGTCGGATCGTGGTTCTCGAAGAACACCAGCAGCAGCTTGCCGAAGCTGACCTTCGCCGGGTCGTAGCGCACCTCGCATACCTCGACGTGGCCGGTGTCGCCGCCGCACACGTCGCGGTAGGTCGGATTGCGGGTCGAGCCGCCCATGTAGCCGACGGCGGTACCGGTCACTCCCGGGATGGCGCGGAACACCGCCTCCACCCCCCAGAAGCAGCCGGCGCCGAAGGTCGCGACCGCCTCGTTCGCCGCCGCGGTGGCCGATTGCTGCGCCGGCTTGAAGGCCAGGGAGACGGCGTTGATGCAGTAGCGCAGGCCGGTCGGTGCCGGGCCGTCATCGAACACATGGCCGAGATGGCCGCGGCAACGCGAGCAGTGCACCTCGGTCCGCACCATGCCGTGGCTGCGATCCTCCTCGCTCGCCACCGCCCCGGCGATCGGCGCGAAGAAGCTCGGCCAGCCGGTGCCCGAGGTGAACGAAGTCTTTGACTCGAACAGGGCCTGTCCGCATCCAGAGCAGGCGTAGATGCCGGCTCCGTTGGCCTTGAAGGTGGTGTAGCCGCCGCAGAACGGGGCCTCGGTGCCCTTCCGGCGCAGCACTTCGTACTGCTCGCGGGTCAGTCGCTCCTTCCACTGCGCATCGGTGAGGTTGGCCCAGTCGGGGTCGGCGGTCAGCATGGTCGCTCCGGCGGCTGCGGACGGCGCGGCGGCCTGCTCGGCTGCCGAGCAGCCGAGGACAAGCAGGACCACCACCGTCGCGAACAGCGCGCGCATGGCGGATATGGTCGCCGATGGGGAGATGAGGGAATGGCGGGTCATGCGAGCCTCCACGCCCATGGGTCGGCGGAGAGCCCGGTTCCTTACACCGCTGGCCGACGGTTCAGCGCTTCGACCGCTTCGGCTTCTTGCGCTGACGCTCCTGCATCGCCTTGTCCGTGGCCGACTGCTTGGCCAGCCGGTCAGCCTCGACGATGGCGCGCCGCAGGGTGCGGGCCAGCGGCAGCAGATCCATCTCGCCTGGCTTCATCATGTTGATGCGCAGGGTCTCATCGATCAGCAGCGGATCGCGCCCCGGCTGGGTGAGGCGCATCTTCAAGCGCAGGCGCTGCGGCTTGCCGGCGGCCGCGCTGGAAAGCCGCGCGTCCTTGAGCGATATCTCCTCGATGGTCAAGGGGATGTCCTTGGCGCCGGCTGAGATGGCGGCCGTGAGCTGGAGCAGCTGCTGATTGGCGGCGGTGGAGAAGCCGAGCGCCTCGACCTCGGCGCGCTTGGCGTCGACCTCGGCCCGGGCCGCCACGACCTCGGGATAGAGGTCGACCGGCACGACCTTGGTCACTTTCTTGGCCTCGGCCAGGACCGCCTTCGCCGCGACATAGCTGGCCTTGGCCGCGGTCCGCCTGGTGTGCAGCGACGCCAGTTTCGCGGCGAGCTCGATGACCTTGTCGGCCTGCAGCCGGTCCTTCGCCGTCTCGATGTCGTCCTCGGCATCGTCGATGTCGTCGTCGATGTCGTCGAGCTTGTCGTCCCAGCGGTCCACCGCCTTCTGCGCCGCCTTGATCGCCGATTCGGCATCGGTCTTGTTCTTTCCGGCCTCGGTGCGGACGGCGGCGAGCTGCTTCTCCAGCGTGACGAGATCGGCCTTGGCGGCCGCGAGCGCCTGCTCCTCGGCGTCGCCGATCGTCCGCAGATCCGCCGTGATCGCCGGCGCAAGCTGCTTGCGGATGCCGCCCTTGAGGTCGGCTGACGCCTCGACTTCGAGCAGGAAGTCCTTGGGCTTCAGCAGCGTGCCGCCGAAGGTCTCGGCATGGATGTTGGCCTTGCCGAAGGCGCCCCAGTCGTTGACGCACACGAACTTGCCCTTGTCCGCGCTCAGTTCGATGTCCAGACCGCCGCTGTAGAGCAGGACGGTGCTGTCACCGCGCAGCTTGAAATACGGCGTCCCCTGCATCGGCATCGGTGCGCGCAGGTCGAGGTTGGTGTTCTTCAGCGCCACCAGCCCGAGATCGACGTCGGCCAGCTGCCCGGCGATGCGCAGGCCCATGGCTTCGGTGACGAAGACGTCTGCCTTGGCCGCCTTGATCCTGCCATCGAGGATCAGGGTGCCCGCCACGCCGATGCCCATGCCGTTGAGGGCGGGGAGATCGGGATCGCTCGCTCCCGGGGTGGCGAAGAACAGCTTCATGCGGTGCAGCTCGACCAGGTCCAGCGGGATGGTCTTGCCGATGCTGTCGGTGAACGACGGCGCCGCGGCCAGCGCCGCGAGATTCTTGCGCATGCGGGCGTCGGCGATCGCGTTGGCCAGCGGTCCGGTCGCCGCCGAGCGCACGAAGGCCTCCATCATGCGCAGCAGGGTGTCGGGGCTGAGCTTGTCGCCGCGCAAGGCGAGCCCGAACTGCTTGGGCACGCCGGCCGGGGTGACCGCCAGCAGGCCCTGTCCGGCATAGGTCAGGCCGTTGAACACCAGCCGGCCGCCCATGCCGATGCGAGCGGATCCGTCGGCGTCCGCGCCGAACTGCAGCACCAGATCGCCCATGTCCATCTTCGGGATGCCGAGCATGTCGGTCCACATCCCGGCCACCGTGCCGGTGATGCGTACCCCACCGCCGGCCTGGCCCAGGGTGAGATAGGTCTTCAGCCCCATGGTCAGGTCGTCATCGCCCAGGCGCACCCCGGCGAGCACCTCGCTGCCGGCGTCCAGTGCCGGCGCCGAGCGCAGGTCGCGGGCGGCGACGAAGAAACGCGGCGTCACCTGCTTCACCGCGATGCAGCCGGGCTGGCCACCCTGCGGGATGGGCAGGCGGCCGAGATCGGCGTACAGGGCGAAGGAGGGATCGCCGGCGAAGACCCCGCCGATGCTGCCGGCCAGCACCATGGGATCCTTGCCGATGCCCAGGGTCTTCATCGCCTCGCCGAGCTGGCCGCCGGGGGCATAGGCGGTGACCACGGTCACGCCGTCGCCGAAGCCGACCACGCCATCGGTCCGGCCGGTGGCCGAAGCCATCATCGCCCGCACCGGCGATGGCAGCATGGCCGGGCTGCGGCCGGCGATCGGCGCCGTGCTGACGGCCAGCATGGCGCGGTTCAGCGGGATGATGTCGAACTCGGGCGGAAGGGCCGGGCACAGCTTGCGCATGGTCAGGCCGTCGGCAGCGAGGAAGAGCGCCACCGAACCGCGCCCGAGCAGCAGGGCGGCCTGTGCCGTGATCTGCTGCGTGCGCCATTCCACCGTGCCGGTGAGGAAGGCCTCCTTGTTGGCCGGGCTCACGCCGATGCCGAGCTGGGTGAACGCGAACTGGTCGGCGCCCGGCAACTGTTTGATCAGCGGCAGGCCGCCCAGGCCGATGCGCGAGCCCGGCGCGGTCTGCAGGCTCAGGGTCAGCTCGGTCACCGCCTTGTCGGCGACAGCGATGGCGAAATCGCCCTGCACCCGGCCGGTGCCGCGGATGTCGACCTGCGCACCCACCGCCATGCCGAAGCCGGCCAGCCGGCTGCCCTGCGCGGCCAGGTCGCCCGACAGCACCAGCTGGCGCACGTCGAATCCCGCCTGGCGGGTGCCCAGCAGATCCTCCGCCAGATCGAGGGTCCCGCGGCAGGCGATGCCGTAGCGGTCGCCGTCACGGATGAAGGTCAGGGTGTTGGCGATCTGCAGCGGCTTGCCCAGCACCTGCACCACCACGCCCTGCTCGCCGGCCAGGCGCAGCTCCTGGCCCTGCACCCCGAGGCTGATGCTGGTCGAGGCGAAGCGGACCGAGAATGCCGCTGGGTCGAGGCCGGCGAAAGCGGGCGGGGTCGAGGCCGGGAATGCCACCGACAGCGCGCACGTTGGCGGCGGCCCCCCCTGCTCGCCGAGCAGGCCCGCCACCAGCTCGGGCCCGCAGGTGCCGGTGATGCGCACCGGCTGGTCGCCGGCGCCGATCGCCGACCTGACCTGCGCCAGCACGCCGCTGCCTCCGATGCGGGCATCCAGGAACAGGTTGCCGCCCGCCTTCACCTGCGCACCGCCCAGCGGCTTGCGCAGCGCCTTGGGGAGGAGGTCGGGATCGAGCTGGAGGTCGGCGCTGCTGACGATGAGCGCCAGCGGCTGCAGTCGGCTGTCGCCCAGGGCCTCGCGCAGCGGGGCCGGGCAGAGATCGGCCTTGCCCGGAGGCTGGACCACCGCCAGCCAGGCGCCTTTGGCACCACGGACGATGGTGATCGGGACGGCGCCGGCCGGAGTCGCGACCTGGGTGGTGAACACGCTGCCATCACCGGTCAGCGCCTGGCCGGCAGCCATGGCCATGCCGGGCAGCTTCGCCAGGGCGGCCTTGGCGTCGTCGCTCGCCGCCGCGCATGCCGAGGCGACCGCCAACAGCGGCAGGACGAGGATGCGGATCTGGTGCATGCGGTCGCTCCGATCGCCTGATGGCGGACCGGATGGGTTTGAGCGGAAACCGGCAGGAAGTAAAGGTTCATGCGTCGAAGCTTGCAGGCGGCAGGCGTAGGCGGCCGCCGACCCGGCCGCACGCTGGCGGCATGCCACGCCCCCTCGCCCTGCTCGCCCTCGTCCTCGTCCTCGGCGGCTGCGGCGATGCCCGCCTGCGGGTGAACGGGACGCAGACCGAAGCCACCCTCGAGGACACCTTCAACGCCTCGGCCGCCGCGGTCGGCGACGCCGTCGAGCGGGTCTGCCCGCGCTCCGTCCGCATCGGCTTCGTGCGCGGCCGCATCAGCGGCACCAACTACGAGAAGAGCCTCGTCGGCCTGATGCAGGGCCACTTCTCCGAGGAGCGCCGCACCATGGTCTACGAGGCCATGACCTCGGCGCTGGCCGTCGAGCTGAGCCAGCGCGGCTACCAGACCATCGCCGAGGATGCGCAGGCGATCCGCAAGGTGCAGGCCGAGGGCAACGCCTTCGGCAAGCAGGGCGTCGAGCTGGCGCAGGAGGACGTCGCCGGCTGCGTCATCCGCGTTGACCTGGCCGCCAAGGCCTTCTGCGTCGGCAGCGGCAGCGTCGAGGTGCTGGAGGGGCCGAGCTTCCGCTTCTCGATCACCGACGTGAAGACCACCGCGGTGCTGGCGCGGGTGAACGTCGACTGACCGGAGTCAGACCGCCGTCCAGGTGATCTGGCGCCCGCGGCGCAGCAGCAGCCAGGGCCCCAGGCGCAGCCGCCGGTCCGGCGGGCCCTGCAGCAGGTCGTCGAG
>JAFLCQ010000103.1 GCA_017302815.1 Planctomycetota bacterium
CAACCATTCTTGACGCCGAACCAGACGGCGACGGTGCCCGCGAAATCCGCGCCCTGATGAACGAAATCAAACAAAAACTCGTTTGAGTAAGTGAGGAAATAAGTAAATGAATTCACCCACTAAGGGGCGCAGCTGCTGCGGCAGGCCGATGGCGTCGCCGTACTCCATGCGCTCGATCTTGATCAGGCCTGCCGGTTGATCCTCGCCGCGCACGGCGGCGAGGTCGATGAAGCGGTACGACGATCCCAGCACATCGCGTGTGCCGGTGAAGACCTGCATCTCCTCGCCGACGCCGACCTTCTTGCGCTGCACGCGGGCGAGCTCACCCCATACCGTCTCGCTGCGGCCATCGGCCTCGATCGTCCAGGCCTGGATGCGCTTCGGCCAGAACACGCTGGCGCCGTTGCTGACGATCGTCCACAGCAGGAAGAAGACCATCGCCAGGCCGACGGCAAGGCCCATCGAGGTGAGCCAGACCAGCGGTTCGCCGACCGGCCGGCCATCGTGGCGGAGTGCGGGCATCGGTGTGGCCATGTCAGACCGTCTTGTATTTCTCGCGCAGGTGCTGGCGCAGCACCTCAGCGGCGGTGTTGATGATGAAGGTCATCAGGAAGAGCAGCATCGCCCCGAGGAAGAGGGCCCGGTACAGCGTCCCGCCGTGCGGCGCCTCGGGCAGCTCGACGGCGATGTTGGCGGACAGGGTGCGCATGCCGTTGAAGATGTTCAGGTCCATCACCGCGGTGTTGCCGGTCGCCATCACCACGATCATCGTCTCGCCGACCGCGCGGCCGAGGCCGATCATGATCGCCGAGAGGATGCCGGCCGAGGCGGTGGGCACCACCACGCGCATCGCGGTCTGCCAGCGGCTGGCGCCCAGCGCCAGCGATCCCGAGCGTAGGGCGGCTGGGACGTTGCTGAGCGCGTCCTCGACGATGGTGAAGATGATCGGGATGACCGCGAAGCCCATCATGAAGCCGACCACCAGCGAGTTGCGCTGCTCGAAGGAGGCGCCAGTGACCCGCGGCCACCAGCTGCGGAAATCGCCGCCGAAGAGCAGGCGTTCGAGCGGACCACCGAGGGACCAGAAGGCCGCCAGGGCGAGCAGCATGATGGGCAGGAAGGCGATGAACTCGTAGCCTGGCCGGATGCGGCTGCGCAGGTGGTCGGGCAGGCGGCTCCAGAACAGGCCGAAGAGGATGGCGGTCGTCGGCAGGCCGACAACGCAGGCCACCACCGCCGGGATGCGGTCCTCGATCAGCGGCGCCAGCCACAGGGCGGCGAGGAAGCCCAGCACCACCGAGGGCAGCGAGGCCATCACCTCCATGGTCGGCTTGACGTAGATCTTGAAGCGGGGGCGCATGAATTCGGCGGTGTAGATCGCCGCCAGCAGCGCGATGGGTACGGCGAAGAGCAGGGCGTAGAAGGTGCCCTTCAGGGTGCCGACGATCAGCGGCACCAGCGACAGCTTGGGCTCGAAATCGTCGCTGCCGCTGCTCTGCCAGCTGTACTCGGGCCCATCGCCGCCCTCGTACCACACCTCGCCGAAGAAGGCGCGCAGCCCGGCTTCGGGATGCGGGTCATCCAGGCCGTATGCATGCACCGTGCCCCGGGTGTCGAGCAGCAGGATGCGGTCGTACTTGCCTGACAGGGCGACCTTGGCGACGGGATAGCCAATGCGGTCCTCCCAGCGTATGGTCGCCGAGGTGCCGTAGCGCAGCGATACCTCGTCGCCATCGGCGATCAGGAAGGCCTTGTTGCGCACGCTCCCGGCGTAGGCGGCCGCTCCCTGCTGCAGAGCGGGCAGCTCCTTGGTCTGGCCGTACTGGCGCTTCTTCAGCCGCTTGTCGATGTACAGCGACCAGATGCGGTTCTCGCCGCTGCGCGCCGTGAACACCAGGGACACGTCGCCGAAGAGGAAGTCCATCGAGGCGATGCCTCGGTCGGCGAGGTCGGCGAAGGGGCTGAAGGCCTCCTGGAATACGCTCACGCCCTCGTCATCGGCGCCCAGCACGGTCACGCCGCCATCGCCGTTGGCGACGACGATGTGCTCGGCCCGGTCGTCGACCAGGATGCGCTCGGGCCGGCCGCTCAGCAGGCTACCGAGCTCCTTCTCCCACGCCTTCTCGACCGCGCCGGCGCCGGTCATGCTGCGCTCGACGGTGAAGGCGCTGGCATGCACGCGGCGGACGCCGTCGGCCTCCTGCACCACCGCCAGCAGCTTGGCATCGTCGCCGTCGCCGTAGCCGATGCCGACGATGGGCTGGCCGGGGGTGCCGACCGTCAGCTCGGCGGTGACCGCCGGCCTGGCGCTCACCCGCGAGGCGCCTCCTTCCTGCGGTTCGCTGGCGAAGTTCAGCTCGACGGGCAGGACGCGGCCGCGGCTGGTGCCGATGGTCAGGGTCTGGCGCTTCTGGTTGTAGACCGCCGCGCCGACCGTCTCGCCGGCCTGCATGGGCAAGGGATGGGTGGCGGCCGGACCGGACGCCGGCAGGAAGTGCAGCACGCCGTCGGGCGTGAGGACGAAGGGCAGCTCGCCCCATTCGTCGACCCCGAAGGCCAGGGCGGGCGCCGCGGGCCCCTGGCGCTCGCCGGCGGGTTCGACCCGCGCCTGGCGGAACAGGGGCAGGATCTCGATCAGGATGAAGATGAAGATGGCGAAGACCGCCGCGATGATCGCCAGGCCGCCGATCTTGATGAACGACGTCATGAAGCGGTCGACCAGCAGGGTCGAGCGCGCGGTGCGGAAGCGATCGGGATCGGGCATGGGTGCGGCTGCCGGGGGCGGGTGGATGGTGCCGCCGCCGGTGCGGATCCAGGCGGATCCGCACCAGGGCGACGGGGCCTACTTGCCGGCCGCGGTGAAGGTCATCTCGGCCTTCAGCGGGAAGTAGCCGTCCTTGACCACGATCTCCTGACCCTGCTTCGACTCGATGAAGCGCACGAACTCTCCGACCAGCGGATCCAGCTCCTTGTTCGGCGCCTTGTTGACGTAGACGAACAGGAAGCGGCCCAGGGGATACTTCGACGAGATGCAGTTCTCGTAGGTCGGCTCGACGAACTCGCCCTCCTTCTCGGCCAGGGGCAGGGCGCGGACGCCCGAGGTCAGGTAGCCGATGCCGGAGTAGCCGATGCCACCGAGGTCGGAGCCGACGCCCTGGACCACCGCCGACGAGCCCGGCTGCTCCTTCACCGTGGTCTTGTAGTCGCCCTTCTTCAGGGTGTGCTCCTTGAAGAAGCCGTAGGTGCCCGAGGCCGAGTTGCGGCCGTAGAGCGAGATCGCCTTGCCCTTCCACTCGCCGGCGAGGACGCCCCAGTCGGTGATGTCGTCGGCGAAGCCGCGCTTGCGGGTCTTGGAGAAGATGGCGTCGGCCTGGGCCAGGGTCAGGCCCTTCACCGGGTTGTCCTTGTGCACGAAGATCGCCAGCGCGTCGATCGCGACCTTGATGGCGGTCGGCTTGTAGCCGTACTTCTTCTCGAAGGCGTCGATCTCCTTGCCGGTCATCTCGCGCGACATCGGACCGAGCTGGGCGGTGCCCTCGATCAGGGCCGGGGGGGCGGTCGACGAGCCCTTGCCCTCGATCTGGATGTTGACGTTGGGGTAGACCTCCTTGAAGCCCTCGGCCCACAGGGTCATGAGGTTGTTCAGGGTGTCCGAGCCGATCGAGTTGAGGTTGCCGCTGACGCCGGCGACCTTGCTGTACTCGGGCAGCTTGGGGTCGAGCTCGACCGCGGCCGATAGGGTGGCGGTGCAGGCGACGGCGAGGAATCCGGCGCAGGCGAGGGGGGTCCGGGACATGTGGTCTCCGCTGATGGGTTGGGCGGCAGTCATCGCCGCCCGTATGAGGTTTCGGTGAATGCCGGCGTTGTCCGTCTTCATATGAAGCTTGTGTGAAGTCCCGGCCGAACCCTCCAGGCCATTGCCACGACGCATCTTGCGTACGACGACGGTTGCCCTCCCCTGGGATGGGGGCATCATCCGGCATGCTCCGCTCCGCCCTCCTGCTCACCGTCGCGGCCCTGGCCTGGGCCGCCGACCTCGGCGACCGGGTGCGCGGAGCCCTGGCCCAGGTGCCGCGCGGCGGCGAGGCGGCGGTGGCGGTGTGGGACTGCACCGCCCGCGACTGGGCGGTGGTCGCCGGCGATCCCGGCCCCCTGCGCCTGGCTTCCACCACCAAGCTCTTCGTCGCCGCAGCAGCCCTGTCCGAACTGGGCACCGATTTCCGCTTCAAGACGCTGATCTGCGCCCTCGGACAGATCCGCAACGGCTCCATCCCGGGCCTCGGCGTGATCGGCGGCGGCGACCCCACCATCGACGAGCACTTCTGGAACGGCGATCCCGAGCGCTGCCTGAGGCAGTGGGCCGAGCGCATCCGCCTCTCCGGCGTCGCCCGCATCGATGGCGACCTGGTCATCGACAACCGCTTGTTCCGCGGCCCCGAGCGTCCGGCCACCTACCCCAGCGATGGCGGCAACCTCACCCGCTGGTTCAGCGCCCCCGCCAGCGCCTTCGCCTTCAACGACAACTGCATCGATGTCCGCGCCGTGCCCACCGCCCCGGGCCAGCCCTGCCGCGTCGAGACCAGGCCGCGCTCGCCGCGCATCGCCATCGACAACCGCACCCGCACCGTCGAGGGCACCGGCGATGCGACCTTCATGGTCAACCGCGCCGCCAGCGCCAACGCCATCACCGTCAGCGGCAGCTACGGCCGGACCACCGCATGGTTCCCCGCCGCCATCCACAGCGATCCCGACCTCCTCGCCGGCGACGCCTTCGCCGCGGCGCTGCGCGATGCCGGCATCCAGCTGACCGGGCAGGTGCGCCTCGGGCCGGTCGATCGCAACCTGGGCCCCCTGCTCATCGAGCACCGCTCCGAGCTGGTGCCGGCCGTGACGCTGATGAACCAGCGCAGCCAGAACTTCTACGGCGAGCAGCTGCTGCGCCTGGTCGGCCTGAAGCGCCTGCGCGAAGGATCGATCGCCGCCGGCGCCCGCGCCGTGCGCGAGGCCTGCAACCCCTTCATGGGCGAGGATGCCGCCGGGGTGAACCTCCTCGACGGCTCGGGCCTGAGCTACGGCAACGTCGCCAGCGCCCGTTCGCTCTGCCGCATGCTGGCATCCCTCGATGCCGGCCCCCTCGCCGAGATCTTCCGCGGCAGCCTCAAGGACAAGCCCTACGCCGGGGTCGAAGGCAAGATCAAGACCGGCACCCTGGCCACCGCCAGCTGCCTCGCCGGCTACGTCACCGGCCGCAGCGGCCGCCGCGCCTTCGCCATCCTGCTCGGGCAGGGCTCGGCCAACGGCTGGGGCTGGGGCCCGGGCCTGCGCGAACGCATCTACGAGATCATCGCCGAAAGCGTGCGCTGACCGCCGGGATCTGCCGAGGCTCTGCCTGTTTCAGCTTGCGCAGGGGGTGGTTCGGGGACATACCCTGAACGTATGACGCCTCCTGCCACCCCCCCTCAACACCCACCGGAACGGCCGAAGGCCAGCCCGCTGGGCATCTGGCTGTTCCTGGCCTACCTGGCCGTCTACGCCGGCTTCGTCTGGATCGCCGCCTTCAGCGGCACCCGCCTCGCCTCGCGCCCCTTCGGCGGCGTCAATCTCGCCATCGTCTACGGCTTCCTGCTCATCATCGCGCCCCTGATCCTCGCCCTGGCCTACCTGAAATGGGCCGGCAAGGCAGAGGACTGAGCCATGGACCACCAGACCTCGACCCTGGCGGTCATCGTCTTCATGACCTTCGTCGGCGCCGTCCTGGGCATCAGCTTCTGGCTGGGCCGGCAGGCCAAGTCGGCGCAGGGCTTCTTCGCCGCCCACGGCCAGATCCCCTGGTTCGTCAACGGCATCGCTTTCGCCGGCGACTACCTCTCGGCCGCCAGCTTCCTCGGCATCTGCGGCATGATCGCCTTCTTCGGCTATGACGGCTTCCTCTATTCCATCGGCTATCTCGCCGGCTGGGTGGTGGCGTTGTTCGTGATCGCCGAGCCGATCAAGAAGCTCGGCAAATTCACCTTCGCCGACGCCCTCGACGCGCGCTTCAACTCGCGCGGCATCAAGCTGACCGCGGCGATCTCGACCCTCATCGTCTCGATCTTCTACCTCATCCCGCAGATGGTCGGCGCCGGCGCCCTGATCCAGCCGCTGCTCGGCCTCGAGCACTGGCACGGGGTGCTGCTCGTGGGCAGTATCGTCGTCGTCATCGTCATCACCGCCGGCATGGTCTCCACGACCTGGGTGCAGTTCATCAAGGGCAGCCTGCTCGTGCTGTTCTGCGCCATCCTGACCGTCGCCATCCTCGCCCGCGGCCTGTGGAACGACCCCTACAGCCAGTCGCACGGCAGCCAGCACGCGTTCATCCTGGCCAAGCCCGCCGCCGAGATCACTGCTGGTCGCGAGGTGGTTCCCGCCGAGGGCGCCTGGGCCGGCAAGCCCTACGTCCGTCTGAAGGACGAGAAGGGCGTCATCAGCGTCTGGCGCACCGGCGAGGGCGGCACCCTGTCCGAGACCCAGACCGTCCTCACCACCGGGGGCGAGAAGCTGTTCAACGGCACGAGCAAGGCTGACGGCGGCCACCTCTGGCCGGTCGGACACATCAGCAAGCTGCCCGGCGACGTCGACCACACCGGTCCGCTCGGACCCGGCGAGTTCCTGCAGACCATCCAGGACTCGACAGTCGTGCTGTGGGGCAAGGAGGTCATCAAGGACGGCGACAGCGAGTGGACGGTGTGGTTCCAGAAGCCCACCCCCGGCGCCAAGCTGATGGTTCCCGGCAACAACCCGCTGTTCAAGGGCATCTCCGGCGATCTGCCGGCGATCGACCCGGCCAAGCCCGAGACCCAGGCCGCCTACGACAAGGCGCTGCTCTCGCGCATCGACTTCATCTCGCTGATGATCGCCTTGTTCTGCGGCACCGCCTCGCTGCCGCACATCCTGATCCGCTACTACACGGTGAAGGACGCCGCCAGCGCGCGCAAGAGCACCGTCGTCGGCATCGCCGCCATCGGCTTCTTCTACGTCCTGACCCTGTTCCTGGGCCTGGGCGCGATGACCAGCGGCACCCTCGACCTCACCGACACCAACATGTCGGCGCCGCTGCTGGCGAAGGCCTTCGGCGAGCTGCCATTCGCCTGCATCAGCGCCATCGCCTTCACCACCGTGCTGGGCACGGTCAGCGGCCTGATCATGGCCGCTGCCGGCGCCATCGTGCACGACCTGGCGGTGAACGTGGCCGGCTGCAAGCTCGACGACGAGCGCAAGGTGAAGTGGGCGAAGATCGCCGCCATCGCGGTGGGCGCCCTGGCCATGTGGCTGGGCATCCTCTTCGCCAAGATCAATGTCACCTTCCTGGTCGGCTGGGCCTTCAACATCGCCGCCTCGGCGAACCTGCCGGCCCTGATCATGCTGCTGTTCTGGAAGGGCACGACCAAGCAGGGCATCACCTGGGCGATCACCGTCGGCGTGCTCGGCTCGCTGGCGTGGGTGCTGGGCAGCACGGTGGCGATGCAGAACGTCTACGGCTTCAGCGCCGAGGACGCCGCCAAGCACGCCTGGGTGCCGTTCAGCCAGCCGGCCATCGTCACGGTGCCGCTGGGCTTCATCACCCTGGTGGTGGTCTCGCTGTTCACCCGGCGCAAGGACCTGGCGCAGGCCTGAGATGCATCGGGTTCGCCCCCCGGCGCCTTGACCGCCGGGGGGCGGACGGACCGTGCGCCCCGCATGAGCGACGTCCTGCTGATCACCCTCACCGGGCCGGACCGGCCCGGCATCACCACCCGGATCACCGGCGTCCTCGCCGGCTGCGGGGCGCAGATCCTCGACGTCGCGCAGTCCTCGATCCACGACCACCTGTCGCTGGGCATGATGATCGCCCTCCCGGACGGGGCCCAGCACACGGACGTGGTCAAGGAGACCCTGTTCGCCGCCCACGACCTGGGCATGCAGGTGCGCTTCGAGCCCATCCCCGCCGACCGCTACGAGACCTGGGTCGCCGGCCAGGGCGAGGAGCGTCACAGCCTGATCCTGCTGGGCCGCGGCCTCAGCGCCGAGCAGATCAGCGCCACCACCGCGGTGATCGCCGCGCAGGGCCTGAACATCTTCGCCATCCAGCGCCTCTCGGGCCGCGTCAGCCTGCGCCAGCCGCCGTCCACCCCGCGTTCGTGCATCGAGTTCCTGCTGCGCGGCCACCCGGTCGATGGCGCCGCCATGCGCGCCGCCTGCCTGGAACTGTCGTCGCGCCTGGGCATCGACATCGCCATCCAGGCCGACGACATGTACCGGCGCAGCCGCCGCCTGGTCTGCTTCGACATGGACTCCACCCTGATCCAGGCCGAGGTCATCGACGAGCTGGCCGAGGCGGCCGGAGCCGGGCCCCAGGTCAAGGCGATCACCGAGGCGGCGATGCGCGGCGAGCTCGACTTCGCCGAAAGCTTCCGCCGCCGCGTCGCCCTGCTGCGCGGGCTGGACGCCGCCACCATGCAGGGCATCGCCGAGCGCCTGCCGCTGACCGAGGGCGCCGAGCGCCTGTGCGCGGTGCTCAAGCGCCTGGGCTACCGCCTGGCCATCCTCTCCGGCGGCTTCACCTTCTTCGGCCGCCACCTGCAGCGCCGCCTCGGCATCGACCACGTGCACGCCAACGAGCTCGAGATCGTCGACGGCCGCCTGACCGGCCGCCACCTTGGCGGCATCGTCGACGCCGCCGCCAAGGCCCGCCTGCTGCGCGAGATCGCCGCCGCCGAGGGCATCTCGCAACGCCAGGTCATCGCGGTCGGCGACGGCGCCAACGACCTGCAGATGCTCTCGGCCGCCGGCCTGGGCATCGCCTTCCACGCCAAGCCGGTGGTGCGCGCCTCGGCCGGACATGCGATCAGCACCCTCGGCCTCGACGCCCTGCTGTACATGCTCGGCCTGCGCGACTGGCAGATCGAGCAGGTCTAGCTGATGGCGGCGCAAACCGCCGCCTGACATAGCCTTGCAAGATCTTTTGGCACCTCGCCAACCAACGGACACGTACGGTTGGCGGGTCGCCTCCGGCATGCTCCGGATCGCCCCGCCCCCGGGATGCCGGCACGGCCGCCGTCCTCCCTGGGAAGCCGCAGGCCGCCCGCGAGGAAGCTCATGCCCGTCCCCCACCTCAGCGCCGCCGGCCTGCTGCTGGCCGCGACCATCCTGGCCGGCGCCGATGCCCCGCCTGCCATCTACCGGCAGGTGGGCGATGGTCCGCCGCAGACCCTGCTGCTGGATCCCGATCATGCGATCCTGGTGGACGGCCAGGGCCTGATGCTCTGGAGCATGCGCCTGGTCCGCGAGGCGGACGGCAGCCTGGTCAGCTACCAGTGGGGCCGGCCGACCGGCTCGCGACTGACGTGCGATGGCGCATCCGCCGATGCCACCCTGGCGAACGGCAGCACGCTGCGCTTCGTCCGCCAGATGGACGCCGGCGGGCAGGACTGGGGTCCGCTGCCCCTCGCCCCGGCGGCGAGCAGCCGGGCCGTCCGCGCCGCGGTCGCTGCCGACCTGCGCCGGCTGGTCGAAGCCGAGCGCTCGGCCGCGGCGGCGCTAACCCGCAGGCTGCAGTCGCCCGGCTTCACCGGCGCGTACGCCAGCCTGCCGGAAAACCAGGTTCTGCTGCGCCAGCGCGACGAGGCGCGCGCCTGGCTGCGGCGCACCCTGCAGACCTCGGGCTGGATCTCCGCCGAGTACGGTGCGCAGGCGCTGGCTGATCTCGCCGAACTGTCATCGTCCGTCGCCAACGATCTGCGCCTGCTGCGCACCCTGCAGGCCGGGGCGCAGGCCGCGTTGGCCGCCGGCGGCGCCGAGGCCGACGCGGTGGCGCTCCTCGATCTCGCCGCGTCGACCCTGGGCGATCCGCCCCCCTATGGTTCCCTGGTGCTGATGCGGCCGGCGGCCCCGCGTCATGGCAGGGCCGCAAGCGAGGTGGTGATCCCGATCCCCGCGGACCGAGCGGCGGTGGACGGGGCCCGCAGCCGCGCCGGCCTGCCGACCCTGGCCCAGTTCGCATCGAGCAGGCAGGCCACGGTGGTCGCGATCGCTGCGGACGGCCGCGAAGGATCCTCCGATGCACGACCGCGCTGACCTGCGATTGCCGGCCAGCGAGGCGCCGGCACGATGCGCGGATATGGACAGCGCGTCCGTTCCGGCCGCCAGCAGCGATGCCCAGCTGGCCCGCGCCTGGGCCGCAGGCGACGAGCGCGCCTTCGCCGCCATCGTCGACCGCCATGCCGGCGCGATCTACAACCGCTGCCGGATGGCATTGGGATCCGCCGACGCCGACGACGCCACCCAGGCGGTGTTCCTCGTCCTCGCCCGCCGTCCGCAGCAGGCGGCGGACAGCCCGGTCCTCGTCGGCTGGCTGATGGCGGTCGCCGGCAACGTCGTGCGCAACGCCTGGCGCGATCGCCGGCGCCGGCGCCA
>JAFLCQ010000104.1 GCA_017302815.1 Planctomycetota bacterium
TTTTATTACAGCCTGAAAGAGCTGTTCAGCCGGAATTATAGTGTGTTGGAAACGGTTGACAGAAACAACCGCGACCAGCCATGGCAGGCCTGGCGGCGCCACGTCCGCGCCGTGCTGGCCCGCTGCCGGGCGGCGCCTGGACTGTCGGGCTGGAGCCTGGGCATCGACCGGCCGGCGAACGATGAGGAGCAGCGCGAGCGGCTGCTGCAGGTCGCTGGCGGCATCGCCAGCCTGGTCGCGGCGCTCGATGGCCGGCCGCTGCTGGCGCGCCATCCGCAGCTCACCTCGTTCACCCGCACCGATCCCAACGGCATCTGGTATGCGTTCACCGAAGGTGCCGCCGGCTGGACCCAGGGTCCGGTGCCGCTGAGCGGTCCGGTGCTGGTCGAACGCAAGGGTGGTGGCAGCGATGGGGATGGCGGCATCGCGGTCCCGGTCGCCCCGGGTGGCGAGGTGCGCATCGCCGGCGCCCAGGTGGCCCTGGACAGCAACCTCTTCAATCTCGACCGCCTCGAGATGGACGTCGCCCTGACCGGCGGCGGCGAGGCGACCCTCTATGTCTGGCTGACCGACCATCGCCACCGCTGGTGGCAGCAGCGCCTGGCGCGCATCCCCGGCGACGGCGGCTGGCAGACCGTTGGCGTGGATTGCGGCGAACGCGCGGCCTGGACCAGCCCCGGAGCGGTGTGGAGCGACGATGTCCGCCGCCGCATCCGCGCCCTCGGCGTCGTCGCCTACGTCCGCGGCGCCGGCGCCGAGGCGCAGCTCAAGCTCGACCGGGTGCGGCGGCTGGGCTGGCCCGCGCTGGCGGATCCGCCGCAGCTGCGCATCGAGTCGCTGGAGCGCGGAGCGCCGGCGATCCAGCGCTGGCAGCCGATCAGCGCCAGCTTCGCGCTGAACCTCACCGCGCTCAACCCCTACGACCCAGATTCGGCCGACGTGGTCGGCGAGGTCGAGGGGCCGGGCGGAGCCCGCTTCCGCCATCCCGCCTACTGGTGCGAACCGCAGCGCCTGGACTTCGACGGCAAGACGGAGACGGCGGTGCCATCCGGTCCCGGCGGCTGGCGCTGGCGCTGGACCCCGCCGACGCCAGGCGCATGGCGCTGGCGCATCGTCGCGCGGGTGAAGGTGCGCGACGCCTGGCAGCAGGCCGAAAGCGCCTGGAGCACGGTGGATGTGGGTACGGCCGCTGGCGGGATGCAGACCGTCGGCACGGACAGTTCCGATCCGCGCTGGTTCGCCAAGGCGGACGGGACCTTCTGGTATCCCATCGGCATCAACCTGCGCTCGCCGGGCGACGAGCGCCAGAACAACGACCTCGAACGCGAACGGGCGTTCAAGCCCCTCGACCAGGAACCGGCGGCGATCCGCGGCTGGCGCTCCATCGACTGGCAGCGCACCGGCACCAGGGCCTACGAGCGCTGGTTCGCGCTCATGCGCGAGAACGGCATGGACTGGGCGCGGGTATGGATGTGCCCGTGGTGGTGCGGACTGGAATGGCGCCGCGACTGGGACGATTTCGGCGGATTGACCTGGTACAGCCAGGCCAACGCCGCGCGCATGGACCGGGTGATGGAGCTGGCGGCGCAGCACGGCGTCTACGTCCAGGTAGAGCTGATGAACCACGGCATGGTCGGCGAGCACGCCGACCGGCAGTGGGGCGACAACCCGTATAACCGGCGACTCGGCGGTCCGTGCCGCCACGTCGGCGAGTGGTTCAAGTCCGACGAGGTGTGGAAGACCAACGCCAAGCGGTTGCGCTACACCCTCGCCCGCTGGGGCTGGTGCACCAATCTCGCGGCCTGGAGCCTGAGCAGCGAGCTGGAGTTCACCGGCACCTTCAACATGGAGACCGGCGGCAACGACCGCGGCTTCAGCCCGTCGCTGCAGACCTGGATCGAGCGCAGCCTGGCATGGATGCGCGAGAACGATCCGCAGCCGGGACGCCTGACCACCATCCACTGGAGCCATCCCTGGTCGGGACCGCAGCACTGGCGCACCCCGGGCCTGGGCTTCTCGAATTCCAACGTCTACACTGCCTTCCAGGACTTCGACGAGTCGCTGGGAGGCCGCCAGAAGCCGCGCAACCTGCCGATCGCCCTCGACGCCTACCTCAACCAGCTCTTCCCGGCCGGCGAGTTCAGGCGCCCGACCCTGATCGGGGAATGGGGCGGGCATTGGGCCGACAACCAGCCGTGGATCCTGCGCGGCGAGCTGCGTTCCGGCATCTGGCTGCAATGCGTCACCGCCTACGCCGCCAACACCGGCTGGTGGTGGTGGCTGTGGCTGGACGTCGCCGACCAGTGGAAGCAGTACGGGGCCGCCGCCCGGTTCATGCAGGGCGAGGAACGCCGCGGCATCGCCTGGACGCCGATCCAGCCGCGGATCGAGGGCAATGCCGGCCGCCTCCTCGCCCAGGGCATGCGCTCCGAGCGCATGGTGCGGCTGTACGTCTGGCCCAAGGGCATGGACCAGGACCATCGCCGCAGCCAGTCCGGCGCCCAGGGCGAGGCGATCATCGATGCGATGCCTCCCGGCTCGCTGTGGCGGGTCCGCCGCTACGACGGCGCCAGCGGTGAGGTGGTAGCCGAACGCGAACTGAAGGCCGACGCCGGCGGCGTCCTGCACCTGCCGGTCTCCTCCATCGCTCCGGATGCGGTGTTCAAGCTTGACCGCAAATAGACGCATCCTCGCGGCGAGCGACCGTCTGCCGTTGACCTGCACCCGCAGCGGCACCTGCTGCCACGGCAAGGATGTGCGCATCACCCCATGGGAGCTGGCCCGGCTCGCCGACGCTGCTGGTGAGGCCCAGGCCGCCTTCCGCGACCGCTGCACGACCGACGGCGGCACCCGCCTGGCGATGCATGGCCCGCCGGGCTGGCGTGGGCAGCGCGCATGCGCCCTCTATGACCCCGCCTCCGGGTGCCGGCTGCATGCGGCGAGGCCGCTGGCCTGCCGGCTGTATCCGCTCGGTCGCGAAGTGCAGGGCGGACGCGAGCGCATCATCCATGAGGGCCGCGCCTTCCCCTGTCTCGACGGCTGTCCGGAGGTCGCGCAGCTGCCCGCGCTGCAGGTCAGCGCCTATCTCGAGGGGCAGGGGGTCGCTGCCTGGGTGCCGGGACGCGACGCCTATCTGGAGATCGCCCAGGATCTGGCGGAGGGCGCCTTCGTGCTGGTGTTCGACAGCGGGCTGTCGCGTTCCGGGGACGCATCCTGGCGCGCGCGCTGGCGCAGCGTGGCGCAGGGCGGCCCACCGGCCTGGCTGGCTGCGCTCGGAGCCTCGTGGCACGACCGTCTGACCGTTCCGGCGGTCGAAGCGCCGCTCGCGGATGGGGCGGCATGGTCCGCGGCGCATGCAGCGGCGCTGCAGGCCGAGGCGCAGTCGTCCTTCGCACGACTTGGCGATGCGCACGCACTGGCGTCGGCCAGCGCGTGCATGCTGGCGGGCGCCCTGCTGCTGATCCACGCCGTCGGCGGCGATGCGGCGGCTGTCGGCATGCGCTGGCTGGGCCAGGCGGTGGCGCGGGCGTGACGCAAGCCTGGTTCCTGTGCAACGAATGAGCCCTTGACCATGCGGAACCGCAAGCCTATAGATCGCGGCGGAAACCTCTCACCCCCACGAAGGGAAGAATCCAGATGAAGAAGTTCCTCCTCCCCGTTGCCGCTCTCGTCGCCGCCGCCGGCCTCCACGCCGCCGACGACCTCAAGCAGAACGTCGGCATCGGCATCGGCACCATGATCTTCGAGGGCCAGTCGGGCCTGCTGTCGCAGATCTGCGCCGCCACCACCAACGGCTGCTTCGGCAACCAGACCTTCGCCATCACCACCGGCACCCTGGGCGCCCGCCCCTGGACCGGCATCGTGAGCAATGGCGAGGTCCAGACCTTCGTCCGCGAGAACATGGACCAGCTGGCCCGCGAGATCGCCGCCGGCCAGGGCGAGTCGATCGACACCCTCGCCGAGCTGATCGCCCTCCCGGCCGACCAGCGCGCCGAGTTCGCCAAGTCGCTGCAGGCGAAGTTCGACACCATCTACGATTCGCCGACCGTGACCTCGACCGAGGTGGTCGAGCACATCGCCCAGATCGTCAAGGCCTGATCGTCTCCGCCCATCCGGGCGGAGCGGCATGGAGCCGGTGGCGTCATCGCCACCGGCTCCATGCGTTTCGGGACTGCCTCTTCCCTTGTCCCCGTCCATCCGCAACGTCCCCAGCCCATGCTTCGTCGCCTTGTTCCGGCCCTGCTGGCCGCCGCCGCAGCCGTCGTCTCAGCCGAACCCTATCTGCCAGGCGACCTCCAGGCCGAGGCTGACCGCCTCGCTCTCGCCGACGATCGCGAATGGCTGACCCTGCTGCATGTCGAGCCGACCTGGTACGGCCTGCGGCGGAGCATGGTCGATGATCCGGCGTTCTTCCTCTCGCCACGTGGCGTGCACGACCCCGCCGCCGAGCTCGCCGCCACCATCGAGGCGGTGCTGAAGCCGGTCGAGGCGGATGCGCGGCATGCGGTGCAGCGCTTCCCCGCCCGCACCGCCTACCTGGTGCGTCGCCTGGGCCTCGATCCGGCCCGTCTGCCGATGCCGCGTTCGGAGGAGTTCGAGGAGGCCTACCGCGGCCTCGGCCCGCGTTCGGCCGCCATCGCCTTCCCCACCGCCTACATGAACACGCCGGCGTCGATGTTCGGGCACACCCTGCTGGTCATCCGCAGCCGGGTGCGCACGGGCATGGCCAGCCAGGCGATCAATTATGCCGCATTGACGGGCGAGGATGGCGGCGTCGCCTTCGCCGTGAAGGGCGTCCTGGGCGGCTATCCCGGGCACTTCTCCCTGATGCCCTATTGGCAGAAGCTCAACGAGTACAGCGACCTCGATCAGCGCGACGTGTGGGAATACGAACTCGCGCTCTCGCCGGAGGACATCCGGCGCATGCTCCTGCATGTGTGGGAGATGCGCGGCATACGCTCGGACTACTGGTTCTTCGACGAGAACTGCGCCTACTACCTGCTCTACCTCATCGATGCGGCGCGTCCCGACCTGCGTCTGCACGATGCCGCCCCGCCGTGGGTGATCCCGCTCGACACCGTGCGCATCCTCTGCGAGGCCGGTCTGGTCGACGAGGTGGAGTGGCGGCCCAGCCTGGCGACCAAGGTCAAGGCCAGGGCCGCCCGCATGCCGGCTGAACGCGCCGCCCGCGCCAGGCGCATCGCCCTGGGCGAGGAGCCGCCGACCGCCGCGGTCGACGGCGATCCCGCCGCCGCCGCCGATGAACTCGATCTGGCCATCGACTACCTGCAAGCGCTGCGCAATCGCCGCAAGGTCGAGCAGGCCGCCTTCCAGCCCCGCTTCGTCGGCATCCTGCAGGCCCGCGCCCGTCTGGGCGTTCCAGCGCGCGAGGCCATCAGCGCACCGACCGACGTAGCGCCGGATCAGGGCCATCGATCCTTGCGCCTCGGATTCGGCGGCGGCATCAGCGGCGACAAGACCTTCATCTCCGCCGAATGGCGGCCGGCCTACCATGACCTCCTCGACCCGGCCCCGGGATACGTCGAGGGGGCCCAGATCGACTTCATGGGCATCGAGGGACGCTGGTACGAAGGCGATGCCAGGCCCACCCTCGAGCGCTGGGAGGCGATCGGCCTGCGTTCGTTCTCGCCGCGCGACGTGTTCTTCACGCCGCCATCCTGGAAGGTGGACACCGGCATCACCCGCGAACTGGTCGGCGGTGGTGGTCATAGCGAGCACCACGCCTTCCTCGACTTCGGCGTCGGTGCGTGCTGGAGCCTGCCGTGGTCGGGGCTGTGGTACGCCACCGTCGATGCCGACCTGCGCATCGTCGACACCGATCCATCCCTCGCCCTGGGCCTGGGCCCCGAGATCGGCGCGGTGGTACGGGCGGGTCCGCTGTCGTTGAATCCCGTCGCGCGCTGGTCCTCGTTCGTGGGCGAACTGCCGGCTGACAACTGGTCGATCGGGGTGAGCGGCTCCTACGCCCTGCACCGCGATCTCGCCTTCGCGTTCGATCTTGCGCGCGAAGCCACCTGGGACTGGCTCTCCACCACCGCGGCTCTGCGGGTGAACGCCTACTTCTGAGCGTCCAGGCGGGCGAACAGGGTGGTCAGGCAGCTCGCGGCGGCGATGCCGGCGAGGAGCCAGAACTGGTGCGTCGCGTCCATCCACCCGAAGAGCAGGGGGACGGCCAGGGAGAGGCCGATGATCAGGATGGCCAGGCTGTGGACGAAGCTCATCACCGTGCCGCCGAGGCCGGCCAGGCCATCCTCGTGCGCATTGGCGAGGAACTTGGCGTCCAGGACATTGGCCGGGGCGGCGAAGAGGAATCCGATCAGGAACACCATCGCCCCGGCGCTCCAGAAGCCTGCGACCACGTAGGGGTACAGCAGCAGGGTGGCGGCCAGGCCGAAGAACGCGGCTATGACCCACCTGCGCTGGGCCATGCGGTGCGAGGCGAGATTCCCCAGGATCGCGCCTATGGCGGCGAAACCGGCTATGGTGCTGGCCTTGCCGCGATGCAGCCCCAGCTCGTCGACCGCGTGCACGTACATGGCGAGGCTGGCCGCGGCGGTGATACCCCAGGCCAGCCCGCCGCCGGCCAACAGCGACCAGTGGTGACGCACCAGGACGCTGGTGGCCCGCACGAAGTCGGCCAACCCGACGGCGAAGGGCACCGGTTCCGGCTCGGGGACGCGGATGAAGAGCGCGCTGAGGACCCCGACGGTTGAGATGCCGACGAGGATGAGGTGCTTGGCGAGGTCGGACCCGATCTCCTGGGAGATGAACGAACCAGCCAGCGTGCCTGCGACGAGGCCGATCGCCAGCGCGGCGTTGATCCCGCCGCTGATCAGGGTGTTCGACCCGCCGGTCGAACGCGACAGGAGGGGCACGATCTTGCCGCGGGCGGCGCAGGCCGCCCCGTAGGTGATGCCGATGAAGCAGGCCCACAGCCAGGGGTTGCCCCACAGCGCCATGAGGCAGCCGAAGCCGACCGCGGCGGTGGAGATGGCGAAGAGGCGGTCGCAGCGCCAGCTGCCGGCGAGGGGGCCGTTGACCGGGAAGCCGATCAGCAGTCCGAGGGTCAGGACCACGCTCATCGCCTGGGACACGGCCTCCTGCAGGCCGCCGCGCTGGTAGGTCGCCAGGACCAGATCGCGCAGCCATTGCCCGGGCAGTGAATCGAGCGCCCCCGGTGCGGTGGGATCCCAGTCCAGGGCGATGCGGCCGATGAGCACGAACTTCAGCGAGGCGAATCCGCAGCCGACCAGGAAGGTGGTCGCGATGGCGGGCAGCACGCTGGCCTTGGCGGCGCGCATCGTGCGGGTCGAGGGGGGGTGCGCGGGCGGCGTGGCCTCGGCCATGGGGCATGCAGCTTCAGGTGCGGGCGGTGCTGTCCATGGGGAAAGGTGCCGTCGTTCCGGAAACCGCAGGTTGCCAGGCTGCACGCCAGCCCACCATGCCGCCCCGGACAACGGAGGCAGCATGCGGATCATGGTCGTCGGCAGCGGTGGGCGCGAACACGCCCTGGCGTGGAAGCTGAAGCAGAGCCCCAAGGTGAGCGAGATCCTGGTCGCTCCGGGCAATCCCGGCACCGCCGGCTTCGCCACCAACGTCCCGGTCAAGGCCGACGACATCGAGGGGCTGGCCCGCGTGGCCGCCGAGCGCGCCGTCGATCTGACGGTGGTCGGCCCCGAGGTCCCCCTGACCCTGGGCATCGTAGACCTCTTCCAGGAGCGCGGACTGCGCTGCTGGGGCCCGTCCAAGGCGGCCGCCCGCCTGGAGGGTTCGAAGGTCGACATGAAGGAGTTCCTGCGCCGCCACAACATCCCCACGGCGCGCTTCCACGTCTTCACCAAGAGCGCCGACGCCATCGCCCACATCAACGAGATCGACGGGCCGTGCGTGGTGAAGACCGACGGTCTCGCCGCCGGCAAGGGCGTGACGGTGGCGAAGAACGCCGAGCAGGCCCGCGACGCCGTCATCCGCATGATGGAGAAGCACGAGTTCGGCAAGGAGGCCGGATCGCGGGTGGTGGTCGAGGAGGTCCTGCGCGGCGAGGAGATCTCCGTGTTCGCCTTCTGCGACGGCCACAACGCGCTGATGCTCGACCTGGTCCAGGACCACAAGCAGGCCTTCGATGGCGATGAAGGTCCCAATACCGGCGGCATGGGCGCCTTCAGCCCGGTGCCCGGCCTGGTCAACCAGCGCACCGAGGACGAGATCGTCCGCCGCATCCTGGTCCAGACCATGTCCGGCCTGGTCCACGAGGGCCGGCCCTACGTCGGCCTGCTGTACATGGGCCTGATGCTGACCGACGCCGGCCCCAAGGTCCTGGAATACAACGTCCGCTTCGGCGATCCCGAATGCCAGGCGCTGATGCCCCGCCTGCGCACCGATCTCGTCGACATCTGCCTCGCCTCCCTGGACGGTTCGCTGGACAAGCTGGATCTGGAGTGGGATCCGCGCACCAGCGTATGCGTGACCCTGGCCAGCGGCGGCTATCCCGGCGACTACAAGAGCGGCCTGCCGATCAGCGGCATCGCCGATGCCGAGGCCCGCGGCGCGATCGTCTTCCATGCCGGCACGAAGATGGCCGGCGACCAGCTCGCCACCGCCGGTGGACGCGTCCTGTCGGTCGTCGCCCTGGGGACCGACCTCGACCAGGCCCGTTCGGTCGCCTACGCCGGTTGCGACGCGATCGCCTTCGCCGGCAAGCATTGCCGGCGCGACATCGGCCGGCGCGCCGAGGCGCGCAAGCGGTGAGCGATCGCCCGGGCCTGCGCCTGCTGTGCGTGTGCACGGGCAACACCTGCCGCAGCCCGATGCTGGCGGCGCTGCTCGGCGAGATCCTGGGCCGCAACGGCATCCAGGCGGTGGTCGAGAGCGCCGGCACCGGTGCCTTCGAGGGCGATGCGGCGTCGCATGGGGCGGTCGCCGCCATGGCCCGCCGCGGCATCGATCTCAGCCGCCATCGCAGCCGGCCTCTCTCCGCCCTCGACCTCGGCCGCTATGACCACCTGTATGCGGTCAGTTCGCGCCATGCCGCCTTCATCCGGGCCCAGGGCGTGCCGCCTGCGCGCATCACGGTGGTCGCTGCCGATCGCGGCGGCATCCCTGACCCCTGGGGCGGGGATGACGCGGTGTACGAGGCCACCGCCCGCGTGCTCGAGGGCGAGGTCGCGCGCATAGCATCCACCCTGTCGGAGGGTGGCAGGATAGGCCCTTCCCAGGGTACCTGATCCGCCCACAACCGGGGGTGTGGCCCGTCCCGTCGAATCCCAGCCGCTGCCCCTGCCGCTGACGGTCGACAGCTTCACCCTGACCCGGCGCATCGGCGCCGGGGCCATGGGCGAGGTGTTCCTGGCCCAGGAGACCCTCACCGGGCGCCTGGTCGCGGTCAAGGTGATGAGCGCCCATCTCATCGGCAACCGCCGGGCGGAGACCCGCTTCCGGCGCGAGATCGCGGCCATGGGCCAGCTGCGCCATGACTGCATCCCCGCCTTCGCCGGCTATGGCGAGCTGCCGGGAGGGCGCCCCTACCTGGCCATGCAGTACGTCGACGGCAGGACGCTCGATGCGTTCGTGCCCGAAGGCCGGCCGCTGCCGGAGGACCTCGCGCTGTGGGCTGCCTCGCGCCTGGTCGACGTCATGGGCTACTGCAACCGCGAATCGGGCATGATCCATCGCGACCTGAAGCCGGCCAACGTGATGGTCGACATGCGCGGTCTGCCTGGCCTGAGCGAGCAGTCCGTCCTCAAGGTCCTCGACTTCGGCCTCGCGACCTACATCGACTTCGGCGACTTCGAGGACTTCTCCGAGATCTCCCGTGGCATGGCCATGGGCGGGACCACCGCGGGAGAGGTCATGGGCACGCCCGCCTACATGAGCCCGGAGCAGATCCGCGGCGAGACGCTGACATTCCACAGCGACATCTACGCGATCGGAGCGATCCTGTTCCAGCTGCTCACCGGCCGCCTGCCCTATGTGGGCAGCAGCGCTGGCGTGGTGATGGCGGCGCATCTCGATTCACCCGTCCCGGATCCATCGCGCCACGCTGACGTGCGGCCCGCCAGCGTGGCGGTGGTGCAGCGGGCGATGGCGAAGGCGCCATCGGCGCGCTTCCGCTCCTTCAACCAGTTCGCCGCCAGCCTGCAGGCGGCCAGGTTCGCCTCCGGCCAGGCCACCCGGCGGGTCCCGCGGCCCGAGCAGGCCGCCCACGGTGCGCCGGCGAAGCCG
>JAFLCQ010000105.1 GCA_017302815.1 Planctomycetota bacterium
GTGCCGGCGGTCAGCAGGGCCAGCTCGCGGCGCTGCAGGCGCAGGCCGGGGCCGTCCTTGTCGCGCAGCTCGCTCAGCACCACGCCGCGCTCGCGTTCGACCTCGCCGGCGTCCAGCAGCAGGCCGCCGGCCTGGTCGGCGAGGACGTTGAGGCCGATCTCCAGGGTCTCGGGCTTGGCATCGGGCAGGTCGATCTTGTACACCGTCTCGTCGAATCCGGTGTGGGCGTTGAGCTGGCTGCCGAAGCCGATGCCCAGGCGCTGCAAGGCCGGGATCAATTCGCCGGGGGCGTAGTGGCGCGAGCCGTTGAAGGCCATGTGCTCGAGCATGTGCGCCAGGCCGCGCTGCGGCTCGTCCTCCAGCAGGCTGCCCGAGGCGATGCGCAGGCGCAGGCTGACCCGGCCCTGCGGCTGCGCCGAGCGCATGATCGCATAGCGCGCGCCGTTGGGCAGCGCCCCCCAGCGCACCGCCGGATCCGGGGCCAGGGCCGACTCCTGGTGCGGGAAGGGGGCCGGCATCGGCGCCGGCACGTCCGGGGTCCGGGGTCCGGGGTCCGGGGTCCGCTGCGTTTCAGGGACGCCACCGCACGAGGAGAGGGAGCATGCGAGGAGGATGGTGCCAAGCACGATCGGACGGCGGTGGTGCATGCCGGACTGTCGGAGTTTGGCGGATGTTTCAATCTTCCGACCCCGGACCCCGGACCCCGGACCCCGGGCGAGGGGCAATGACTTGGCATTCCCGGCTTCCGCCCGACCATCCCGCGCATGCCCGGCAACACCTTCGGCGAGGCCTTCCGCGTCACCACCTTCGGCGAAAGCCACGGTCCCGCGGTGGGCTGCGTCATCGACGGATGCCCTCCCGGCTTCCCGCTCGACCTCGCCGCCGTGCAGGCGCAGCTGGCCCGCCGCCGCCCCGGCCAGTCGAAGCTGGTCACGCCGCGCGACGAAGAGGACAAGGTCGAGGCCCTGTCCGGCCTCGACCGCGAGAGCGGCCGCACCCTGGGCACGCCGATCGCGCTGATTGTGCGCAACGCCGACCAGCGCTCGTCGTCGTACGCCGAGTGGCACCACGTCTACCGGCCCAGCCACGCCGATTTCGGCTACGACGCCAAGTACGGCATCCGCGCCTGGGAGGGCGGCGGCCGCTCCAGCGCCCGCGAGACGGTCGGCCGTGTCGCCGCCGGCGCGGTGGCCGAGCAGCTGCTGGCCGCGCGCTTCCCCGGCTACGCTGCCGCCGCCTGGGTCGAGCGCGTGCACACCATCGACGCCCGCGACGCGATCGACGCGCTGCACGTCACCCGCGCGCAGGTCGACGCCACCCCGACGCGCTGTCCGCATCCCGCGTCAGCCACCGCCATCGAGGCGGCCATCCTCGCCGCCAAGGCCAAGGGCGATTCGCTGGGCGGATTCGTCCGCTTGCTGCTGCACGGCGTGCCGCCTGGCCTGGGCGAGCCGGTCTTCGACAAGCTCGACGCCCTGCTGGCGCAGGCGATGCTGTCGCTGCCGGCGTGCAAGGCGGTGGAGTTCGGATCGGGCATGTCCGCCGCCGACAGCACCGGCCTGCAGCACAACGACCAGTACGTGTGGATCGATGGCCGCATGACCACCGCCAGCAACCGCAGCGGCGGCATCCAGGGCGGCATCAGCAACGGCATGGCGGTCGACCTGCGCCTGGCCTTCAAGCCCACCGCCACCGTGCTGAAGCCGCAGGCCAGCGCTGACGATGCCGGCAACAACGTCGAGCTGCAGGCCAAGGGCCGCCACGACCCCTGCGTGCTGCCGCGCGCGGTGCCGATCGTCGAGGCGATGGCGAACCTGGTGGTGATCGACTGCTGGCTCAGACAGCGCGGCCAGGTCGGCGAGCCGTGGCCCGGGCTGGGTGGACCGCTGCGCAAGCCTTAGCTGTTTCCACATATCCCCTATACCGGACCTGCATGGACGGGCCGCCGCACCCGGCTGCTTCGACTGCTGCGGACCTGTGGGGTTGATCCCCCGGGACACCCCCTAGCATCCTCCCCGCCTCACCAACAACCCGGCGGCCTCGGGCCGCCCCACCCTGGAGCGCCTCATGGCCACCAAGATCGCCATCAACGGATTCGGACGCATCGGCCGCCTCGTCTTCCGCGCCATCGCTGAGCAGGGCCTGCTCGGCACGGACGTCGAAGTCGTCGCCGTCGGCGACATCGTTCCCGCCGACAACCTCGCCTACCTGGTGAAGTACGACTCGACCCAGGGCAAGTTCCAGGGCACCGTCGACTCGAAGAAGAGCTCGCCCGACAAGGCCGAGGACGACGTCCTGGTCGTGAACGGCAAGGACATCCTGGTCGTCAGCGCCAAGACCCCGGCCGAGCTGCCGTGGAAGAAGCTGGGCGTCGACCTGGTCATCGAGTCCACCGGCCTCTTCACCGAGTGCGCCAAGGACCAGGACAAGTCGGCCTACGGCCACATCAAGGCCGGCGCCAAGCGCGTCATCATCTCGGCCCCCGCCAAGAACGAGGACCTCACGGTCGTCATGGGCGTGAACGAGACCAAGTACGACGCCAGCAAGCACGTCATGGTGTCGAACGCCTCGTGCACCACCAACTGCCTCGCCCCGGTGTGCCACGTCCTCCTCAAGGAGGGCTTCGGCATCGCTGAAGGCCTGATGACCACCATCCACGCCTACACCGCCACCCAGAAGACCGTCGACGGTCCTTCGAAGAAGGACTGGAAGGGCGGCCGCACCGCGGCGCAGAACATCATCCCGAGCTCGACCGGCGCGGCCAAGGCCGTCGCCCTCGTCCTGCCCGAGGTGAAGGGCAAGCTGACCGGCATGGCCTTCCGCGTGCCGACCCCGACCGTCTCGGTCGTCGACCTGACCTTCAAGACCACGAAGGAGACTTCGCTGGCCGAGATCAAGGCCGCCCTGAAGAAAGCGTCCGAGACCTACATGAAGGGCGTGCTCGGCTACACCGAGGACGAGGTCGTCTCGACCGACTTCATCCACGAGAAGCAGTCGTCGGTGTTCGACGCCGGCAGCTCGATCGAGCTGAACAAGAACTTCTTCAAGCTGGTCAGCTGGTACGACAACGAGTGGGGCTACAGCAACCGCGTCGTCGACCTGATGAAGCTGATGATCGCCAAGGGGCTCTAAGCTTCTAGGGGCTGCGCCCCTAGGACCCCCGGGCTGCGGCCGGGGCTCGTTTCCGGCGCCTGTGGCGCCGGAAACGTGGGCGGATCGGCTGCGCCGATTGTATCCGCCCACCGCCCACGGCCTTGCCCGTCGCCGCTTGCGCGGCTCTCGCACCCCGGCGGAAACGCCGGGGTGCGGTGTTTTTCAAGACCTGCCGGCGCCGGTTGCAAACGCAGTCGGGGAAGGCGGTTCCCGTGTGCATGCGACGGAGGAATTGTTCCGCGGGGGCGCACGGTGATCGCTTGTCGGGTAGCGCCCGGGGTCCTAGATTCGTCGGCGCATGAAGCTGATCGTCTGCCCCGACCGCAACGGCGCCGCCGAGCGTCTCGCCGTCATGCTCGCCGAGTCGCTGGCCGCCAAGCCGGCCCTGCGCCTGGGGCTGTCGGCCGGGTCGACCAGCCTGCTGGCCTACAGCCTGCTCGTGCGCCGCTACCACAAGCACGGCGGCTTCAGCTTCCGCAAGGTCTGCACCTTCAGCACCGACGAGTACGTCGGCCTGCCGCCCGAGGACCACCGCTCGACGCGCTACCTGATGAATGCCCACCTCTACTACCAGGTGGACATCCCGCGCGAGCAGACCTTCGTGCCGCGCGGCGACACCCTCGACCTCGATGCCGAATGCCGCGCCTTCGATCTGCTGATCGAGGCCCGCGGCGGTCTCGACCTGGTCGTGCTCGGCCTCGGGCACAACGGCCACGTCGGTCTCAACGAGCCGGGCTCCTCGCCCAAGAGCCGCACCCGCGTCGTCGACCTCACGCCGTCGACGGTGGCCGCCATCTCGGGCGGCGAGCGCTTCACCACCCTCGACGAGACGCCGTCGCAGGCCGTCTCGATGGGCATGTCGCAGATCCTCGATGCCCGCCGCGTGCTCATCATCGCCACCGGCATCGGCAAGGCCGAACCGGTCGCGCGCATGGTCACCGGCCGCGTCGGCCCGGGCATGCCTGCCAGCCTGCTCACCGCGCATCGCGACCTCACCCTGATCACCGACCAGGCGGCGATCTCGCAGCTGCCGGCCGACACCGTCGAGGAGCTGTCGTGAGCGCCGTCGGCGCCGCGACCGACGCCCTGCCCTGCCTCGGCCGCGTCCCGCCGCCGGCGGACCTGGCCGAGGTCGCGCGCCGCATCGGCGCCGCCAGCGAGATGGTCGAGGCGGCGCGCATCGCCGCCAAGCGCCCGGACAACATCCTCGGTCTGCTGCTGCGCGCGCTGACGCCGCAGGAGATCGCGGTGCTGGAGGCTGCCGGCTGCCGCGCCGACCGCTGGAGCGATGTGCAGGTGGCCGAGGACTTCGACTGCTTCCGCATGCGCCGGGTCACCCTGCGCGGCCGCTGCGCCATCGGCCGCTGCGCTGGCGACGTCGAGGTCATGCCCGGCATCCGCCTGCCCTCGGGCCTCGCCGACTGCACCCTGGTCGACTGCCAGGTCGGCAATGGCTGCCTGATCGAGAACGTGCGCTTCGCCGCCAAGCTGGTGGTCGAGCGCGAGGCGGTGCTGCTCGACATCGGCGCCATCACCTGCAGCGGCAAGGCGACCTTCGGCCTGGCGCAGGAGCGCTCGCTGGGCTGCGAGACCGGCGGCCGCGAGGTCCCGTTCTGGTGCGGCCTGACCGTCGACGATGCCGCGCTGGTGGCGCGCACGCGCGCGGACAAGGCCGGTCTTGAGGCCGTCCGCGCCGCCCACGCCGCCTACATCGCCTCGCTCACCAGCCCGGTCGCCTGGGTCCGCCGCGCCGCGCGCGTGGTCCACACCGAACGCGTCCACGACGCCTGGATCGGCGCCGGTGCGGTTATCGACCATGCCCTCGAGGTCGAGGACGTCGCCGTGCTGTCGACCGCCGATGAGCCGGCGCGCATCGCCGGCGGCGCGGCGGTGACCCAGGCGGTGCTGCAGCCCGGCGCGCACGCCACCGGCGGCAGCATCGTCCGCCGCAGCGTGCTGTGCGAGCATGCCGCGGTCGAGGAGCACGGTTGCGTCGAGAGCTCGGTGATCGGACCGAATACCGCCGTCGCGAAAGGCGAGGTGACCGCCTCGCTGGTCGGACCCTTCGTCGGCTTCCACCACCAGTCGCTGCTGATCGCCGCCTTCTGGCCCGAGGGCAAGGGCAACATCGCCTACGGCGCCATGGTCGGCAGCAACCATACCGGTCGCGCCCCCGACCAGGAGATCTGGCCGGGCGAGGGCACCTTCTGGGGCCTGGGCTGCGCCGTCCGCCTGCCCGCCGACTTCAGCGAGTCGCCCTACAGCGTGGTGCAGATGGGCTGCTCGACCCTGCCGCAGAAGGTGCGCTTCCCCTTCAGCCTCATCTCGGTGCCGGTCGAGGCGCTGGCCGACGAGCGCGTGCCGCGCGCCTACAACGAGATCGTTCCCGCCTGGGGCCTGTGGGCCAACGCCTACGGCATCGTGCGCGCCGAGCTGAAGTTCGCCGCCCGCGACCGGAGCCGCCGCCACAGCATCGAGTACAAGGTCCTGCGTCCGGGCATCATGCGCCTGGTCAAGCAGGCGCGGGACCGGCTGAACAACGTCATCGGCGCCAAGCAGGTATGGCTGGAGGACGACATCGACGGCCTCGGCCGCAATTTCCTGCGCGACGAGTCCCGGCGCAAGGCGATCCAGGTCTACGACCGCGCCCTGGTCCGCTACGCCCTGCGCATCCTCCTCGGCGAGCGCGAGGGGCGCCTGACCATCGCCGGTTCGGCGGAGATCGCGCACGAGCTGGCCGACGAGTTGCTGCCCGCGACCACATTCGACGAGCGCATGCGCCGTCTGCTGGAGATCGAACGCGCGAACGCGCAGCTGGTCGAGGAGAGCAAGCAGCGCGACGACGAGCGCGGCGCCCGTATCATCCCCGGCTACGCCGATGCCCATGTCGCCGCCGCCGCCGACAAGGTCGTGCGCAGCGCCTGGGACCGCGTCCGCCGTACCGAGGAGCGCGTCGCCAAGGTGCTGGGATGAGCCAGGCCGCCGCCGACGGATCGTTCCAGTTCGGCAGCGGCACGATCATCCCGTCCAATGCCGGGCTGATCATCCTCGACTGCTTCGAGACCCTGGTCGAGATGCACGATCGCAGCTACATCGCACGGCAGGGCGTCGACGCGTTCATCGAGCACTTCTCCCGCCGCCTGCGCGTCCCGCTGGCGGTGCTCTCGGATGGCGAGCAGTCGGCGGTCGAGGCGGCGCTGTCCCAGGCCGGACTGGCGGGGCGGACCGCTGCGGTGGTCGGCGCCCCCGACTCGCTGCTGCAGCTGCCCGACGGGCGGGTGCTGAAGCGGCTGGACCTCCTGCTGCAGCGCTTCTCGGTGTCGGCCGAGGCGGCGGTCTTCGTCGGGGACAGCCCCCTCGATGCCCAGGCGGCGCGGCATTTCGGGGTGCCCTTCGTGCGCGTGCCGCGCTCGGAGGACCGCGACTTCACCTTCGCCTCGCTCATCCACGGCCCCAGCCGCTACCAGAGCTCGGAGTTCTCGGCCGTCTTCCTCGAACGCTATCTGAACCGCAAGAAGTGACCCCGATCCGCAACCAGCCCAGCCTTGCCGACCTGGCGCATCTCTTCACCACCTCGCTGCTGAAGCTGTGGATGGTGTGGGGCTACCGCACCACTGTGCGCCGCTCGGGTCCGCTGCCGCACGGCCCCGTACTCTACGCCTGCAACCACCGCAGCTTCCTCGATCCCATGCAGGCCGGGATGTGGAGCCCGGTGCCGGTGTGCTACTTCGCCCGCGCCAGCCTGTGGAAGAACCCGGTCATCGGCACCACCCTGGACATCTTCAGCGGCATCCCGGTCGATCGCGACAATCCCGGCGCCAGCAGCATGAAGGGGGCCATCGAGCGCCTGCGCGCCGGCAAGCCGGTGCTGGTCTTCCCCGAGGGCACGCGCACCCGCGACGGCCGCCTGGGCCGATTCAAGGAGGGCCCCGCCCTCTTCGCGCGGCGCGCCGGGGTGGATGTCATCCCAGTCTACGTCTGGCGCACCGAGCGCTGCTGGCCGCGCGAACGCGCCCTGCCGCGGCTGTTCGGTCCACGCCTGGAGATCCGCTACGGCAGGCCGATGCGCGCCCCCGCGCACCTGCCGCCGCGCGAACGCGATGCCTGGATCATGCGCCGTCTCGAAGCCTGGATGCGCCTGCAGGAGCGCCGTCTCGGGCCGGCCGACCGCATGCGCCCCGCCGCGGGTTGAACCCGTCCGCCGCGCGCGAGGATCCCGCCCATGACCGACTCCGGCGAGAAGTTCATGGACATCCTCGGCGCCTCGGACGCCGCCGCCGAGCGTCCCGCCGTGGAGTGGCGCCGCCGCCTGCACCGGTTCTGCGAGAACTGGATCTTCGCCCTCATCATCGCCTTCGGCATCCGCCACTTCGGCGTCGAGCTCTTCCGCATCCCGTCGGCCTCGATGGAGCCGATGCTGCTGGGCGATCCCGGATTGGGCAAGGGCGACTTCGTCATCGTCGACAAGCTGACCAGCCGCTTCCGCGAGGTGCAGCGCTGGGACGTGGCGGTGTTCCAGTACCCGGTCCCCGAGATCGAGAGCGGCAAGGGCGGCCGCGCCAGACCGGCCATCGGCGCCGACGGCGACCGCCTCGACGATCCGCTGACCCGGCCGCTGCTGGGAGGCAACTTCGTCAAGCGCGCCGTCGTCCTGCCCGGCGAGGAGTTCTACATCCAGGGCGGCGATGTCTTCCTGCGCGACGGCGCCGGCTGGACCGTGGCGCGCAAGCCGGCCGGCCTGCAGGAGAAGCTGTGGCAGGCGATCTACCGCGTCGATGGCCAGCCCGGCTACCGGCCGTGGGCGGCCGAGGGCGGCAGCTCGGTCGAGGTGGTCGGCGACCGTCTCGACCTGCGCCTGGCCGGCGGTCCGGTGCGCTTCACCCAGCCGCTGCGCAACGTCTACCTCAAGGACGGCGCGGTCGCGGCGCGACCGCTGGGCGGCGCCGACGCCTGGACCCGCGTCGACGGTATCGGGCTGACCCACCCCCGCTTCGCCTGGAGCGGCGGCGGCGAGGGTTCGATCTGGGAGCTGGACCGCTGGGAGCTGAAGCGCCTGACCAGCGCCGACAACGACGACCCCAACCGCGGCACCCAGATCAACCAGCTGATGACGGAATGGAACGGCGATCTGCGGGTCGGCTTCGACCTCGCTGCGCTCGAGGGCTCGGCGGTGCTGTCCCTGGTCTCGCAGGCCCCCGGCACGCCCGGACCCGAACGCACGATCGACCTGACCCTGCGCCCCGACGGCTGGAGCCTGGCCGGCACCGGCGCCGCTGCCGGCCTGCTGGCATCCGGTCCGGCGACCCCGGTCGGGCACCGCATCGATCTCGCCCATGTCGATGGCCAGGTCGTCGTGCGCATCGATGGCGCCGAGGCGCATCGCTCGCCGGTGGCCTGGGTGAATCCGAACCTGCATCGGCCGGGTCTGCGCTGGAGCGGTTCCGGCAGCGTCGGCCTGCGCGGTGTGCTGGTGGAACGCGATCTGCACTACACCACCAAGGGCTTCCTCTCGCCGGCTCCCGGGGCCGCCGATCCCGACACCCTGCTGTCGCGGCTGGGCGAGCAGGGGCTGGACCCCGAGGACCGCGACAACGTCTTCGCCGGCCAGGTGCGCATGCCCCGCTCGGTCCGCGGTCAGCTCCTGGGCAAGCCGGCCGATGAACTGTCGCGCAGCGAGGCCACCCGCGCCTACGGCACCGGTCCCGACAATCCCACCCGCGCTCCGGACGGGGCCTACCTCATGCTGGGCGACAACAGCCCGCACAGCCTGGATGGCCGCGACTGGGGCTTCGTCCCGGCGGAGAACCTGCGCGGTCGCGGCTGGCTGGTCGTGTTCCCGCCCCAGCGCTGGAAGGTCATCCGCTGATGCGCGGTATCCAACAGCTTGGCCTGTCAAAGCCTGCGACCTCCCGCTTGGATCGGATCCAGGGGCTGGGATCCACGGGTTTTCCACATCGGCCGGCGGCCTTCCGTTTGGTCAAGGCGGCGTGTGATTTCCGTGAATGCCGCGCAACACTTGAAACAAGTGCGCACAAAACATTGTCAATAAATGAATTGAATAGAGGTCGGGAAACATCCGAGGGCGGTGGTAGGGTCGGGACGCACAGGCAAGCGGTTTGACCCCACGGGTATTCCACAATGGCATTCTTCCACGTCGACAGCCTCTCGAAACGCTTCGGATCGCGCACCGTAGTGCAGGGTTTCGGCATGCGCGTCGAGCCCGGCGAGATCGTCGGCCTGCTCGGAGCCAACGGCGCCGGCAAGAGCACGACCTTCCGCATGGTGGTCGGGCTCTACCAGCCCGACGCCGGCAGCATCACCTTCCTCGATCGCGACATCACCACCCTGCCCATGTACGCCCGGGCCCGCCTGGGCATCGGCTACCTGGCGCAGGAGCCCACCGTCTTCGCCGGTCTGAGCGTGGCCGACAACGTGCGCATCGTCCTGGAAGAGCACTGCCCGCCGGCCGACCGCGAGCGGCGTCTGGGCGAGCTGCTGGACGAGCTCGGCCTCGCCCGCCTGCGCGATGCCCGCGCCGCCGGCCTGTCAGGCGGCGAACGCCGCCGCCTGGAGATCACCCGCAGCCTGGTGGTGCAGCCCAAGCTGCTCTTCTTCGACGAACCCTTCGCCGGCGTCGATCCCAAGAGCCGCGGCGAGATCGTACGCATCATCCATGACCTGCGCGCCCGCGGCGTGTCGATCCTGATCACCGACCACCACGCCGAGACCATCCTGCGGCTGGTCGACCGCCTCTATGTGATGAAGGACGGCACCAACTTCGCCGCCGGCACTCCGGCAGAGGTGGTCGCCGATCCGGCGGTGCGGCAGGCGTATCTCGGCGAGGATTTCCAGCTATGACGGCCCCGGCATGGCCCCTCGGGGTTGGGGGTTGGTTGCATTGCCCCTGCATGGCCACGGGGTTTGGGGGCGACGCGATCACGGGCGTCGTGGTGCACGTCCCCCAACCCCCAACCCCCAACCCCCAGCCCCCAGGGGCAATTGCCGTACCATGCTGAAACTCCGCGCCGTCCTGGGCGCCAGCATC
>JAFLCQ010000106.1 GCA_017302815.1 Planctomycetota bacterium
GTCGCGCTCGCTTCGGGCTTCGTGGGTGCGGCGGTGGGTGCCTTGGTGCTGTGGGTGGTCATCCCGGCCCCGCGCTCGTCGACGGTGCGGCCCGAGCCCGACACCGTCGAGCCTGGACCGGTCGCGCCGCAGCCTACGCCTGTTCGCGTGGAAGCGCCCACGCCCGAGACGCCACCGCCCGAGCCCCAGACGCCACCCACGGCCCCAACGCCCGAGCCCCTCACCGGGTGCCCCGAGGGATTCGTGTTCGTGCCCGCGCAGACCATACGGCTCAGGCCGTACAGCGACGCCGATCGCCCCGGCTGGCCCCGCGTCGTCGGACCACTGCGGACCGCGATGCACGAAGTGCCCGCGTTTTGTATCCAGCGACGGCGCGCGACCGATCGAAGCAATCCGTCAAGCGCACGGACGAATCTCCTCCATCGCGATGCGGTGGCGGCGTGCAGCGCTCAAGGCTGGCGATTGCCCACGGTGTTGGAGTGGGAGTCGCTCGCGCGCACGCCGTCGTTGCAACACGAGATCGTGACCTGGCAGAGCGTGCGGGCGCCCTCCAACGAGCTGGAGTGGGTCGCGGACGCGTTTCCGGCCGTGGTCTTTCAGCGCCCGGAGACGCCCGGCCCCGACGCGTGCACCACCCGCGCCCCCATCCCCCCGGTGCCCTACACCGACGACCGTCCTCGCCAGTCCTGGAACCGCCACAGCGAGGGCCGCGACCTGCACATCGGCTATCGCTGCGTCGTGCCACCGCGCTGATTCCCGCGTGATAGCGTCGGCGCGTGGGCCCCTCCCTCCGCCTCGCCCTGTGCGTGTCTCTCGTCTCCTCTGGCCTCTCTGGCTGCGGCGCCCGCGCGGGCCTGTTCGAGCCCGCCCCCCTCGACGCCGCGACCGCACCCGACATCCCCGCGACGCCCGACATCCCCGCGACGCCCGACGTCCCTGCCGTACCCGACGGCCCCGTCGCTTCGGTGTGCGGCAACGCCCGCGTCGAAGCCGGCGAGGCCTGCGACCTCGGCCCCGGCAACGGCACCGTGTGGGCCTTCTCACTGCGGCAAACCGGGCGCCCCGCGCAGCCCGTCTCCCCGTTGCGCACCAACGGCACCGCGACGGCCTTCTACGGCTACCGCTCGGCCTCGGCGCACACGGGCTTCGAGGCCCTCGGCGTGGCCAACCTGATGCTGCACGTCGACCGCAACACCCAGAGCCTGTCGCTGGTCTTCATGGCCGGCATCGACGGCGATCTGGGCGGGGCCGTGCAGCCCGAGTCGGCCATCAACGCGCGCGTGTCGGGCCTGCCACCCGGCGCGAGGCTGCTCCAGTCCGACGACCCCGGCGAGTGCGACATGCGCGGCGACGAGGTGGCCTGCGACTGGGACTTCCGGCAAAACTCCGACGGGCTCGTCGTGGGCCCGCTGCCCTGGGACCAGGACTGGGCCATCACCCTCGCGCCCGAGCGCATGCGCGCCGCGGCCGGCACGCCGATGATCGACCCGGCGCAGCAGGCGTGCCTGATGTGCACCGACACCCCCTGCATCACCGCCTGCGCGCCGCAGGTGCTGCGCCGCGACGCGGGGGCGCCGGTCCCCGGCATCGGCACCGCACGCATCTCGACCGTCGACTGCCTGGCGCACCAGGGCACCACCTGCACGACCTGCAGCGAGCGCTGCCCGGTCGAGGGCGCCATCTCCCTGACCCGCGGCCGGCCGCAGGTGTCCGCCGACATCTGCACCGGCTGCGGCATCTGCCATCATGTCTGCCCGGCTCCGCGCAACGCGGTGCTGGTGATGCCGAGGATCCGCGCATGAGCGACCCCCTGCCCCGGCTGACCGCGGCCGAACTCGATCCCGCGACCCTGGATGCGCTCTTCGCCGACCTCGAAGCCTGCACCGAGGTCGACCAGGTGCTGATCAAGGGCGGGGCCGGCCGCAATGCCGATGCCGTCGCCACCCTGGCCGTCGCCCGCGCCGCCCTCGCGGCAGGCGCCCGCGGGGTGCAGATCCGCTACCGCTGGCGTGATGGCTGGTGGTTCGACACCCTCATGCGCACGCCGACCGGCGTGCGCCTTGTCCGCATGCCCGTGCCGGAGGCCACATGACCGCCATCGCCGAACTGCACCGCGAGCACATCGCGCTCGCCGCCCACGCCGCCTCCATCGAGGCTCCCCTGCAGCCCAGCGCCCCCGAAGCCGAGCGTCTGCGCCGCTCGCTGGGCCTGTTCCGCGCCCGCCTCGACGAGCACTTCGCCCACGAGGATCCGGTGCTGGACGAACTGTGCGCCATGCCCTCGGGATCGCCGCTGCGGCTGGCCGGCGAGGCGCGACGCCGCGAGGCCCGTGCCCTGGCCGAGACGACCCAGACCGGCGTGGCGCACTGGACCCGGCCAGGGCTCATCGAGCGCGACGCCCGCGGCTTCGCCGCAGCCTGGTCGGTGCTGCGCGATGCCCTGGCCCGTCTGGTCGCCCGCGAGGAGGGCGAGGTCTATCCGCTCACCGCCGCGGCCGGCTGGCAGCCGCGACCGGTGCTGGTGCCGCCGCCGACCGGCATCCGCGAGCTGGACGAGGACCACGAGGAGGTGTTCGCCCTGATCGGCGGCCTGCGCGCAGCCCTGGGCGGGGGCCAGACGGCGGTGGACGGATCCGGCGTCGCCGCGCTCGCGGCCTACGCCGAACGCCATTTCGCGCGCGAGGAGTCGCTGATGGAGGGATCCACCTATCCCGGCCTGGACGACCACCGTCGCGAACACCACCGCGCCCGCGCCATCCTCATGGGCTTCCGCAACGACCATCTCGACGGCCGGCGGGTCGACTCGACGGTGGTGCTGCAATTCCTGGAAGGCTGGCTGCTGTCGCACATCGGCCACGCCGACCAGCGCATGGTGCTGCACCTGCGCCAGTGCGGACGGCTGCCCGGCTGAGGATCACACCCCGGCGATGCGCCGGGTCAGGGCCGCGGATTCGCGGCGCAGGACGGCGACGGAGCGCTTCTCGTCGGCCGCGTCGGGGCGCTGCGACAGGCCGACGGCGGCGACGCAGCGGTGGAAGCCGTCGAAGACCGGCACCGAGACGGTGAACACGTCGGGATGGTTCTCGCGGTCGTTCACCGCCCAGCCGCGCTCGCGCACGCGCTCCAGCTCGGCGGCCAGCCGGGCGCGATCGGTGATCGTGCGCCGGGTCAGCGCCGGCAGCTCCAGCCGCGCCAGCAGGTCGCGCTGCTCGACCAGCGGCAACCAGGCCAGCAGAACCTTGCCGTTCGCCGCACCATGCAGCCAGGAGCTGCGTCCGAGCATCGAGAACGGATCCGCCGCCGGATCCCCGGTGGCGCTGTCGGTGGCGATGGCCAGCGAGCGGTCCTCATGCAGCACCGAGAGGGTGGCGTCGGCACCGGTCTCGGCGCAGGCGCGGCGCAGGAAGGGCAGGGCCTGCTGCCGCAGCGGATGCCGCGACATGGTGCCGCTGGCCAGACGTAGGACCTTGGGGGTGGCGCGATAGCGGCGGTCGGCGTCCTGCTCGACGTAGCCGGCGGCGACCAGGGCGGCGAGGATGCGATGCACGCGGCTCTTCGGCCAGCCCAGCACGCGGGCCGCATCGCTGATCGCCAGCGCCTCGGGCTGGTCGCTCAGGCGTTCGAGCAGCAGCAGTCCCTCCTGTAGCGGTCGCAGCATGTTGCCGTTCTATATGATGGAACATCAACATCCAGATGGAATACTTTTGGAACGACACCCATCGGCTGCAGAATGCCCGCATGCAGATCAAAGACCGCGCCTCCACCACCTGGGATGCCCTCTCGCTGGGCGAGATCATGCTGCGCCTCGATCCGGGCGCCGGCCGCATCCACACCACCCGCTCCTTCCAGGCCTGGGAGGGCGGCGGCGAGTACAACGTCGCTCGCGGCCTGCGCCGCTGCTTCGGCCTGCGCAGCACCGTGGCTACCGCCTTCCCCGACAACCAGGTCGGGCGACTGGTCGAGGACTGCATCCTCCAGGGCGGCGTCGACACCTCGCTGATCCGCTGGGTGCCCTACGATGGCCTCGGTCGCAACTGCCGCGTCGGCCTGAACTTCACCGAGCGCGGCTTCGGCCTGCGCGGCGCCGTCGGCTGCTCGGACCGCGGCCACACCGCGATCAGCCAGGTGAAGCCGGGCGACTTCGACTGGGAGGACATCTTCGGGAAGAAGGGTGTGCGCTGGTTCCACACCGGCGGCATTTTCGCCGCCCTGGGCGAGAAGACCCCCGAGGTGGTGATCGAGGCCGCCCACACCGCGCGCAAACACGGCACCATCGTCAGCTACGACCTCAACTTCCGCCCCAGCCTGTGGAAGGCCTACGGCGGCACGAAGCGTGCGCAGGAGGTCAACCGCGAGATCGCCAAGCACGTCGACGTGATGATCGGCAATGAAGAGGACTTCACCATGGCGCTGGGCTTCGAGGTGCCGGGTCTCAATGACCACCGCAGCGCCCTCGATCCCGCCAACTTCCAGGCCATGATCGCGCAGGCCACCAAGGCCTATCCCAACTTCCAGGCCGTCGCCACCACCCTGCGCGAGGTGCACAGCGCCTCCGACAACGACTGGAGCGCGGTGCTGTGGACCGAGGGGCGGTTCTTCCAGGCCCCCGACCGCAAGCATGTGGAGATCTTCGACCGCGTCGGCGGCGGAGACTCCTTCGCCTCCGGCCTGGCCTACGGCTTCCTCGCCGGCCTCGGCCCACAGGCCGCGGTCGATTACGGCGCGGCGCACGGCGCCCTCGCCATGACCACACCCGGCGACACCTCGATGGCCACCAAGGCCGAGGTCGAGGCCTTGGTCAAGGGCGGCAGCGCCCGCGTGCAGCGCTAAGGAATCCCATGGACCTCATCCCCACCCTCGCATCCCTCAAGATCGTCCCCGTCGTCGTCATCGATGACGCGGCGAAGTCAGCCCCCCTCGGCGCAGCGCTGAAGGCCGGCGGCCTGCCGTGCGCCGAGATCACCTTCCGCACCGCCGCCGCCGCCGCTGCGATCAAGGCGATGTCCGCCGACCGCGACATCCTGGTCGGCGCCGGGACGGTGCTGACCGTCGACCACGCCAAGGCGGCGGTCGATGCCGGCGCGCGCTTCCTGGTCAGCCCCGGCTTCGGCCCCAAGGTCGTCGAGTGGGCCCTGGCCAACCAGGTGCCGATCATCCCCGGCGTGGTCACGCCGACCGAGATCCAGATGGCCCTCGAGTACGGCCTCACGGTGGTGAAGTTCTTCCCCGCCGGCAGCTTCGGCGGCGCCAAGACCCTGAAGGGCCTGGCCGCGGTCTACGGCGGCCTGCGCTTCGTCCCCACCGGTGGCATCGACGCCTCCAACATCGGCGAATACCTGGCGATCAAGGCGGTCGCGGCCTGCGGCGGATCGTGGATCTGCACCAACGAGCTGATCACGGCCGGCGACTGGGCCAAGGTCACCACGCTGACCGCCGAGGCGGTGGCGGCGACTCGCCGCTGAGGCGACGATCGGACGGCTTTACAGTCGAGCCTGTCGGCTAGGGTGCCGGGATGCGCACCGTACCGTTCCTCCTGTCCGTCGTCGCCGCATGCGGCCTGGGTGCCGCCGAGGGTGATGGCCCGGAGGCATTCTGGCCGTTGCCGCGGCCGACCTGGATGCAGGAGCCCGCCGGAGAAGGCGTCCGCGTGCGCTCGGTGGACGAGGGCATGCCAGCGCGTGCGATCGGCCTGCGGCCGGGCGACATCGCCCTGGCCACCGGCGGGATGCATGCCGTCTCCGACAACGAATTCGCCCTGGTGGTCCGCATCGCCGCGGCGCGTGCCGACAACCGCGGACGCATCCAGCGCGCCGGAGCCCAGCCCGAGGATGTGCGCCTGCCGGCCTTCGCGGCCTGGGGGCGCTGGGGTGTCTGGTTCGACAACCTCCCGCAGGCCACCCCCGCCGGACTGACTGCGGATCGGCAGCGTGCCTGGGCAGCCCTGCCCCTGCGCGTGCAGCTGGCCGTCCGCACCTTGGGCGATGCCGGCCAAGCCGCCTGGCTGCCGAATCTGCTCGACCTGCGCCTGGCCGCCGACGGCTCGCTGCCGGCTCCGATGGCCGTGGCGATGCCAACCCCCTATCTGCAGCGCGTCGCCGACTGGTGGTGGGCCAGCGCCGTCGCGGAAGGACGCGCCCAGCCGGTCGACGATGCGGACGAGGCGATGTTCCGCGCCCTGCATCCGGCCTGGCCGATCGCCGAGGCGGTGGAGGCCGGCACCATCGTGACCGGCGACGATGAACTCGATCGCACCCTGGCCGCGATGGCCGGTCCCACTCCGCCGAGCACAGGCGCATGCACCGCCGTCGCACGGCGCGTGGTCGGCTCCGGCATGCCTGGCACATCAGGAGACGTCTCGGCCTATCTGGGCCAGTGCATGGCCGCCATCCTCGATCCCGACAACCACGGCGGCTGGCCCTACCGCAGCGCCCTGATCTGGGAGAAGCCTGAGCGGCAGCGCATGGTCGCAGCCCTGATCGCAGCGCAGGAGACGCCGACGCTGGCGGCAGCGGCTGCCATCGGCCGCATCGGACCGGCCGTGATCGACCGCGATGCCGCGGCGCTCAGCGACAGCATCGCTCGTCTGCACGCCGCCTCGCCCTGGTTGGCGCAGCGCGGTCTGCTGATCGCCCTGCACGCTGGCTCGATGTGGAAGCGCGGCAGCTTCGCCGTCGATACCCTGTCGGCCGCCGGCTCGCCGGTGCTGACGCCGGCCCTGCAGACCCGCATCACGCAGGCGGCCGCGGCCGGCATAGACATCGACAGCGTCTTCACCGGCGCGCCCGGCGCCCTGTGGCTGCTGCGCCAGACCTGGCGCCACCACGCGACCTGGCGCAGCGCGCTGGACGGCGGACGCGGCACGGCCACGGCGCTCAACAACATGGTCTGGGCCATGGCGACCGATGCGGCGGCACTCGACCCCGATCATGTCATCGAGGCGGCCCGGCAGCAGGCGATGGCGAATGCCGAGGGCGTGCCGTCCTGGCAGGTCGACACCATCGCCGCCGCCATGGCGCGCGGCGGCCGCATGCCGGATGCGGTATCCTGGCAGCAGGCGTCGCTCGCGCTGATGCGCCAGGAGCGGATAGCCGAGGACAGGCGCGCCACGATGCAACGCGAGTACGGCGACCGCCTGGCCGCCTACCGCCGCGGCGAAGCCTGCATCGACGGCGAACGCCGCGAGGCCACGCCGTCCAGCACCACCCTGCCGGATGGATCGACGCGCAGCGGATCCCTGGTCGCTGGCCGCGAGGCGGGACCGTGGAAGACCGTCGCCGGCAACGGCACGGTCCTGGAGGAACTCGGCTACCGCGCCGGCTCACCCTGCGGCATCTGGCTGAAGCGCGACGGCGCCGGCGCCCTGCAGTGGAGCGGCTGGGTGGACAAGGGATCGCGCCTGGGCTGGTGGCGCATCCGCAGCGCCGACGGCGGCATGGCCTCGGGCTGGTACGACGGCCGCAACGGCGGCGCACGCTGCGGTCTGTGGCAGCTCCGCGATGCGGGCGGTCGGCTGCTCGCCGCTGGACCCTGCCTCCAGGGCCGGGCGGTCGCACCGTGGAGCAGCTACGACTCGTCCGGGAAAGCCTCGCCGACGGATGCGTCGCGCATCCAGCTGCCCGCCGATCCGCCGCTGCCCGCCGGCGCCATCCTGCCCGCCGAGAAGGTCGAGGCCGAGACGCAGCCGGCAGGCCGCAGCGACTTCTGATCCCGCGTCACTTCGGCCAGGTCGTGCCGGGCCAGTCGTCGCTGCGGAAGGGGCTGGCCGGCAGGCCGCTGGCGTTGGTGAGGTTGCAGGGCGGGTTGTTGGCCCAGGCATAGCGCACCGCCACCGGTTGCGCCACGGTCGCGGCCGACACCACCACGGAGGCGCCATCGATCCGCGCCTGGGCGAAGACGAACCTGCGATCGGCCCCGGCGATGGTGAAGCCGGTCAGTTCGCGGCCGTCACTGGAGGCGAGGCCGTCGGCGGCGTCGAAGGCCAATCGCATGGCAGCGCCCTCGACGGTGGCGGAGCGGAAGCGGGGTCCGCTGGACGCGACCGCGCGGCCGTGGACCTGCGTTTCCGCCACCAGCGCCAGCCGGCGACCGACCTCCTGCTTGTTGGCCGGATGGATGTTCTCGGCCTCGCCGATGTCGATGGTCACCGCCAGACCGCATCCCGGCACCTCGCGCGCGGTCAGGGCCTGCGCCTCGCGCATCTCGGCCCAGGCCGAGGTCTCGGGCCTGGTCTGGCGGCCCATGTGGTTGGCCAGCTGTACGATCAGGAAGGGCATCTCGGGCTGCTGGAAACGCGCGCGCCAGTCGCCGATCATCGCCGGTAGCAGGCTGCGGTAGTGGAAGGCCATGTCGGTGTCGGATTCACCCTGGTACCAGATCGCCCCGCGCAGGCTCATCGGCTGCAGCGGCGCGATCATGCCGTTGTACAGCGTGGTGGCGGCGGGCACCCGGTCATAGCGTACCGGCATCGGCGGCGCAGCCGCGAACGCGGTGCCCAGGCGCAGCTTCCACGGTCCGGCCAGCGCAACCGGAGCGGCGCCTTCCGGGGTCAGGGCCAGTTCCTCGGCCTTGCCGGTCAGTCCGCATTCGCCCTCCAGGCACACCAGCCGCACCGCCACCGTGTTGCGCCCGGCGCGCAGCAACCCGGCCGGGATGCGCTGCTTGCGGAACCAGTTCACCTGCTCGCTGTCGCCGATGCTGGCGCCGTTCACCCAGGCGGCGTTCATGTCCTTCACCCGGATCAGGTTGAGCATGCCGCCCTTGCCCGCCGCGTCGGCCGGCAGCTCGATGTCACGGCGCAGCCAGATCGTGCCGGTGTAGTCCTGCGGCACCGCCTTGGCCTGCTTCAGCCTGGCCGGCAGTTCGATCTCGCGCCAACCGTCGGCCATGGCCAGGCCGGGATCCGCCCAGGCCGCGCGCTCGCCGGCGCTGCCCGGGTCGTTGGCTCGGTACCACGCGCGCACCAGGCTGTCGTAGTCCGGTCCGCTGCGGGCGGTCTGCTCGCTCCAGCGGCGGTACAGATCGGCGAAGGCGGCCGCCCGTGGGGCGTAGACCGGCAGCGCCACCAGGGCTTCGGCACTGGTCCAGCACTCCGCCCGCGTCCCGCCCCAGGACGCATTGACCAGACCGATCGGCACATCGAGGTCGGCTTCCAGCGTGCGGGCGAAGAAATAGCCCACCGCGGTCCAGGCCGCCACCGTCTCCGGTGAGCAGACCGTCCAGCCCGCGCTGAACGCAGGCTGCGCCTCGCCGGCGATGCGGCGGGGCACCGCCAGATGGCGGATGCGGGGATGGCGTGCCGCCGCCTTCTCGGCCTGCGCATCCTTCGCGTTCGCCACCGTCCATTCCATGTTCGACTGACCCGAGCACAGCCAGACGTCGCCGAGCAGCACATCGCGTGCGATCGCGCTGCGCGACCCTGCCTCCACCGTCAGGTCATAGGGCCCGCCCGCGGGACGCGGTGGCAGTCGCGCCACCCAGCGTCCATCCGCTCCGGCGATGGCATTGGCGTTGGCGACGGCCGTTCCGCCTGCGGTCAGGGCCACCTGCACCGCCGTGCCCCGTTCAGCCCAGCCCCACACCGCGACCTCGCGATCCCGCTGCAGCACGGCGTGGTCGCCGAACGGCGTCGCCAGCACGGACTGGGCAGTCGGCTCACCAGCCGCCAGCCCGGCCGCCACGAGCAACGAGACCAGCAGCAATACATCGCGTTTATGCATGTTTGGTATCGTTACCATTTCAAACCACAACGCAACCGCCCACAAGCGGTCGCGTCCATCCTCGACCGCGCCGCCGCGGTCGAGGATGCGTGGAGGTTCAGATGTTGGTCAGCGTCTTGACCTTCGCCTGGAGTCCGGCTGCCTTCTCCTTGTGGCGCCGGCCCTCGTCGAGGGCGGCGTCGAGGCGTTCCTGCAGCTTGCCGAGCTCGTCGCGATGCTCGGACTCGCTCTTCTCGAGCTTGCGGCGCAACGCATCGACCTGCGAGCGCAGGCTGGCGGCGGCAGCAGCTTCGTCGGCCTGACGCCGTTCGACGGTGCGCAGCTTGGCAGCGAGGGCATCGCGCTCGCCGCGGGCGGCGGCCAGGTCGTCG
>JAFLCQ010000107.1 GCA_017302815.1 Planctomycetota bacterium
AGGGCCTGGGCCAGGCCGCCGACGCTGCGCGATGCGAGCGACGCCATGTTCAGGCTTCGGCCGCCGCGACGGCGGACTGCGGCGCGTCCTCGGCGACCCGGGCGATGCGTGCGCCGAGCTTGCGCAGACGCTCCTCGAAACGCTCGTAGCCGCGCTCGACGTGGTAGATGCGGCTGATGCGGGTCTGGCCCTGCGCCGCCAGGGCGGCGATCACCAGCGCCGCGCCGCAGCGCAGGTCGCTGGCCATCACCGGGGCGCCGGACAGGCGCTCGACGCCCTGGATCACCGCCTGGCCGTTGCTGACCGCGATGTTGGCGCCCAGGCGCTTCATCTCGGCGGCGGCCATGAAGCGGTCGGGGTAGATGCGTTCGGTGACGATCGAGGTGCCCTGGGCGATCGACATGAGGGCCAGGATCGGCGACTGCACGTCGGTGGGGAAGGCCGGATAGGGCAGGGTCGCCAGCTCGGCCGCCTTCGGACGCTCGCACGGCACCACGGTCATGCGGTTGCCGCTGCGCTTCACCTCGACGCCCATCTGACGCAGGACGTCCAGCACCGCCAGCAGGTGGTCGGGGCGTCCGCCGGCGACGGTGATCGGGCTGCGGGTGATGGCGCCGGCCATCAGGAAGGTCGCGGTCTCGATGCGGTCGGGGATCACCGTCCAGTCTACGCCCTTGAGGCGGCGGACGCCGTGGATGGTGATGCGCGGGCTGCCGGCGCCTTCGATGCGCGCGCCCATGGCGTTGAGGCAGTCCGCGAGGTCGACGACCTCGGGCTCGCAGGCGGCGCATTCGATGACGGTCGTGCCCTTGGCGAAGACCGCTGCGCACATGACGTTGTCGGTGGCCAGCACCGATGATCCGAATTTGCCGCCGAGATAGACGGTGGCGCCCTTCAGGCCGCCGCGCGGCGCCTTGACGTGGATGTTGCCCTGGTCGAGGGTGACCTCGGCGCCGAGGGCGGCGAGACCCTTCAGATGCAGGTCGATCGGACGCTCGCCGATGACGCAGCCGCCGGGCAGCGACACCGTCGCCTGGCCGCGCATGCCCAGCAGGGGGCCGAGGACGCACACGCCTGCGCGCATGGTCTTCACCAGCTCGTAGGGGGCGGTGCTGTTGTAGGTGTCGACCACCCGGGTGGTGATCTCGTGGCCGTGCCAGGTCGATTCGATGCCCAGGGTGTTGAGGATCTTCACCTGCGTCTGCAGGTCGCGGATGACGGGGACGTTGCGGAAGGTGCAGCGGCCGGAGGTCATGAGCGAGACCGCCAGGATCGGCAGGGCCGCGTTCTTCGAGCCGTTGACCTGGATGGTGCCCGAGAGCTTCGCGCCGCCGTCGATGAGGTAGCAGTCCATGGCCGCGGAGGCTATGGACCGGCCCGGACTCTCAACCGGGGCGGCGGACGCGGTGCTCGCCGGAGGGCTCGCGCGCCTCGTCCAGCTGCATGCGCATGCGCTGGACGAACTGGCGCAGGACGCGGTTGGCCAGGGATATGTCGCCGATGCGGCGCTTCAGGTCGGTGGTGCAGTTGTCGATCAGCGAGTCGAAGGTGATGTCGCCGGTGGCGGCGAAGCCGCGCCGGTCGTTGGCGGCGATCGCCTTCAGCAGGGTGCGCTGCTGCGACATGGGGTCCTTCGACGACATGCCGGCGCGGATCGCCCAGGTGAAGGGGTGATGGCCGGTGACCAGCTCGTAGACCATGATGGCCCAGCTGTAGACGTCGCCGCGCACCTCCACCAGCTGCTCGTGCTCGCCGGTCAGGGCGTAGAAGGCCTGCTCGGGGCTGGCGTACTTGGGGGTCAGCAGGACGCTCTCGCGCTTCGCCCGGCGGGTACGCCAGCGGGCGATGCCGAAGTCGGCGATCTTGCCCACCCCGGGGGCGAAGACGAGGATGTTCTGCGGCTTGATGTCGCGATGCGCGACGTGGTGCAGGTGCGCCTCGTGGATGCCTTCGGTGGCGGCGCACAGGGCCTCCAGCAGGGACAGCCGGTCCATGCCCGGGATCCGCCGCCCGGAACGCATGACCTTGTCCAGCGAGCCGTAGCCGGCCCGCTCGGTGATCATGAACGGCAGGAGGCGGACCGGGAAGAACTCGCGCAGCTCGTCGGGCAGGTCGCGCGGCAGCTCGACGTCGCCGTACTCCATGACCTGGAGGATGTGCGGGCTGCGGCGCGAGAGGATCATGGTCTTCTCGCACTCGACCTTGAAGGCGCCGAAGCCGGACAGGGCGTCCTCGATCTCCTCCACCGCCGGGACGAAGATCTTCACCGCCACCGATTCGCCGTGGTAGCGGCCGGCGTAGACCACGGTCTCCTTGCTCGCCTTGGCCAGGGCCTCGGTCAGCTGCACGCCCTGGGCGAGGAAGACCTCCTTCAGGGTCGCCTCGAAGGCGGCGGCATGGACATCGCGCCGGCGCAGCAGCTCGCTGGATTGCGGGGCCGCCGCCGTCGTCGTGTCTACGCCCGTGTCCTCAAGTCCCATGGGCGGCAGTGTGACGCACCTGCAGGGATCACAACCCCGTTGCGGATCAGAACCAGGGTCGCGTCACCCAACACCAGTTCCCATCCGATGTTATGCCTCATGACGCGACCCCGGCCGTGCCACCGTCGGATGATCCGGCCGCGTCCACCGGATATCGGGCCAGAGCAGGTCAGATAACGCCGCCGATGCGCTGTCTGCCAACTCCATCTATTCTTGCAAATTTTGATTGTGCAACAGGTTGCGCCGCCTTCCAGGATGATGTCCAGATGCGCCGGCCCATGCCCGCGGTGATCGAGGACGACGGCCTGGCGCCAACCGGGATCAGGCACGTCCGTGACGGGTCCGTACGGCCTGTGCCCCCTGACCGACCGGACCATCAAGGGCCATAAGGCGCTCCCAGTCCTCCTGCGACAGGGCGACCGACTCGTCGATCAGCATGACCGGGACATCGCCGTCGAGCCGGTAGGCGCGCCGGGTGGCCGCGTCGGTGGATACCAGGCGGCCATCGGCCCACTTGAGCGGAGCGCGGGACAACGGGCACACCAGGAGGTCGAAGAGATCCGGGTCGATCGGCAAAGCAGCGCTCATGACGCTCTTGTATGCCAAGGCATGCCCATGCCAGTACTGATGTTAGGCGAGCCTCTAGGAATCCCTGGTTGCAGGTGGGGCTGGTCTGCTACCGTGCCCGCCCCATGCCACGCCGCACACCTGCTGGGGGGGCGTCCCGCGACGTCACCATCATCGGGCACAATGGACAGGTCGTCCAGGCCGTCGGCCTCTTCGTCGGCGGCGGCATGCGGGTACGGGTCTACACCGCCTCGTCCGAGCTCGAAGTGCAGCTGGCTCCCTATCCCGGGGTGAATGTCAGCGTCGTGCCCGCGGACTACGCCGAGCGGCCCGCCGACCTGCCTCCCCCGCCCTACTTCGTGGCGGTCGACCAGGCGGATGTCGCGCAGCGCATCCGCGGCTGGCTGCCCGACACGGTGTCGAAGTTCGTCATCGGCTCGGAGCGCGTCCTCAGGAGGCGCTCGCCGGGCTTCCTGCATCTGCACGAGAGCGCGGCCGAGGTGCGCCGGCGTCTCGATGTGCGCCTGGCCACCCTGCACCGCGTCGACCGCCTCATGGAGCTGGCGCGCGGCTCCCAGCGCGCCCTCATCCTGATGTACGGCGATCCCGATCCGGATGCGATCGGCGCCGCCCTCGGTCTGCGCGCGATCTGGGCCGCCGCCGGGCGCGTGCCGCTGATCCGCTTCACCGGTGAAGTGCAGCGCTACCAGAACAAGCTGCTGATCTCCTGGCTGCGGGTGGAGATCCAACGCCTGGATCCCGACGAGCTGGCCCAGGCCGATCTGGTCGCCGTGGTGGATGCGCAGCCGGCCTTCTGGAAGGAGTCTCCGCCCCGGGCTCAGGTGGTGATCGACCACCATCCGGTGCGCGAGGAATGCCAGGCGGAATACACCGATCTGCGCCAGCGCTACGGCGCCACCTCGTCGATCGTCGCCGAGTACCTGCACGAGGCCGGTATGCCGATCGACCGCCAGCTGGCCACGGCGCTGCTGTATGGCATCACCACCGACACGGACGATCTGAAGCGGAATGCCGGGCCGGCCGACATCGCCGCCTACGAGCTGCTGCAGCACCGGGCCGACTCGACCTTCCGCGCCCGCCTCGACAAGTCGCAGATCCCCATGCAGGTGCTGGACTGGATCGCCTGGGGCATCGGCCATCGCGTGGTCCATCGCGATCTGTGCATGATCCACTTCGGCAACGTGCCCACCGCCGACATCATGGTGCAGGTGGCCGATCTCGTGCTGCTGACGCACGGCATCGCCTGGGTGGTCTGCGCCGGCGTGCGCAAGGACGACAATGGACGCCGGCTGGTGGTGGTGTTCCGCAGCGACGGCCACCACTGCGATGTCGGCAAGCGGGCGCGCGACGCCTTCTCCGACATCGGGTCCGCCGGTGGCCACCGCACCATGGCGCGGGCCGAGATACCCCTCGAGGACCAGGATGGCGAGACGGTGGTAGCCCTGCTGGTCGACAACCTCTTCCCGCGTATCGCGCCGTCGCGCCGCCGGCGCATGCGCCAGACCCTGATCCGCCACCTCGACGCCCGCCGCCCGGCCGATCCCGACACCTATGAGCTCGGATCCTGAGTTCCTGGCCGCCCTGCGCGGCCGCATCGTGGTGGTGGACCTCGAAGGCCCGTGGATCGTCTTCGGGCGCCTGGAGTCCTGGTCGGTTGCGCACATCGAACTGGCCGACGCCGACCTGCACGACCTGCGCGAGGGGACCAGCACCCGCGACGTCTACGCCCTGGAGACGCAGCGCTACGGCGTGCGTGTCAACCGCAGGCGGGTGAGCCTGAGGCTGGACACGGTGGTCGCGGTGTCGGCTCTCGATGATGTGACGGCATGATCGCGCTCTGGGCGGCTGTCGCCGCATTGTCCGCAGCGTGGTTCGCCGGCGATGCCGTCCTCGGCCTGCTGGTCGCACCGCAGCTTTTCCATCACGCCGAGGCGGAGGGGGTCGGACGCGCCTTCGCCGGCCTGGTCTTCGGCGAACTGCTCGGGCGGTGGGAGATGGCCGCCGGGCTGCTGTGCGTGATCCCGATCGTCTGCCTGCTTGCCGCCGCGTCAGGCCGCAGGCTGAAGCAGCGCGGCATCAAGGCCGCCATCCTGCCGCTGCTGGCCGCGCTGCTGGTCCTCGGCATGCACGCCACGTCCGCGACCGTGGTCCGGCAGGGGCTTGAGACCGCCGCCGAGCTGCGCGTGAAGCCGGATGCCGAACGCGCCGAGCGGTTCCGCACCAGCTACCACACCCGCAGCCGGATCGTCTTCGGGACGGAGATGCTGCTGGCCCTGACGGTCGCGGTCGGCGCGGCGATAGCGGCGCATCGCTGCGCCCGCCGGCAGTCCGCTACCGCCTGATCAGGACACCGAGCCGAACACCACGGCGCGCTTCAGCTGCGAGAGCGCGGCCGGGATGTCGATCTCCTTCGGGCACGCTTCCTTGCAGTTGAAGATGGTGTGGCAGCGCCACACGCCGTTGCGGCCGTTGACTGCGGCGATGCGCTCGGCCTTGGCCTCGTCGCGGCTGTCGCCGATGAAGCGCCACGCCTTGAGCAGGGCGGCGGGGCCGAGGTAGCTGTCGTTCTTCCAGAAGCTCGGGCACGACGAGGTGCAGCAGCCGCAAAGGATGCACTTGCTGGCATCGTCGATGAGGTCGAACTGCTCCGGCGACTGCTTGCGCTCCTTCACCGGCTTGGGAGAGCTGGTGATGAGGTAGGGCTTCACCGACCTGAGGTTGTGGTAGAAGTGCTCCATGTCGACGACCAGGTCCTTGATGACCGGGAAGCCCTTGAGCGGCTGCACTTCGATGACATCGCCGTCGATGTCCTTGACCAGCGTCTTGCAGGCCAGGCGGCTGGAGCCCTGGATGGTCATGCCGCACGAGCCGCAGACCGCGTGGCCGCACGAGCGTCGGTAGCTGACGGTTCCGTCCTGCTCCCACTTGATGCGGTTGAGCGCGGTGAGGACGCGCTCCATGGGATCGCAGGGGAGCTTGAACTCCTGCCAGCGCGGGGCCTTGTCCTTGGCCGGGTCGTAGCGCAGGACGCGGAAGGTCTTCACGACCTTCTGGGGAGCGGCGATGGGTCCGGAAGATGTGCTCATGGCGTGCTCCTAGTACTTCCGTTCCTTGGGCTTCATCTTCTCCATCATCTCCGGGCTCCAGCCGTCCTCGGGGTGCTCGGTGATGATGTAGGGACGGCGGTACTTCAGCTCGACGCTGCCGTCGGGCTTCAGCCAGCTGAAGGTGTGCTTCAGCCAGTTCTCGTCGTCGCGTGAGATCTTGACCAGCTTGCCGTCGGCGCCGGCCATCTGGCGCTCGTGGGCGCCGCGGCTCTCGTTGCGCACCAGGGCGCCTTCGATCAGCACCAGCGAGTAGTCGATCATGAAGCCGCACTCGATGGCTTCGAGGAGGTCGCTGTTGAACACCGCACCCTTGTCCTGGATGGCGACGTTCTCGTAGCGCTTCTTCAGCTCGCGGACCTTGGCCAGGGCGGTCTTCATGCCCTCCTCGGTGCGGATGACCGCGACGTGGGTCATCATCACCTCGGACAGCTCGCGGCGCAGCTCGCCGTGGCGCTCGGTGCCGGTCGAGGACTTGATCCTGGCGATCAGATCCTTGACCCGCTTGTCGGCGTTGTCCGGCAGCTTCGCGAGCTTGATGCCGTCGACGTTCTTGGCGACGTGCAGGCCGACGCGGCGGCCATAGACCACCAGGTCGAGCAGCGAGTTGGTGCCCAGGCGGTTGGCGCCGTGCACCGACACGCAGGCGACCTCGCCGGCGGCGTAGAGACCCTCGACGACGGTCTCGCCCTCGTCCTTGCGCACGCGGCCGTCGACGTCGGTGGGGATGCCGCCCATGTAGTAGTGGCAGGTCGGCATGACCGGCACCGGCGCCTCCCACGGCTTGATGCCGAGGTAGGTGGTGGCGAAGTCGACGATCTCCTCCAGCTTCTTCTTCAGCTCTTCCTTGCTGATGTGCTGGAGGTTGAGGTAGACGTAGTCCTCGGCGCAGATGCGGCCGGTGCGGTTGATGCCGCGTCCCTCCAGCACCTCCTTGTACATGCACTGCGACACCATGTCGCGCGGCGCCAGGTCCTTCACCGTCGGGGCGTAGCGCTCCATGAAGCGCTCGCCGTTGCAGTTGGTGAGGTAGCCGCCCTCGCCGCGGGCGCCCTCGGTCACCAGGATGCCCAGTCCGGCCAGGCCGGTGGGATGGAACTGCACGAATTCCATGTCCTCCAGCGGCAGGCCGTTGCGCAGCATGATGCCGAGCGCGTCGCCGGTGTTGGCCTGGCAGTTGGAGGTGATGGCGTAGTTCTTGCCGGCGCCGCCGGTGGCGAATACGACCACCTTGGCGTGCACGGTGTGCACCTCGCCGGTCAGCATGTCGATGGCGACCGCGCCGATGATCTTCGACTTGTCCTCGGTGAGGACGAGATCGAGGACCTGGAACTCGGAGTAGAAGGTCACCTCCTGCTTCACGCACTGCTCGTACAGGGTGTGGAGGATGGCATGGCCGGTGCGCGCGGCGGCGTAGCAGGCGCGGCGTACGGGGCGCTCGCCGAAGTTGCGGGTGTGGCCGCCGAAGGGGCGCTGCGCGATCTTGCCTTCCGGCGTGCGCGAGAAGGGCACGCCGAGGTGCTCCAGCTCGTAGATCGTCTGCGGTGCGTCGTAGGTCAGGACCTTCTGCGCGTCCTGGTCGCCGAGGTAGTCGCCGCCCTTGACGGTGTCGTACCAGTGCCAGAGGGGGTGGTCCTCCTCCTCGTTGCCCAGCGCCGCGCCGATGCCGCCCTGGGCGGCGCCGGTGTGGCTGCGGGTGGGGAAGAGCTTGGACATCACCGCCACATCGGCCTTGGAAGATGCCCAGTAGGCTGCGTACAGTCCGGCGGCGCCGGATCCGACGATCAGCACATCGTGCGAGATGATCATGTCCGTGGGCTCTCAGTGCAGGGCGGTGGCGCGGTAGGCGGGCAGGTTCGACAGGCGGCCGAGGGCGACGACGTCGCCGCGCAGCTTGGCGTCGGCCTGGCGCACCTGGCCGGCCCACACCGCGAACTCGTAGGACGAGCTGAAGGTCTTCAGGCGCTTGCGCTGCGCCGGATCGACCGGTCCCAGGGCGATGGTGTTCGCCACCCAGGCGTCGAGTGCCGCGCCGCTGGCGGCGACCTTCTTCGCCGCCTCGTCCTTGCCCAGCGACAGCAGGCGGACGGCGGGATCATGGGCGAAGACCTCGCCGATCGGGGCCGCCTCGGTGCGGCTGACATGGTGCTCGAGGTAGTATTCGAGCAGGGCCAGCTCGCGCAGCTCGTCGCGGAAGTCGTAGGCGATGGGGAAGCTGGGCGGGTTGCCCGGGCTCTCGCCCTTGGGGAAGCCGCGCTCGGCGTAGCTTTCCTTCACCGTCCCCAGGGGGACCGGGCTGGCGACGTTCTTGATGCCGAGGGCGCCGAAGTAGGCGGCCAGGGTCCACAGCAGGATCTCGGCAGCGACCCGCAGGCGGCGCGGCGGGTTGTAGTCGCGCACGATGCCGACCACGCCGTTGATGCCGTGGTACAGGGCCAGGACGATGAAGATGATGTAGAATGCCTGCCAGAACGGGTTGTTCAGGCGGGCGGCGACGGTCAGGCCGGTCGAGACCGCGTCGCTGGTGAAGTGCTGCAGCCCGAAGTGGACGCCGGCGAGGATGACCAGGAGCATGGCGCTGACGCGCTGCATGACCCACTGCACGGAGCCGGCACGGTTGGATATGTAGTATTCGGCCATGTCACTTCCCTCCGCCGGGCAGGACGTCGGACTGGAGGATGGGCGCGACGTTGATGTGCATGAGCAGGGGTATCACGCCGGCGACCAGCAGGGCGGCGCAGAGGACGGCGAAGCCCCACCACAGCCGCTTGTGGTGCGTGGTGCGGGTCCAGGCGAAGTCCACCAGGACGATGCGCATGCCGTTGAGGCCGTGGTACAGCAGGCCGGCGAAGAGCAGGATCTCGCCGATCTTGAAGTCCGGCTCCTGCATGCGGCGGATCATCAGGTCGTAGGCCTCTGGCGTGGCCTGCGACTTGGTGATCGACAGGATGTGGAAGAAGAGGAAGAAGATCAGGGCGATGCCGCTGACGCGGTGCAGCACGTAGGCCAGGCTGCCCGTGAAGTAGCGGTAGCCGCCGTTCAGGAACTGGGCCGGCAGAGCGTTATGGAGCGCTCCGCGCGGGCCGCGGTCGGGATGGTGCACGTCGTTCTCCCCTCGGTCAGGACGGGCAGCGTAGGACGGAGCCGGTATCGGCAAGGCGTCCGGGGCCCGGAAGGCCGCAGTCGGTGCCGGATGGAGCCTCGGCAATGCGCCTCATGCATGCGCCGGGCGGATGCGGTGCGCACCCGGCGATGCACGCCGTGCATCAGCGTCCTGCCGCCAGGGCGAGGGTCGCGGCCAGCTCGCAGGCGCGCTCCAGCTGACGGTCGGGGGATGGCCTCGTCTCGCCGGCCAGTTCGTCGCGCAGGCGCAGCCAGGTCTCCGACGCGTCCTGCTGCAGCCCGATGTCCGGCTGCAGCGGGCCGGACATCTCCTGGCCGTCGCCGGTATGCAGGCGGGCCACGGTCAGGTTCATGGCGTCCCCGCCCGGCAGCATGAACAGCTGCTGCACCGACCATTTGCCGTGCGTCGGCGATCCAATCAGCGGTGCCCGTCGCCCGTGGCGCAGGGCCAGGGCGACGACTTCGGCGGAGGAGGCGGTGCCGGCATCGACCAGCACGACCACCGGCGCATCGCTCTGGCGGGGGCCGATCGCCACCAGCGACCGGGCTCTGGCCGGGTCGCGCCCGATCTGCTCGATGATCGGTGCGCCGGGCGGCAGCCAGCACGAGGCGACCTCGACAGCGGCCTGCAACGAGCCGCCGGCGCAGCCGCGCAGGTCGAGGACGGCGGCGCGCAGCGTCCCGGCCGCGCGGATGGCCTCGCGCACGGCGGTGGCGGTGGCGGTCAGCGGGTCCTCCGGCGAGGCCGCCGGCAGGAACCTGCCGATGCGCAGGTGCAGGATGCCCGGT
>JAFLCQ010000108.1 GCA_017302815.1 Planctomycetota bacterium
GCTCTTCGTCGCCAGCGGCCGCTACGACCTCGGCACGCCGTACAGCGCCAGCGACTGGGCACTGGCCCAGCTCGACGTCGACGCCGCCGGCGCGTCGCCTCACCCTGTCGCTGCCGGTCCTGTGCCAGGCACGCTATCGCGCGGTGCTCTGCCTCGGAGCGCCCAAGGCCTGGACCCTGCAGGCCTGGCGACGCGGCGCGGACCGTTCCTGCCCGGCCAGCCTGCTGCCGCGGGACGGGACGGACTGGTTCCTCGATGACGACGCGGTGCGGGCGCTGGCATGAGCGGCGCCGGCGGGCATCCGGACCAGGAGCTCCTGGCGGCGGCGCGCCTGGGCGACCACAGCGCCTGGTCCGTACTCGCCCGCCGGCATGCCCCGCGCCTGGCCGCCTATCTCGGCGCGCGCCTGCGGCGTCCGGAGATCGTCGACGGCCTGGTCGGCGAGGCGCTGGTCGCCGCCTGGCTGCGCCTGGCCGAGGCTCCGGATGCCGGCGAATGCGCGGCCTGGCTGCGCAAGATCGGCGGTGGCCTGGCGATGAAATGGGCCCGCGAGCACCCGGATGCGGCCATCGAGTCCCCCATCCCGCCCGGCCGTGTGCAGTCCACTTCGGCAGTTGACATCACCAGGCTGGACCAGCGCATCGGCCTCCTCGACGAATCCCAGCGCATGGCCCTGGAGCTGCGCTGGCGTGCAGGCATGGACGATGCCGCCCTTGCCAGCGCCATGCGCTGCAGTGAAGAAGCGGCCCGGAGGATGGCTGATGAGGCCGAGGAACGCCTGGTACGGGAGTGGGACGCCTGATACGCTTCCCGGTCCTTCCCGGCGACTGGACCTTTGACACCGCAAATCCGTCCTCCTAGATTCCGTGTCGCCGGGATGTCCGTGTGCCGTCGGTACGCGCCCGTCCGGTTTGGGAACGCTCGATGATCCTGATCAACCTTCTGCCGCCAGAACTGCGACGCTCACGCAGCACCGGGGTGAACCCCGTCCTGCTCGCCGCCGCTGCCGGCATCGCCATCGTGCTGACCTGCGCCGGCACCTGGGCCTGGGTCGAGATGAGCCGCATCAAGACCGCCGAGGCGACATTGGCCCAGCTTGATGAGGATCTCATCGCCGCCACCGCCCGGGCTGACAAGGTGCGTGCGATCGACAAGGAGATCGCCGCCTTCGAGGCGCTGCATGGCACCATCACCAGCCTGATCACCCGCAAAGTGTTCTGGGCGCGGACCCTGGACGAGTTCGCCAGCCTGCTGTCGCAGCAGGGCGAGAACCGTTGGACCCGCGAAGGCTACGAGGTGCGCTGCACCGGCCTGACCATCGCCCCGATCGCAGCCACCCAGGCCCGCGGCAAGGCGGCGGCTGGCGAGACGGTCAGCTACTCCTTCCGGGCCAGCTTCAAGATCGTCGGCGAGCAGCGCGACCAGGCCGGCGACTACGTCCAGTCCTTCTTCCAGAGCGTCGATCTCAGCCGCTTCTGGCGCGAGCACGGCTTCGTCGGCCATGCCGAAGACCCCTTCCGCGGCGATACCCCGCGCATGGTCGCCGACATCGGCCGCGTGGTCACCGACCTGCCGCTGGAGTGGCGGCGGGTGAAGGTCCTGGTTGTGCCGCAGGGAGGTGCGAAGTGAACCTCCAGGCCCTCAAGAACCTGCAGCGCAAGCACTGGCTGATGATCATCGGCGGAGCCACCCTGGTCTTCGCCTCGGGATTCTCCTACCTCGCCGCCGGCAGCCTGCATCGGCTGGGCGAGGATCCCGGCGTGCCCTCCTTCCTGCGCCGTGCCGGCGACGAGCAGTCGCTGTTCGCGCAGATCGCCGCACGGCAGTCGGCGATCGCCGAGCAGAACGCCGTCGCCGCCAAGTACGAGCAGCGCAAGGCCATCCTCGATGGGATGAAGGCCGACATCGCCGCGGCACGCAAGCGCCTGCCCACCGAGGCGCAGAAGGCCGAGGTCCGCCAGCTGATCGAGGATCTGGCCCGCCAGGTCGGCAGCGGCGAGAACGCCCTGGTGGTCAAGTCGGTGTCGATCCGCGAGGCGGCCCCGACCACCGGGCGCAAGGCCGCCAACGACTACCAGACCATCGAATACCAGACCAATGTCAGCGCCGACATGGACGGCATCATCCAGTTCATCAACCTCATCGAGCGCAACGAGCGCTTCATGACCGTCGAAGGCATCCAGCTGACCACCGGAGGGGTGAGTTCCGCCAGCGAGGCCGGCGGCAAGGTGACGGGCAAGCCGCACGGCGTGCAGCTGCGCATCATCACCTACATCGACTCCAGCGGCCGACAGGCCGGCGGGAAGAAGTAAGCCATGCGCACCACCGCCATGCTCTGCGTCCTGGCCCTGATGGGGACCGCGCACGCCGGGGAGGCCGCGCCGGAAGCGGCGAAGCCGTCCAAGGCCCCGGCGCAGGCGAAGCGTCCCAGCGCCATGGATCTGATCGCCGAGGAGGAACGCTGGCAGTTCCGGCCTACCGTGGGCCGCCCTGACGTGTTCATCGATCTCGAGGCGATGCTGACCGCCCAGCGCCAGGCCAAGGCGCGCGAATCCGAGGGCAAGCGCTCGCCCCTGCCGGGCGGCCGTCCGTCCGACCAGCCGCAGGCCGCCAACGATATCGACCAGCTCGTCGCCTGGGCGAAATCGGAGGAGGCGCGCGTCCGCCAGCTGGTGGCCGCCCGCCAGTTCGAGGAGGCCATGCGCGCGGCCGACAACACCCTGAAGCCGCTCGAACCCTACCTGTCGCGTCCCGACGTCGCTTCGATCATCGTCAGCGTGCGTACCTACCGTGCCCAGGCCGAAGAGGCGAAGATCCGCGACGATGCGCAGAAGGCCTTCGAGGCGCTCAAGATCCAGGTGCTCGGCGTCCTGTGGTCGCAGGATGGCCAGCGCATGACGATCATCGACGGCGAGAACCGCGCCCTGTCGGTCAATGACCGGGTCAAGGACTGCGTCGTCATCAACATCGACCAGGACCGCGTCGACTTCCGCTTCGTCTTCGGGCGTCGGCGCTTCGAGTTCCCGGTCTACGTCGAACAGTCCCGCTCCACGCCCTAAAGCCGATACAGAGACATCCCCATGCGTCTGCGCAGCATCGTGATCCCCAGCCTGGTCGTCCTCGCCCTCGGCATCCCGGCGGCCCAGGCCGGCGACGCCGCCGCTCCCGCCACGCAGCCCCAGGCGGGCGGCACGGCCGAGACGGTGACGATCGAGACCAGCGACAAGCCGCTGGAGACGGTCCTGCAGTGGATCAGCCGCCGTGCCGGGGTGAACATCGTCTGCTACGAGCAGGAGCAGCCGCGCGTCACCCTGCGCATGGCCAACGTCACCTGGCAGGAGGCGGTCGAAAGCATCGCCGCCAAGTACGACCTGGTCATCGAGCGGAAGAGCCCGCGGGTGTGGATCCTGACCCGCCCCCCGAAGGTCTCGATGAGCTTCCAGGACGCCAGCCTGCCGGTCGTCCTCGAGGCCATCGCCCGCGCCGCGGACGTGAACATCATCATGTCCGGCGAGGTCGCCGGCAGCTCCAAGCGCCTGAGCATGACCCTGAAGGGTGTGCCCTGGCGCTACGCCCTCGACGTGGTGGTGAAGACCGTCGACCTGGCCTGGGTCGAGCAGGAATACAACATCATCCGCATCGTCAGCCCGTCCTCGATGCAGAAGGACCAGCAGACCCGCGTCCTGCGCGTCAACTACGGCAGCGCCAAGGACATCGCCGATGCGATCAAGCCGGCGATGGGCGACGGCGCGATCCAGATCAACGAGCCGACCAACAGCCTGGTCCTGACCGGGACGCCGGTGGCCCTCGATGCCGCGCAGCGCCTGGCCGACCAGATCGACCAGCGCACCCGCGAGGTGCTGATCGAGATGAAGTTCGTCGACTACTCGACCAAGGACGTGCAGGGCCTCGGCTTCGACCCGATCAACCTGAACTTCGACGTCGAGAGCCTGGGCACGGTGGCGCAGAGCTTCACGCCCTTCGGCAGCGGCAACTTCACCAGCCAGACGGCGATTTCCCGTGGGGCGGTCGGTCCGGGCAGCAGCGGCCTCAATTCGGCCAACATGACCTTCGAAGCCATCGCTTCGCTGACCAGCACCGACGTGATCCAGTCGCCGCAGGTCCTGACCCTGGACAACACCGAGGCCGAGATCGTGGTCGGCCGCGAGATCCGCTTTGCCGAGGAGACGGTGACCACCGACAACGGCGTCACCAACCGCTCGCTGAAGGAGGCCTCGACCTCGCCGGTGAAGGATGGCATCAACATCAAGCTGAAGCCGCATATCACCGCCGACGGCTTCGTGCAGATCCAGCTCGAGGCCAGCAACGACGAGGCCGAGCTCAAGACCTATACCTCCGGGTCCGGCGAGAACGCCTCCAGCATCCAGCTGCCGGACAAGTCGACTACCAAGCTGAAGCACACCATCATGGTGGGTGACGGCCGTACGGCGGTCATCGGCGGCCTGCTGAAGGACAAGGACAGCAAGCAGAACGGCCATGTGCCGGGCCTGGGCACCCTTCCGGTCCTCGGCTGGTTCTTCCGCAAGGAGCGCCAGACCGTCGAGAAGCGCAACCTGACCATCTTCATCACCCCGCGCATCATCCCGCTGGGCAAGAAGAGCGAGTACGACAAGTCGCTGGAGTCCCTGAAGGCCAGTCTCTCCGGCGTGATCGAGCAGGCGGCGAAGGCCCAGGCTGCCGCCGAGAACCAGCCGGCGACCCTCGGCGAGTAGGCCGCTGTCCACACGGTCGCTTCGTCCGGGCCGGCGCATCGCGCCGGCCCTGGTCGTTTTCCCGCTTGCCCGGGTCCGCCCCCGGCGTTAGTCCCGCCGCCCGCAACCATGGACCCTGCAGCAGACGCCATCCTCGCCCGCGAGACCAGCCGCCGGCGCACCTTCGCGATCATCAGCCATCCCGACGCCGGCAAGACCACCCTGACCGAGAAGCTGCTGCTCTACAGCGGCCTGCTGCGCACCGCCGGCATGGTCAAGAACCGCAAGGGCGGCAAGCTGGCGACCTCAGACTGGATGACGATGGAGCAGGAGCGCGGCATCTCCATCACCAGCTCGGCGATGCAGTTCGAGTACCGCGGCCATGTCGTCAACGTCCTCGACACGCCCGGCCACCAGGACTTCTCGGCCGACACTTACCGCACCCTGACCGCCGCCGACTGCGCGATCATGGTGCTGGACGCGGCCAAGGGCGTCGAGACCCAGACCCGCAAGCTGTTCGCGGTGTGCAAGCTGCGCGGCATCCCGGTCCTCACCTTCATCAACAAGCTCGACCTGCCGTCGCGCAACCCGCTGGAGCTGATGGCCGAGGTCGAGGAGGTGCTGGGCATCCAGGCCAGCGCCATCAACTGGCCGATCGGCAGCGGCCGCGAGTTCGTCGGCGTCGCCGAGCGCGGCACCCGCGAGCTGGCGCTGTTCGAGAAGACCTCGGTCGGCGGCGCCCAGCGCGCGGCGATGCGCAAGGTGCCGCTGGACTCGCCCGAGGCCCAGGCCGCCATCCCCGAGGAGCTGCGCCGTCAGCTGGCCGAGGATCTCGAGATGCTCGAGGTCGCGGGCAACCCCTTCTCGCAGGCCGCATTCCTGGCCGGGAAGGTGACGCCGGTGTTCTTCGGCTCGGCGCTGACCAACTTCGGCATCGAGCCCTTCTTCGACGCCTTCGTCGAGCTGGCTCCGCCTCCCGGCTCGCGCGAGGTGGTCACGCCGGCGGGCGCCGACCTGATGGATCCGGTCACCGCGCCGTTCTCGGCCTACGTGTTCAAGATCCAGGCCAACATGAACCCCAAGCACCGCGACCAGATGGCGTTCATCCGCATCTGCAGCGGGCGCTTCGAGCGCGACCTGGTGGTGAAGCACGTCCGCGGCGGCGAGGTCCTGCGCGAGGTGCGCCTGTCCCGGCCGCAGACCCTGGTGGCGCGCGATCGCAACACCCTGGATGAGGCCTATCCCGGCGACGTGGTCGGCCTGATCAACGCCGGCTTCGCCATCGGCGACACCCTGGCAGTGAAGTCCGGCTTCGAGCACCAGCCGCTGCCGCAGTTCCCGCCCGAGCATTTCGCCCGCATCGAGCCGGCGGACCTGACCAAGCGCAAGGGCTTCGACAAGGGCATGGAGACCTTGGCCGGCGAGGGCGCGGTGCAGGTGCTGCGCAGCTACGACAACCCCATCGCCAACCCCTTCATCGCCGCGGTCGGCCGCCTCCAGTTCGAGGTGCTGCAGTACCGGCTGAAGGACGAGTGGAACGTCGAGACCACCCTGTCGCCGCTGCCCTACACCTGCAGCGGCTGGCTGCAGGGGGATATCGCCGCCTTCAAGCCGACGCCCGGGGCGCAGGTGGCGAAGGATGCGCGCGGCCGCATCGTCGTCCTCTTCCCCAGCGAATGGGACCGGCAGTACTGCCTGCGCCAGAACCCGGACCACCAGCTTCTCGACTTCGCATGAGCCGGAAGCGGGCCTGCCGCATCGAATGGGCCGGGTTGGCGGTGCCGGCGCGGGCGCGGGCCCTGGCCCAGGCTGCGGTCGACGCGGCGCTGGCCCGTGACGGCATCGCCGACCGCCTGCTCTGCGTCCTGGTGGTCGACGATGCCGAGAGCGGACGCCTGCACGATACGCACTTCGGCGATCCGGCCGCCACCGACGTGATGAGCTTTCCCGACGGTTCGCCGGATCCGGACAGCGGCCGCGTGCGCCTGGGCGATCTCGCGGTCGGCCTTGATGTCGCCCGCCGCTTGGCTGCGGAACGGCGGCGTCCGGTGGAGGAGGAGCTGGCGCTCTACGTCCTGCACGGAGCGCTGCACCTGCTGGGCTACGACGATGTCGACCCCGCCGATCGCGAGGAGATGTGGACGGTCCAGCGCGAAGTCATGGCCGCCCTGGGCGTGGCCATCGACTGATCGAGGCCCCTTCGTCGCTGGCGATACCGGCAGGTGCAGGTAGAAAGCGCTTTCATGACCGCCGACGGCCGCGCCACCATCTATGATATCGCCCGGCACGCCAAGGTCGGCATCGCCACCGTCAGCCGCGTCCTCAATGGCAGTTCGCGGGTCGCCGAGCCCACCCGCCTGGCTGTGCGCCGGGCCGTCGAGGAGCTGGGATGGCGGCCCAGCCGGGCAGCCCGCCGCCTCGCTGCGCGCGGGGCCGAGCGTCCCCGCCTGGTGGCGCTGATGCCGCTGTTCAGCGCAACCTTCTATCATGCCGTCACCAGCCCCTTGGCCGGCGGCCTGGCTGCGGCCGGCATCGATCTGGCGATCTACGACGTCCCCGATCGCGAGACCAAGAACCGCCTGCTGGACCGCGTCCTGTCCGAGCGCGCCTGCGAGATGCTGATGCTGTGCTCGATGCGCATCGGCGAGGACCGCGCCGAGCAGCTGCGCTCGCTGTCGCTGCCCACCATCTTCGTCGACTACGAGCAGCCGGGCTTCCCGTCGGTCTCGGTCGACAACCGGGCGGGCTCGGAGATGCAGTACCGCTACCTGCGCAGCCGCGGCTGCCGGCGCATCGGCTACGTCGGCGGACCCTCCGACGCGCACGCCTACCGCGACCGCCTGGAGGGACTGCGCGCCATCGCCGGCGACGAAGTCCCGGTCGAGATCGCGCAGGCGATGACGGTCGGCGAGGGCCGTGCCGCCCTCGCCCGCCTGCTGGCGCGCGACAAGCGCCTCGACGGCGTGATGTGCGTGAACGACATCCCCGCCATCGGGGTGATGGAGGAGGCGCGCCTGCGCCGCCGGCGCGTGCCGCAGGATCTGCAGGTCGTCGGCTTCGACGACCAGCCGCTGATGGACGTGTTCGGGCTCAGCACCGTGCGCCAGCCGCTGGCCCAGTTCGGCGATTGGGCGCTGCAGGCCATCCGCCGCCTGGCGGTTGAGCCCGGCGCCGCCATCGCCAGCGCGCGCCTCGATCTCGACATCGTCGAGCGCGGCACGACGAAACCCGCCTGAGCCGGGGTTGCGGCTCGACCGGCGTCGGGATCATGCCGCCCATGCCCCAGCCCTCCCTGCCCTCCAAGCCAGCCGACCACAACGCCGCCGATGCGGTGCACGAGCAGGCGGCGACCATCTTCCGCACCGCCTGGGCGGCGATCCATGACCGGGTCGAGAGCGGCGAGGCGCGGCTGCCCCGTGAGATCATCTGGCTGGGAGGCGCCCCAGGCGCGGGCAAGGGGACCAACACCCCGTTCATCCTGCGCGAACGCGGCATCACCGCCGCGCCGCTGGTCACCAGCGATCTGCTGGCCTCGCCGGAGATGCAGCGGATCAAGGATGCCGGCAACCTGGTCGGCGACGCCGACGTGGTGCGGCTGCTGTTCCTCCGCCTGCTGGACCCGGCCCATGCCACCGGCGTGCTGATCGACGGCTTCCCGCGCACGCGGGTGCAGGTCGAGTGCGTGAAGATGCTCTACCAGCGCATGCTCGATCTGCGCGCCGCGCACCGCCACGACGCCCTCGCCGCCTGCTTCCCCAAGCCGATCTTCCAGATCGTCGTGCTGTATGTCGAGGAGAAGGAGTCGGTCGAGCGCCAGCTGAAGCGCGGCCGCGCCATCATCGCCCACAACCAGCGCGTGCGCGAGACCGGGGTGGGGCAGCTGCTGGAGGAGCGCGCGACCGACATGGCCGAGGAGGCGTGCCGCAAGCGCTACCGCGTGTTCATGGAGCAGACCTATGGCGTGCTGCAGAGCCTGAAGCAGCACTTCCACTTCCATGTCATCAACGCCCAAGGCGACCTGGCGTCGGTCGAGCGCGCGATCATCTCCGAATTCCAGTACCAGAGCTCGCTGGAGCTGGACGAGGAGACCTTCGACGCCATCCACCTGATCCCGCTCGCCAGCGAGATCGTGATCGCCGCCCGCCAGCACCTGGTCGAGCGCCTGGAAGGCTACCAGCGCGACCACGAGGCCCTGTTCAGGCGCGTCGTCGCTGTCATCGAGCGCGACTTCGTGCCGGTGATCCTCCTGCACGCGATCACCGGCCTGGCCAAGATCACCAGCGAGAACGAGCTGTTCTCCGATCCGCGGGCCCTCGCCATGCTGGTCGACGTCCTCAACGAGCGCGGCTACCGCACTACCGCCACGGTCGAGGAGCGAGACATCCCGGCCCGCATCGACCCGGCCACCCACTGCGTCATCTGCACCCGCCGCCCGCGTTACCGCTTCGAGCTGCGCTTCCAGGGTTCGCAGATCCGCCGGGGGTTCTGACGGGGCCTTGCGCCGGCTGCGCGGTGCGGCCCCTGTTGACGCCCGTGTAGCGCCGCCGACTTGAGCCGGCGCTATGGTCATTCCCCCGCCGTATCTTGACGCGCTTGGACTGTCGCCCCTGCGCCCCCGCAAACCAGCCGATCCTAGACGGCGGCCGGGATCGGGGTCGGCCGGGACGTGGTCGTCGCGGCCGCCAGGAGATGGCTGAGCAGCGGCGGGTCGCCAGCGGGTGTGTCGAGGCCGCGACGGCGCAGGTCGCGCACGAGCATCGCGCGGCAGCGTTCCATCTCGTCCTGCATCCACGAGGCGTGCAACTGCTGCGTGCGCAGCTCGGCGTCGCGCTGGCGCAGCGATGCATCGAGTTCGTCGATGCGTTCATGCAGCGAGGAGACGCGTTCGCGCACGCAGCCGAGCAGGGTCTCCATCATCCGCCGCTGCATCGCCGCGTCCGGGCCTTTGCCCGGCGGCAGCTGCGCCAGCTCCTCGCGCAGCTGGGCGGTGCGTTTGCGGTAGGCATCACCCTCCACCGGCTGCTCGTCCTGGCGGAAGCCCTGGGCGATGGTCGACCACAGCTCGACGATGAGCTGCGCCGTCGCCTCGCTGTCGGCCGACGATCGCCGGTTGAGGAACAGTTCGGTCAGCGCCATGCCCTATGCTAGGTGATCCCCCGATCCGCCCATGGCTGCATTTCCATGCAGCATGCACAGTCCATGACGGTACCGCGAAACCAGATCCCAGATGCTGTGGCAGTGAGGGGGGTCGCAGGGGCGCCAGCCCCCGGTGGCAGGGTGCGGGGGCCT
>JAFLCQ010000109.1 GCA_017302815.1 Planctomycetota bacterium
CTTCCTCAAGATGCTGCGGCAACGGCTCCACCGCCGCATCAGCCTCGGCGGCCTCGGCGGTCGAGACCGCCCCTTCCCCGCCGAGGCGGCGGGCGAGCGCGTCCTCGGGCAGGCCCAGCCAGCCGGCGGCGTCGCGCAGGTGCAGATCGCGCAGCTCGCGGTCGGGTTCGCCGCGGATGGCGGCGATGATCTGGTCGGCGACCGCCAGCTGCGCCCGCCGGTCGAGCTCGACCGGACGCGGAGCGAGCACGCGCAGGAGGTGGTCGAACTCGGAACGGGCCGAGGCGAGGACGCGCTCGAAGATGGGGTTGGACTCCGCGCCGGCGCTCTGCTCGGCCAGCAGCTCGGCCGGATCCAGCTCGTCGGGCAGTATGGCGACCTTGGCCGGCACTCCGGCGCCCAGGCAGGTGCGGGCGGCCTTGAGCGCGTTCTCCTGGCCGGCGCGATCGCCGTCCAGCAGCATGATCAGGCTGCCCTCGCGCCCGACCAGGGTGCCCAGCTGCTTGGCGTGCTCGGGGGTCAGCGCGGTGCCGAGCACCGCCACGCAGGCCTTGAAGCCGGCCTGGTCGGCGGCCATCACGTCGGTCGGCCCCTCCATGACCACCACCCGGCGTTCGTCGCGACAAGCCAGGCGCGCATGGTGTAAGTTGAAAACGTTGCTGGACTTGTGATAAAGCGGCGTGTCGGTGTTGTTGACGTACTTGCCGACCCCGCGGCCCTCGGCCTTGGCGGCGGCCTCGGCCTCGGGCAGCAGGCGGGCGCTGAACGCCAGCGGGTGGCCGAAGCGGTCGCAGATCGGGAAGGTCACGCGCTCGAAGAAGCGGTCCGTCATCCGGCCATTGCGTTCGACCGCCAAATCCAGCTGAGCCAAGGTGTTGGGGTCGACGCCCTGACGCCTCCCGGCGTCGATGAGCTGGCCGCGACCGGGGGCCCAGCCGACCCGGAAGCGACGGCAGGTCTCCTCGCTCAGGCGCCGACGCCCCAGCATGTAGTCGCGCGCGGCCTGCGCCTCGACCGACTCCCAGAAGCAGCGCTCGTAGTAGGCGCAGGCGAACTCGGCGGCGGCGAGCTGGCGATCGCGCTCGCCGCGCTCGTCGCGGCTGCGGCCCGAGCCCTGCTGCCAGGCCAGCTCGATGCCGGCGCGCTTGGCCAGCATCTCCACCGCATCGGTGAAGGAGACGTTCTCCTTCTCGCGGATCAGGGTGATGGCGTCGCCGTGCGCCTTGCAGCCGAAGCAGTAGTAGTGCTGGTCGCCGGTGTAGATGTACATGCTCGGCGACCGCTCCTGGTGAAACGGGCAGCAGCAGGTGAAATTCGCGCCGGATTTGCGCACCGGCGTGTATTCGCTCATCAGCTGCACGAGGTCGATGGCCTCGCGCACCCGTCGCACCTGATCCTCGCCCAGGAAGCCGGTCATCGGGCATTGCCCCCATCGTCCGGCCGTCCGGCCGTCCGGTCGTCCGGTCGTCCACAGTGCCACGGGACACGCGCGCGCATGGGCGGACCGTACGATGGGCGTCGCCTCCTCAAACGGTCTAAGCGCACGGGGACGACCGGACGACCGGACGGCCGGACGACCGGACGGTTTCCAAGGCAATGAGGTCTTGCGTTCTCCGAAGTCCCCCCATAGTGCGCCGCTCCACCCAAGTGGGGGTCGCAAGACCTCCACCTCTGGGGGCCGCCGATGGGGGTCCAAGCCCGCCGCCATCGGATGTCCAGCTCGCACGCGAGCCGGACGAGGTCCAAAGGGCCCACAGCAGCCGCAAGGCTGACCCGGCGCAGGTTCGCCGAGGGAGTAGGCGTGAAAGAGAAGATTAAGATCCGCCTCGAGGCGTACGATCATCGTATCCTCGACAAGGCCGCACAGGACATCGTCGAGACCGCGAAGCGCACCGGTGCGCGCGTGGCCGGCCCGGTGCCCATGCCGACCAAGGTCGAGCGCTTCACCGTGCAGCGCTCGCCGCACGTGGACAAGAAGTCGCGTGAGCAGTTCGAGCTGCGCACCCACTGCCGCATCATCGAGATCCTCGAGCCGACCGCCAAGACCAACGACGTCTTCTCGAAGGTCGACGTCCCGGCCGGCGTCGACATCACCATCAAGCAGACGGTGAGGTAAGGCCATGCCCGTCGCCCTGTACGGCACCAAGGTTGGCATGACGCGGGTCTACGACGGCGAGGTCGCCGTCCCCGTGACCGTCATCCAGTGCCTCCCCAACGAAGTCGTCGAAGTGAAGTCGAAGGACAAGCACGGCTTCGAGGCCCTCAAGGTCGCGGTCGGCAAGCGCCGTCGCAACGCCTCCAAGCCCATCGCCGGCGAGTACAAGAAGGCCGATGTGGCCATCCGCCAGGCCCTGCGCGAGGTTCCCCTCGCCAAGGGCGTCGAGGCCAAGGCCGGCGCCAAGCTGACCGTCGGGCTGCTCGACTCCAAGAAGCTCTGCGACGTGGTTGGCAACACCAAGGGCCGCGGGTTCACCGGCGTGATGAAGCGCTGGAACTTCGCCGGCCAGGTCGCCAGCCACGGTCACATGGGCGAGCGTCGCCCCGGCTCGATCGGCGCACGTATGGATCCCGCGCGCATCGCGCTCGGCCGCACCATGGCCGGCCGCTACGGCAACGAGCGCGTCACCGTCAAGAACCTCAAGATCGTCTCGATCGATGCCGAGCACCACCTGGTGCTGCTCAAGGGCGCCGTCCCCGGCCCCAATGGCGCGCTGGTCGAGATCAAGCAGGCGTAAGGGCAGGACATGACCGCTATCTCCGTCACTGTCTACAATGCCACCGGCGAGAAGACCGGCTCGATCGAGATCGATCCGGCCAAGCTCGACATCGCCGTGCGCAAGCCCCTGCTCAAGCAGGCGCTGATCGCCCATCTGGCCTCGCAGCGCCAGGGCAGCCACAAGACCAAGGACCGCGGCGAGGTCGCCGGCGGTGGTCGCAAGCCCTGGAAGCAGAAGGGCACCGGCCGCGCCCGCCAGGGTTCGACCCGCAGCCCGCAGTGGGTCGGCGGTGGCCGCGCCCACAGCGTCCGCCCGCGCGACTACGTCGTCGAGCTGAACGCCCAGGAGCGCCGCATCGCCGTCCGCAGCGCCCTGCGCTGGAAGCTCGAACAGGGCAAGATCGCCGCCGTCGACGGCTTCGATCCCGCCCAGCCCAAGACCCGCGCCGTCGCCAAGCTGCTCGAGAAGATCGGCATCATGGGCAAGGGCGCGCTCATCGTCAGCGAGGGCGCCAAGCCCGTGCTGCTGAAGAGCACCCGCAACATCCCCAAGGTCGACGTGGCCGAGCGCCGCAACCTCAACGCCGGCATCGTGCTCACCCACGCCAACCTGGTGTTCGCCAAGCCCGCGCTCGACGCGCTGGTGAAGGAGCTCGCGTGAACCCGCACCAGATCATCCTGCGCCCGGTCATCTCCGAGAAGACCGTGCATCAGCAGTCGAAGCTGAACCAGTACACCTTCGTCGTCCACCCGGACGCCAACAAGGTCCAGATCGCCGAGGCGGTCGAGTCGCTGTTCAAGGTCAAGGTCGAGAAAGTCAACACGCTCAACGCCCGCGGCAAGGACCGCCGGATGCGCTCCCGCATCACCGGCACCGAGTCGGCGTGGAAGAAGGCGATCGTGAAGCTGGCCGAAGGCCAGAAGATCGAAGGGGTCTGACATGCCGTACCGCAAGATGCACGCGGCCAGCGCCGGCGCCCGTCACACGACGGTCCCGGACTTCGCCGACATCACCAAGTCCGCTCCCGAGAAGAAGCTGACGGTCAAGGTGCACTACCGCGCCGGCCGCAACAGCCAGGGCCGGATCACCTGCTGGCACAAGGGCGGACGCCACGCCCGCCAGTACCGCCTGGTCGACTTCAAGCGCAAGAAGCTTGAGATCGTCGGCACGGTCAGCGCGATCGAATACGATCCCTACCGCAACTGCCGCATCGCCCTGGTCACCTACGCGGACGGCGAGAAGGCCTACGTGCTGGGCGCCAAGGACCTGAACGTCGGCGCCAAGATCGTCAGCTACGCTGCCGGCGGCGATCCGAACGTCGGCTGCGCGATGGAGCTCCGCTACGTCCCGCAGGGCCTCGAAGTCCACAACGTCGAGCTGCAGCCGGGCCGCGGCGGCCAGCTGGCCCGCTCGGCCGGCACCTTCGCCCGCCTGATGGCGATCGATGGCGACAAGGCCATCCTCGCCCTGCCCAGCGGCGAGATCCGCCGCGTCCACCAGACCTGCCGCGCCACCATCGGCGTGGTCGGCCGCCAGGACGCGAACGTGCGCAACATCGGCAAGGCCGGCCGCAACCGCTGGCTGGGCGTCCGCCCGACCGTGCGCGGCAACGCCATGAACCCGATCGCGCATCCGCTGGGTGGTGGTGAAGGCCACACCAACGGCGGCCGCCAGCACTGCAGCCCGTGGGCGCTGGTCGAGGGCAAGAAGACCCGCGTCAACAAGAACCGCAACAACGTCTTCATCATCCGCCGCCGTGACGGCCGGACGATGACTTCGGAGGCCTGAACCGATGTCCCGCAGCACTCGCAAGGGCCCGTTCGTCGACCTCAAGCTCCTCGCCAAGGTCGAGAAGCAGAAGGCCGCCAACACCCACGCTCCGATCAAGACCTGGTCCCGCGCCTGCACCGTCGTCCCCGACTTCATCGGGCACACCTTCGAGGTGCATAACGGCCGCACCTTCACCAAGGTCACCATCACCGACAACATGGTCGGCCACAAGCTGGGCGAGTTCTCCGTGACCCGCACCTTCCGCGGCCACGGCGGCACCAAGAAGGAAGAGGCCCCCAAGTGAGCAATCCGCAGTTCCGTGCCATCGCGCGCAACGCGCGCATCAGCCCGCGCAAGGCCATCCTGTCCTGCCAGCTCATCCGCGGCAAGCGGGTCGAGGAAGCCGTCAACATCCTCGCCTTCGAGCTGCGCCGCGGCTCCGCGATGATGAAGAAGGTCCTGGACAGCGCCGTCGCCAACGCGACCAACCAGGGCGGCCTCGATCCCATGGATCTGGTCGTCACCGAGGCCCGCGTGGACCAGGGCGTCGTGATGAAGCGCTGGCGCCCCGCCAGCCGCGGCCGTTCGGCCGCGCGCCTGAAGCGCAACAGCCACATCACCATCTCCGTCGCCAAGAAGGAGGCCTGAGTCGTGGGCCACAAGATCAACCCGACCGGTTTCCGCATGGGCGTGACCGAATCGCACCGCTCGGTGTGGTTCGCCAAGGGCCAGAAGTACGCCCAGCTCGTCCTGCAGGACAACAAGATCCGCGAGCACCTGAAGCAGAAGTTCTACGGCGCCGCGATCGAGAAGATCCTGCTCGAGCGCAAGGCCGACCGCCTGGTCGTCACCCTGCACGCCGGCCGCCCCGGTGTCATCATCGGCAAGCGCGGCGCTGAGATCGACGCGCTGACCAAGAACCTTGAGAAGCTGGCCGGCACCGCGGTGAAGGTCCAGATCCAGGAGGTCCGCAAGCCCGACGCCTGCGGCCAGCTGGTCGCCGAGAACGTCGCCGAGCAGCTTGAGCGCCGCGGTTCGTTCCGCCGCGCCATGAAGCGCGCGGTCGAGAACGCCATGCGCGAGGGCGCCAAGGGCATCAACATCAAGATCAGCGGCCGCCTGGGCGGCGCCGAGATCGCCCGCGTCGAGCACGACCATGCCGGCTCGGTGCCCCTGAACAGCCTGAACAGCAACATCGACTACGGCTATGCCGTCGCCCGCACCAACGCTGGCGCCATCGGCGTCCGCGTGTGGATCAACCACGGGCGCTACCAGACCCAGAGCAAGGAAGCCTGAGCCATGGCGATGCTCCCCGCACGCGTCACGCACCGCAAGCAGCAGACGCGCCGCAACAAGTCGGGCCACGTGGCCCAGACCTGCAACAGCCTCGCCTTCGGCGACTTCGGCATCCAGGCCCTGGAAGAGGGACGGATCACCGCGCGCCAGATCGAGGCCGCTCGCGTCGCCGCCGGCCACTACCTGGGCAAGAACGGCAAGCTGTGGATCCGCGTCTTCCCGCACCGCCCCATCACCAAGCACCCGGCCGAGTCGCGCATGGGTTCCGGTAAGGGCGATGTGGACTACTGGGCCACCTGGATCGATCCGGGCACGGTCATGTTCGAACTGGCCGGCGTCACCGAAGAGATGGCCCGCGAGGCCATGCGCCGCCAGGCCCACAAGCTGCCCCTCGCCACCCGTCTGGTGAAGCGGTCGTAAGGAGCCCATCGTGAAGAAGTCCATCAAGCAGGCGCTCCGCGCCAAGACCGCCGACGAGCTCGCTGCCGAAGCCGGCCAGCTCCGTGGCGAGCAGCTGAAGGCGCGCATCTCGACGACTCTGGAAGGCAAGCGCCTGGGCATCCGCACCCGCGCCAACCGCCGCCAGATCGCCCGCATCCAGACCATCCTGCGCGAGCGCGAGCTCGCTGACGCCAAGAAGGCGAAGGCCAACTGATGAGCACCGCGACCGACAAGCCCGCCGCCGCCGCCCCCGCCGCCCCCGAACGCGGCGACCGCAAGCGCGTCATCGGCGTCGTCACCTCCGACAAGATGATCAAGACCCGCGTGGTCTCGGTCACCGAGCAGTACCGCCACGCCAAGTACGGCAAGTACGTCAAGCGCACCATCAAGTTCCACGTCCACGACGAAAAGAACGAGAGCAAGTCCGGCGACAAGGTCCTCATCATCGAGACCCGTCCCCTCTCCGCCACCAAGCGCTGGCGCCTGATGAAGGTGCTGGAGCGGGCCGTCTGAACCTGAAGAAAGAAGCAAGGATCCTGCCATGATTCAGATGCAGAGCTGGCTCGATGTGGCCGACAACAGCGGCGCCAAGCGCGCCATGTGCATCAAGGTGCTCGGCGGCTCGAAGCGTCGCTACGCCTCGGTCGGCGACATCATCGTCGTGACGGTCAAGAAGGCCATCCCGACCTCCGAGGTGAAGCAGAAAGCGGTGTGCAAGGCGGTCATCGTCCGCACCGCCAAGCCGCTGCGCCGCGAGGACGGCAGCTGGGTCCGCTTCGACTCGAACGCCGTCGTGCTGCTCGACAAGGACCTCAATCCGGTCGGCAGCCGCATCTTCGGGCCCGTCGCCCGCGAGCTGCGCGCCCGCAACTTCATGAAGATCGTCTCCCTCGCGCCCGAGGTGGTCTGAGGTACCTATGGCAAGCAAAGTCAAGAAGCCCAAACTGCCGAACGACGCCAAGTGCCACGTCCGCACCGGCGACAAGGTCGTCCTGCTGACCGGCCCCAAGGCCGTCCGCGGCAAGACCGGCACCGTCATCCGCGTGTTCCCGCGCCTCCAGCGCGCGATCGTCGAGGGTGACTGCGCGCAGTACCAGGTGAAGCACGTCAAGGCCAACCCGCAGGCCGGCGTCGAAGGCGGCCGTCAGCGCCGTCTGCGCCCGGTCCACGTCAGCAACCTGGCGCTGCTGGATCCCACCACCAACAAGCCCACCCGCGTTCGCCACGAGCGCTCCGAGACCGGCGTCGTCCGCGTGGCGAAGAAGAGCGGCCACCGCTTCGCCGCCTCCAGCGCCCCCGGCAAGGCCGGCTGAGGTACAGACACATGAGCGCTCCCCAGCTGCAGAAGACCTCCCGCGCCACCTACCAGGAAGCCATCCCCGGCATCCTGAAGGCCGCGGGCATCACCAACCGCCTCGCCGGCCCGCGCATCGAGAAGGTGTGCCTGAACATGGGCGTCGGCCGCGCCGTCGCCGATGGCCAGATCCTCTCGGTCGTCGCCGAGCATCTGTCGCTGATCGCCGGCCAGCGCGCCGCGGTCACCAAGGCCAAGAAGGCGGTCGCCAACTTCCGCACCCGCGAGGGTGTGAAGATCGGCGCCCGCGTCACCCTGCGCGGCGCGCGCATGTGGGCCTTCCTCGACAAGCTGATCCATCTCGCCGTCCCGCGCATCAAGGACTTCCGCGGCCTTTCGCCGAAGGGCTTCGACAAGGCGGGCAACTTCAACCTCGGTCTGCGCGAACAGGCGCTCTTCCACGAGGTCCAGCTCGACAAACTCGAGCACAACCAGGGTCTGCAGATCACGATCTGCTTCAAGAACTCGAACGAGAAGCTCTCGCTCGAAGTCCTGAAGGCCCTCCACATGCCCTTCCGGGAGCGCTGATCATGGCCAAGACCAGCACGATCTATCGCAACATCCACCGCAAGGCGCTGTGCGACAAGTATCGCGCCCAGCGCGAGCAGCTGCGCGCCCGCTCGAAGGACCTCAAGCTGACCCTCGAGGAGCGCATGGAGGCCCGCGCGGCCCTCTCGCTGCTGCCTTCGGACAGCAGCCCGACCAAGCTGAAGAACCGCTGCCAGATCACGGGCCGCAGCCACGCCTACATCCGCAAGTTCGGCATCTGCCGTACCGTGCTGCGTCGCATGGCCCACGCCGGCTTCCTGCCCGGCGTGACCAAGGCCAGCTGGTGATCCCCCTCTCGCACCTGGACAACGCATGAGCTGCACCGACCCCATCGCTGATATGCTGACCGTGATCCGCAACGGCATCCTCGCCGCCCAGGGTCAGGTCGACGTGCCCTACTCGCGCATCAAGGAGGGCATCGCCAAGGTCCTCAACGCCGAGGGCTTCGTCGGCGGCGTCTCCGTCCTCGACACCAAGCCGGCGCGCACCCTGCGCATCGCGCTGAAGTATGGCCAGGACGGCGAGCCCGCCATCCACCACATCGACCGCGTGTCGACCGGCGGACGCCGCGTCTACGCCGGCCGCAGCGACATCAAGCCCGTCATCCGTGGGTTCGGCATCTCGGTGATCTCGACCTCCCAGGGCATCCTCTCGGACCGCGACTGCCGGAAGCGCAAGCTCGGCGGCGAAGTCCTCTGCAGCGTGAAGTGAGGCCAACGTGAGCCGCATCGGAAAGCAACCCGTCGTCATCCCCCAGGGCGTCCAGGTCACCCTCGACGGCCGCACCCTCGTCTGCAAGGGCCCCAAGGGCACCTGCAAGATCCCTCTCGCCGATGGCATCACCGCCAAGGTCGAGGCGGGCAAGGTGCTCATCGAGCGTGGCAGCGAGGAGAAGCTGGTCCGCGCCATGCACGGCACGACCCGCGCCCTGCTGGCCAACCACGTCGAAGGCGTGGTCAAGGGCTACAGCAAGAGCCTCGAGATCGTCGGCGTCGGTTACCGCGCCACCCTCAAGGGCAAGGTGCTGGTCCTCAACGTCGGCTTCGCCAACGCGATCGAAGTCGCGCTGCCGGACGGCGTCACCGTGACCGTGCCCGACCAGAACCACGTCAACGTCACCGGCATCGACAAGGCCCTGGTGGGCCAGGTCGCCGCCGACATCCGCGCAGCGCGCAAGCCCGAGCCCTACAAGGGCAAGGGTGTCCGCTACACCGATGAGGTCGTCCGTCGCAAGGCCGGCAAGGCCGCCGCCGCCGGCGCCGCCGGCGCCAAGAAGTAAGGGAAGCCCATGGACAAGCAGAAGGCCAGGCGCGACGCCGTCGCCCGCATCAAGCTCCGCATCCGCAAGACGGTCTCCGGCGATGCCGGCCGTCCGCGCCTGTCGGTCTACCGCAGCGAGCAGCACATCTACGCCCAGATCATCGACGACATCACTGGCAAGACCCTGGTCTCCGCCAGCACCGTCGCCAAGGATCTGCGCGACAAGGCCAAGGACCTCAAGCCCCTCGACCAGGCGAAGTTCGTCGGCGAGGCGGTCGCCGAGCGCGCGACCAAGGCCGGCATCACCGCGGTGGTGCTCGACCGCAACGGCCGCCGCTATGGCGGCCGGATCGCCGCGCTGGCCGATGCGGCCCGCGCCAAGGGCTTGCAGTTCTAAGCCTTACCACCATCATGCTCCGCCCCGCCAGCAGCGCGGGGCGGATGGCTGAAAACCTCAAGGATCACAGCACATGGCACGGATGAACGGACCAGTGAAGGGCGGCGCGCCCGGCGCCCAGGGCGGCGAAGGCGGTCGTGGCGACCGTAGC
>JAFLCQ010000011.1 GCA_017302815.1 Planctomycetota bacterium
GTAGGCCTCGCCACGCATGGCGAACCACTGCCGCTGCCCGTCGCGCAGGCGCGACCACAGCTCCCAGCCGCCGCTGCGCTCCAGCGGCTGCCAGGCGCCGCGATCGAGCAGGCGGGTGAGCGGGGCGCAGGCGGCCTCGCTGGCGCCGTTGCGGCCGATGACGGTGAGGCCGTCGATGCGCCCGACCCAGCCGCGCACCAGGTCGTGCTGGAAGCAGCCCTGCCAGCGCAGTTCCGAGGTCGTAGGCGGGAAGGGGACCGGCGAGCCCCAGTCGGAGGGGGGATGGTCGCTGGGACGGCGCAGGCCGGCGGGACCGACCAGGGTCGCGAGCATCGCCTTGGCGGTCTCGCGGCCGGTCGAGGCCCAGCGCTCGGGCCATCCGGCGCCTTCGGTCTGCGGGCGCCCGTGGTGCTCGACGACGATGCGGGTCGCCTCCAGGACGGTCGGCGGTTGCAGGGCGGCCCCGGGATGGCCCTCGGGCAGGCGGGGTTCGCTCACGGTGAAGGTCGTGACCGTCCGCCATTCGCCCTGCGGCGTCTCGGCGATCGCGGCCTCGCGGGTGGCGACCAGGATGTGGCGGTCGGCCGGGATGGGCAGCGGCGGCGAGGGCTCGGAGGCGCCGACCATGGGGTCCATGATGGCGATCATGTCGGCGGCGAAGAGATCCTCGCCGAGGGCGAGCATGGCCGCGCGGGTCGCGGCTTCGCGATCGGCTCCGGCGATGACGACGACGCGCCAGCGGCCGTCGTCCTTGCTGCCGCGCTCGATGGTCGCCGCGGTCGAGCCGGCGAGCTGCAGCGACGCTGTGCGCAGCGGCTGGCGCTTGGGCAGGCGCAGGATGCCGGCATGCACTTCCGGGCCGCCCTGGCCGCGGTCGACATTGGGCCGGATCAGGAGCAGGCCGACGGCGAAGATGACGACGGCGATGACGAGGGGCAGCAGGGAATTGCGCACGCGCGGATGCTCGGCTCCGGCGTGGGGGCGCAACTGCCGGAGCCCACGGGCGCTACGTCAGCAGCCGAGCTTCGTCCGCTCCCTGCCGCACCGACAGCATGCGGCTGGATAGCAGGTAATCGGCTGCCGCCAGGCCTTCCTCCGGTGCGCACCCGAGCAGTCGGATGGCGGTCGACAGGCTGCGGCGGCCGTCGCAGGCGACCAGCAGACGTGAGGCCAGATCCTGAGCCTGCGGATCGAGCCTGCTCGCCCCCCGCAGGGTCTGGACCAGCACGATGGCTTCCGCGAAGCGGTGGTCTGGCTCCGGAGATGCCAGGCCAGCAGACACCAGCTCGACCAGCAGCTGGGCCGCGTCCGGCTCCTCATCGACCATGTCCCCGACCGTCCTGATCCCATCCATGCGGCGCAGCTGCCGGAGATGGGCGAAGGAGAGATGGGCCCGGTCGACGATCCGCCGGTCGCGCCGCCGGAACAGGATGGTTCCGCGCGGCGGCAGGCGGGCGAGGCATCGCTCCAGTTCGTCGAGCAGGCGCAGTCCATCCAGCAGCAGGGCGTTGGTGTCGCGGGCGATGCTGCTCTCGGCTGGTGGCGAGCCGGGAAGGAAGACGTAGCGCCCGCTGCGCCACGTGAGCAGGCTGTGGAAGCACGCCTCGCCCGCCAGCGGAGGGCAGAAGGCATGCACCACGCGGCCATCGAGGAATCCGATCCCGGCGGACTGGCGGTCAGAACCTCGTTCGAGGGCGAGCTGCCCGGTCTTGCGCAGGGACTGGATGAACTGGATGGTCTCTGGCAGCGGCGTGTCCTCGAGGTTGCCCTGGATCACCAGGCCCCGGGTGAGCGAGCTCTGGGTGACCCGACGCGTCCCTGGATTCTGCGGTTCAGCCATCAGCCCCTGCCGGCCAGCCATGAGCGCCAGGCGATCGAGAACGCATCGGCCTCTCCGCGCAGACGGTCGGCCTCCCGCAGCGTCTCTGGCGAGCGCTGGCTGAGCGATCGCTCGATCAGGGCCATGATGGCGTCAAGCGACCGCCGCTGCGCTTCTGCGCAGCGCGCCGCCAGCTCGGATCGGGGGGCGCCCGCCGCCGCGCTCTCCAACAGCTCGCGGGCCACCGACGCCCGCGACGCCGGTACCGCGGCCAGGAACGCCATGTCCGGAGTCGGCGGGGGCGGCGCAGCCGGTTCCCGCACCACGACCCGGGCCAACTGCCGCAAGCTGGCCTCGGACAGCAGCCTGCGGCGGAGCACCGGACTTCCGCCGTGCACGACCTCGACGTCGATGCAGTCGACCAGGATGCCGTCCCGCTGGCTGGTGCCGCGCGACAGGAAGAGGTCGGTCCCGTCGGACAGCGCCAGCTTGCCGGCGCTCATGCCGGGTTCGATGGCGTTCTCGCGCAGGGTCGCGACCGACCGGGGGGCGCCGTCCACGGCGATGACGATCTGCCGGGTTCCGAAGGCGATGAATCCACCGCCTGCCGGATCCGTCCAGGTCCCCAGCAGGTCGATCGGGGGCTGCGCCGTCGCCGCGGCTACGGGTGTCGGTGCAGGAGCGGTTTCGACGCGATCTGCGCCGCAGCCGGTCAGCAGCATCGCCAGGGCTGGTGTCAGCAGGATGATCCGCTGCATGGCCACCTCACTTCACCATGGCCGAGGCTTCGGCGAGGCTCAGTCCCTCACCGCGTCGCGGAGCGGAACGGAAGCTGTCCGCCAGGGAGTCGGCGAGCTGCTTCGCCTCGGCGCTGCGGCGGGCGAGCTCCTCGACCGTCGAGGTCTCGTCCAGCGAGCGGCGCGCCAGCTCGACGTAGGCCAGGCGCAGGCGTTCGAGATCGCGCTGGTAGGCGACGGCGTCCGGCCCCTTCCAGGCCGGCGACGCAGGCGGTGCGGCGGCGACCACGGGCTTGGCCGCGACGACAGGGGCAGCTGGCTTCACGGCGGCCGCCTCGATGCCCATGGCCTGGGTCAGCGAGGTGCCGACGGCGGCGCCGGCGAAGATGCTGCCGGCGGTGCGCTTGGCGAAACGGGTCTTGACCTCGGCGCGCATGGCGGCGGGGAGGGCGACGTAGCCGACGGATTCGATCAGGTCGGGTTTGTCCAGCATGTAGTTGACGAAACCCGCGACATCGGGTCGTGCGGCGACGTCGCTGCGCATGTAGACGAAGATCGGTCGCGACAGCGGGGCATAGCTGCCGTCGATGACGTTCTGATGCGTCGGGGCAACCGCTCCCTTGCCGTTGTCGATGGCGATCGCGCGCAGCACCTGGGCGTTCTCGCTGACATAGGCCAGGCCCATGAAGCCGATGGCGTTCACGTCCGAGGCGACGCCCTGCACCAGGACGTGGTCATCCTCGCTGCCGACCATGTCAGTGCGGAACTTGCGCTCCTTGCCCATGATCGCCTCGCTGAAGTAGTCGAGGGTCCCCGAGTCCGGTCCGGCGCCGAACAGGGCGATGCGTGCATCTGGGAAGTCCGCCCGCACCGCCTTCCATGTCGCCGGGCCGTTCTGGGCATAGACGGATTGCAGTTCGCCGACACGCAGATCCTTCAACCAGGTGTTGCGCGCGCTGACGACGACCGACAGGGCGTCGTAGGCGATGGGGATTTCGATGAACGCCAGCTTCTTCTCCCCCGCAATCGCGATCTCCTTGGCGTTGATCGCCCGTGATGCGCCGTTGATCGTGCTTTCGCCAGCAATCATGGAACGGAAGCCGGCGGAGGACCCGGTGGGCTTGGCGTTGAGCGCGAAGCGCGGATCGACCTCGGCATAGGCCTCTGCGGCAGCGACGATGATGGGATACACCGTGCTGCTGCCGTCGTAGGCGATCGACGCCTCGACCGCGCAGGCGTTCGCCGCGGCGATGATGGTGAGCAGGGGATAGCGCATGGCGGTCTCCTCGGGGCGGGGCCGGCAGGATCGCACCGCGCGTGAAGGCCGTATGAGGGCTGCACCGCTTCAACCGATCTTCATGGACCGCGGGATGGTGGCGTCGTCATGAGTCGGACGCGTTCATTCCTCAATCCCCGATCCGGCAAGCCGACTGCGCCATTGGCCCAGGACATCGCCATCGATGGATACCGCATCGACTCCCTGATCGGCGTCGGACCGCTGACCGGTGTGTACCGGGGTGTCCTGGAGTCGCACCAGCAGGTCGTGGCGGTCAAGGTCCTGCTGCCCCATCTGGCGGCGAGCGAAGCCTTCGTGCAGCGCTTCCTGCAGGCCACCAGCAGCGCCCGACGCGTGACGCATGAACGCGTGCTGCCCTGCTACGACGTTGGCCAGTCCAATGGCTGGGTCTACATGGCCTGCGAACTGGTCGAGGGACGAACCCTGGCCGATCTCGCCGGATCATCCTCGATGGACAGCGTCAGGGCCCTGCACATCGTCGGCCAGGTGGCGGCGGGCATGGAGGCCATACACGCTGCGGGCCTGGTGCATGGCAATCTGCGTCCCAGCAATGTCCTTCTCGACGACGAGGATCGGGTGCGGCTGGCCGATTTGGGCCTGCCGGTGCTGCACGACACCGAGCCTCCTGGCGCCCCGGCCGGTCAGGCCCAGATCTGCCTGCCGCCCGAGGCTTTCCGGCCAGGCGCAGTGCCGAGCGCTGGCTGGGACATCTACGCCCTCGGCGTCATCCTGCTCGGCCTGCTGCGTGGCGATGCGCCCTGGGCCGGCACAACCCGCCAGGCGCTGGCCGACATGCACTCGGCCGGCAGGACGCTGGCCGACGAAGCCGGAGGACTCGACAGCGATGTCCGCTCCGTCCTGCGCCGTGCGACCGCCGCCAAGCCGGAGGAGCGCTATCGGCAGGCGTCGCAGCTGCGCGAGGATCTGGAACGCCTACAGTACGGCTTCGCCCCCATCCATGCCAGGGCGGACCAGCCCATGGCCATCGACCAGCGGCCCGCCGAGACGGACCCGGCGCGGGTGACGGCGGGCGTGCCTTCCAGGCGCCTGATCATCGCCGCGGTGACGGTCCTGGCGATACTCAGCACCGTGGCGGCCGCTTTCGCTCTCGCTCCATCCGGGTCGTCGGCACGGCCCAAGCAGCCGGAAGCGATTCCGCCGACAGCGGCTCCTCCTGTCGCCGCAGCCGCGCCACCAGAGAAGATCCAGGCGCCCAAGCGCGTCCCGGATCTTCCGTCATGGGCCAGCTCTGGCGGCAACGACACCTGGGGACGCTGGTGCGACCTTCGCATCGGGGCGGCGGTCCAGCGCTTCCGCCTGATCATGGGTGGCAGTTTCTGGATGGGCAGCCCCGTGGAGGAGGACGGTCGCAGCGCCGACGAGGAGCGGCATCTGGTGACGATCAGCCGAGACTACTGGCTTGCGGACAGCGAGCTCAGGCAATCGACCCTGGCTGCGCTGGGCATCGAGGACCCCTCGCATTTCCGCGACCCGTCCAAGCCGGTCGATTCGTTGAGCTGGAACCGGGTGCAGGACGTGCTTGCGAGCATCGGCGGGTCCACGGGCGCACCGGTCCGTCTGCCCACCGAGGCGGAATGGGAGTATGCCTGCAAGGCCGGCGCCACCGCCGCCGGCTCAGTCGATATCGCCACGGCCTGGACGGCTGCGTCGCTGAACACAGGTACCCAGCCCTGCGCAAGCCTGCCGCCCAACGCCTGGGGGCTCTTCGACATGCACGGGAATGTCGCAGAATGGGTGGAGGACGCCTACGGTCGCTATCGGCGCGAGCCGGTGACCGATCCGCTGGCCACCGGCGGCGTATATCGGGTCGTCCGCGGTGGGGCCTGGAACATGGATCCGCGCGAGGCGCGGGCGGGGGCCCGTGGCAAGGCGTTGCCGACGACCGCGTTCTTCCACTTGGGATTGCGGCTGGCGATCAGCGGGCAGGAACCGCGCTGATCTTCACTTCGCCTTGGCAATGATCGCTTCGGCGGCTGCGATCCAGGCCTTGGGCCCGCCCTGCTGGTAGCCCAGTCGGCCAATCTCCTTGCCGGCTGCATCCAGGATGAGGATGGTCGGAAAGCCTTCGATGGCGTACTTCTCCGCCAGGTCGCGGTTCTCCTGCTTCACCGCCGCGGTCTGCTCCTTGCCACGTGGGAAGTCGATCTCCAGCAGCACCACCTTGTCCTTGGCCCAGGCCGCGAACTCGGGAGTGTCGAAGACCTCCTTCTTCAGCTTCACGCACCAGCCGCACCAGTCGGAGCCGGTGAAGTCGGCCAGGATCGGCTTCTTGGCGGCGGCGGCCTGGTCGGCGGCGGCCTTCCAGCCGACCGTCCAGTCGGCGGCGCAGGCGCAGGCGGCGGCGGTCAGGCAGAGGAGGAGACGAAGCATGGGGACCTCAGGCGGGCTGGTGGATGGAGATGCGGCCGTCGCGGGCGAGCCTGGCCTGGCAGGCCAGGCGCTGCTCGCCGTCGCAGCCATGGTGGTCTTCGGCGTCGGTCATGGGTTCGAGCAGCTCCGCGCCGGCGGTGATCCGCCCACGGCAGCGCCCGCAGGAGCCGGCCATGCACAGGTACATCGCCGGCTGGCCGCCATCGAGCATGGCGCCGAGCAGGTCCTGGCCCACGGCGAGGTGGGCGTCGGCGGAGCCGTTGAGGCTGATCGAACCCATGCGCTGATGCTAGGCCCGCGCCTGGCCTTTCCATGCCGCCGGCGCCCGCCCTGCACGGCGGCGGGCGTTGTGGAAAACCTGTCGATCCCGGTGCGGCGATTCCCGCTGCGCCGCCGAACCCGGGCCTATGCTGCCGGACATGCCCGAACCGCGCCACGGCAACCGCGAGCCGCCGCACAACCTCGACCTCGAACGCTCGGTGCTGGGGGTCATCCTCTCCGGCCAGAACGCAGTCGCGATCCAGAAGGCGCGGCCGCACATCCCGCATCCGCTGATGTTCTGGAGCCGCGACCACCGCCTGGTCTGGCTGGCCTGCCTCGAACTCGACGAGGGCGGCCATGCCGTCGACGCCCCGGCGGTAGCCGAGCTGCTGTCTCGCCTGCGCTTCGACGCCGCCCTCGACCGCCTGCGCCAGGCGCAGCTGATGGCCGAGTCGGACGAGCTGGACCGCGCCGGGCGCGACCGCCTGCGCCGCCTGTGGGCCTGGGAGGACAAGGACAAGACCATCGACGAGTCGGCCAGCGCCCTGGCCGCGATCGGCGGATCGCAGGCGGTCTACGCCCTCGCCGACGCCCCCGGATCGTTCAACGCCATCGAGCGCAACGCCCGCCTGGTGCGCGACTACTACCTCAAGCGCCGCCTCATCGCTCGGCTCAGCGGCATCGTCGACGAGACCCATGTCACCCCCGCCGGCTTCGCCGATCTGGTGACGCGCTCCGGGCAGGTCGTCCTCGACCTCGGCCGCCTCGACAACGCCGCTGCGGTCCACGACATGTCGACCGTCGCCGGCGAGACCTTCGACGCGATCATGGAGCGCCGCGACACGCCCAACTCGGGCGTGAAGACCGGCATGACCGACATCGACGACAAGCTTATGTCGCTGCGTCCGGGCGGCCTCTACATCCTTGCCGCGCGTCCCGGCGTGGGCAAGACCTCGCTGGCGCTGCGCATCGTGCAGGGGGTGGTCTCGGCCGCCGAGAACCCGCAGCGGGTGCTGTTCTTCTCCCTGGAAGTCGACCGCCGCGACCTGGTGAAGAAGCTCATCGCCGCCTTCGGCAAGCTGCCGTTCAAGGACCTGGACATGGGCACCCTGCCCGAGGACATGTTCAGCCGCCTGGAGGAGACGATCAACATCGTCAAGGCCTGGCCGATGGAGATGATGGATGTCGGCGACCTGACCGTGCACCAGCTGCGCGCGGTGGTGAAGCGCCGCCAGCTGGAGACCAACGGCGCCCTCAAGCTGATCGTCATCGACTACCTGCAGCTGCTGCAGGGCAGTTCCAAGGAGCAGGAGGAGTACGCCAAGGTCAGCGAGATCAGCCGCGTGCTGAAGATGCTTTCGCGCGAGTGCAGCGTGCCGGTGCTGGCCCTGTCGCAGATGTCCCGCGACGCCGAGAAGGGCAGCGCGCCGCGTGAACCGCGCCTCTCCGACCTGCGCGGCTCCGGCTCGATCGAGCAGGACGCCGACGCGGTGATGTTCATCCACCGGGTCGACAACGAGGATCGCGAAGGCGAGGACGCCTACCGCACGATCAAGATCAAGCTGGCCAAGAACCGCTTCGGACCGACCGGCGACACCCTCATGCACTTCTTCCCGGCCAAGCTGTCCTTCGAGCAGGCGGCGCCCGAGGAGGACGAGGACGAGGAGGGCGGCGGCGGCACCCGCGCGGTCGAGGCGCACGCCAATCGCGGCGCCCGCATCAAGCAGCGGCCAGCCGAAGGCGAGGATCTCTTCGACGGCGACGCCCCGGCCCCGTGATGCGCGCGGTCCTCCTCGATTTCGACGGCACCCTGGTGGACTCGGGTCCGTCGATCTGCGCCGGGCTGTCAGCCGCGCTGCGCTCGCTGTCGCTGCCGGTGCCGCCCGAGGCGGAGCTGCGCGCCTGCATCGGCCTGCCGCTGAAGCACGTCTGGAGCCGCCTGGGCGTCCCGGCCGAGCAGCACCAGGCGGCCGGCGACGGGTACCGCGCCTGGTCCCGCTCCGCCGATGCGGTGCCGGCCAAGCCCTTCGCGGGCATCCCCGAGCTGCTGCGCCTGCTGCGCCGCCGCGGAGTCCTGCTGGTCCTGGCCTCCGCCAAGGACACCGATTCCGCCCGCCGCGCCGTCGCCGCCCAGGGTTGGGAACAGCTCTTCCACGCCGTCCACGGCGCCGAGCCCGGCGACGGACCGGACAAGCGCGACCTCGTGCGCCGCGCCCTGGGCTCGCTGCCGGCCGGCTGCTCGGTCGCGGCCATGGTCGGCGACATGCCGGTCGATGCCGATGCCGCCGCTGCCAACGCCATCCCCTTCATCGGCTGCCTGTGGGGCTACGGCCGGCGTTCGGATCTGGCGGCGCTGCCGCACCTGGCGATGGCGTCGGACGTGCGCGGCCTGACCCGGGTGCTCAGCGAGCAGCGGGCTCCGCGACGCGGCGTGCTGCTGCGTTTCCTGGTCTGGCATCTGATCGGCTTCGCCGTCGCCGTCGGCGGCTTCGAGGCGTGGCACCAATGGCGCCATGGCACCCACGCGCCGCTAGTCGCGTGGTTCATTCCCGACCAGCCCGCTGGACGCCGCTGATCGGCAGGCTTCGGGCATCGGCGATTGCTCTCCGTCATGGTCCTCGGATGACGCCGGCATCGTGCCATGAGCGATGCCATCGCCGATCTCTATCGTGATCAGCACCGCCGCGTCCTCGCTGCGGTGCTGAGCCTCGTCGGCGACTTCGAGCTGGCCGAGGATGCGGTGCAGGAGGCCTTCCTGGCCGCGACGGCGCAGTGGCCGTCCGCCGGAGTGCCTGCGAATCCGGTGGCCTGGCTGGTATCGACGGCCCGCTTCACCGCCATCGACGCCATCCGCCGGCGGCAGACGCAGCGGGCGCTTGAGCCCGAGCTGGCCGCCCGCATCGCCGCCATCCAGGCCGCCAACGGCGCGGTGTCGGCGCGCGAGATCGCCGACGACCAGCTGCGCCTGATCCTCACCTGCTGCCACCCGGCCCTCGACCAGCAGGTGCAGGTGGCGCTGACCCTGCGCGAGGTCTGCGGGCTGACCACCGAGGCGATCGCGGCAGCCTTCATGGTCGCACCGGCGGCGCTGGCGCAGCGCATCGTGCGTGGCAAGGCCAAGATCCGCGATGCGGGCATAGCGTTCGCCATCCCCGGTCCGGAAGATCTGCCGGTGCGCATCGACGCCATCCTGGCGGTCTGCTACCTCGTCTTCAACGAGGGCTATGCCGCCTCGTCCGGAGAGCTGCACCTGCGTCCGGATCTGTGCCTGGAGGCGATCCGCCTGTGCCGTCTGCTGGCGGAGCTGCATCCCGACGCGGAGACCGCCGGACTGCTGGCCCTGATGCTCTTCCACGACGCCCGGCGTGCGACCCGCACCGATGCAGCGGGAGACCTCGTCCTGCTCGCCGACCAGGATCGCCGGCGCTGGGATCAGGCCCGCATCGCCGAGGCCAGGGCGTGGTTGGCGCGGGCGATGGCAGCCGAGCCGGTCGGCTCCTATACGATCCAGGCCGCCATCGTCGGCCTGCATGCCAGCGCTCCGACGGCGGCGGCCACCGACTGGGCCGGGATCGTCGCCTGGTATGATGCCCTGCTGCTGGCCGCACCATCGCCGATCGTCGCGCTCAACCGTGCCGTCGCCATCGCGGAACGGGATGGCCCTGCCGTGGCCCTGCCGCTGCTCGAGGCGCTGGCGCCCGACCTTCAGGCCAGGCACCTCTACCACGCCACCCGCGGCGACCTCCTGCGCCGCTGCGGGCGGCGTGACGAGTCGATTGCCGCCTACGCCCAGGCGCTGGACCTGGCGGGCCAGGAACCGGAGCGCAGATTCCTGGCCCGGCGGTTGCGCGAGCTGCGGGACGCGGGGTCGTAAACGTCGGCATCGCAATGGCCTGGACGGCCACGCAGGGTCCTGGAAGTCGTTGTCGAAATGATCGCGCCCCAACCGACTGCTTGCTGAACCTTGGGGCGAGCCGGCTTCCCGCCCGGCCCCCGCCCCGCACACCGCACCAGGAGCCCTGCATGCAGGTCATCGTCCTCGTCAAAGCCACCCCATCCTCGGAAGCCGGCATCAAGCTGGACGAGTTCACCCAGGCGACCTTTGCCGCCATGGGCGCCTTCAACGAGGAACTGCTCAAGGCCGGCATCATGAAGGATGCAGCCGGCCTGCAGCCTTCGTCGCGCGGGGTCCGCGTGCGTTTCCGCGGCTCCGAGCGCATCGTGACGCCCGGTCCCTTCACCGAGACCGGCGAGCTGGTTGCCGGCTACTGGCTGTGGGAGGTCCCGTCGCTGGCCGAAGCCATCGCCTGGGTGAAGCGCTGCCCCAATCCCATGCCGGAAGAGTCGGAGATCGAGATCCGGCCGCTCTACGGCGGCGAGGATCTCGCCGGCCTGGTGCCGTCCGAGGTGCAGGCGCAGGAGGATCGGCAGGCGGACCAGCTGGCGATGGGCAAGGCCTCGGTGCAGCCCTACCTGTTCTACGGTGGACGCTGCGAGGAGGCGCTGGAGTTCTATCGCCAGGCCTTGCATGCCCGCATCGGCATGCTGCTGCGCTGGAGCGACTGCCCCGAACCGCCGCCGGCGGGCATGTTGCCGCCTGGCTACGAGCGCAAGATCATGCATGCCGAATTCAGCATCGGCGGCATGACCCTGCTGGCCTCGGATGGCTGCGGCGGAGCGCAGGTCGCACCCGGCGGCTTCCGGTTGGCGCTCAGCGTACCGACGGAAGCGCTCGCCGACCGCTCCTTCGCAGCCCTGTCGGGTGACGGCGGCCGGGTCGACATGCCGCTGGCCAGGACCTTCTTCTCGCCGCGCTACGGCATGGCGACCGATCGCTTCGGCATCGGCTGGATGGTCATGGTTCCCGGCAAGCCCTGATCCGACACGCCACTCACGACACGGAACCATCCATGAACACCAACGACAGCGACGCCATCCGCGGACTCATCACTGCCTGGGCCGACGCGATCACTGCCAGGGACATCGACGGGATCACAGGCCGGTACACTGCCGACACCGTCCTTTTCGATGCCATACCGCCGTACAAGACGATCGGCAGGAGCGCGATCCGGCAGGCCTGGATCGACTGCCTGCCCCACTTCCCCGAGCGTTTCACCACCGACCTGCGCGATGTCGTCGTACAGGTCTCCGGCGATGTGGCATGGTCGCATTTCCTCCTGCATTTCACGCCGATCGGAGCCGAGCATCCGTGCGGCCAGACCTGGATGCGCACCACCGTCGCATGGCGGCGGCGTTCCGGCGCGTGGGTCGTCGAGCACGAGCATGTCTCGCTGCCGTTCAATCCCATGACCAGCCAGACCTGGTTCATCCGCGATCCGGCGGTCGTGGACATGCCCGACTTCACCTGCGCCGGCGACGGCCCAAACGCGCAGGGGCGGTGATGGACTACATGCTGCTGGCCTACAGCCCGGAGGGGGCATGGACGCGCGAGGAATGGCTCGCGTGCACGGCCGCTTCGGGGCGGATCTGCGATGAGCTGCGCAGCCAGGGGCGCTTCCACGCCGCCGCACCGCTGCATCCGGTGGCCACCGCCGCCAGCGTCCGCGTCCGTGCAGGCAGGACGCTGGTCACCGCCGGCCCTTTCGCCGAGACCACCGAGCAGCTGGGCGGCTTCTTCCTCATCGCCGTACCCGGCCTTGACGATGCCATCGCCATCGCAGCCAGGCTGCCCTCCGCCGGCAAGGGGACGGTCGAGATCCGCCCGGTGCAGGCGCTCGCCGGCCTGCCGGACTTCCGCTGCGCATCGCCGCCAGCGGATGGCGCGGTGCGCTACATGCTGCTCTGCTATGATGATGAGACCTATTGGACCAGCGTCGGCGCCACGGCGCTGCAGGCTGCACAGGCGGAGGCTGCGGCGCTGACCCGTCGCCTCGCCCAGTGCGGGCAGTTCGTCGCCGCCTCGCCACTGCACGGCGTCGCATCGGCGACCAGCGTCAGGGTCCGCCAGGGCAGGCGCATCGTCACCGACGGGCCTTTCGCGGAGACCCGCGAATTCCTCGGCGGCTACCATCTGGTTGATGTGCGCGACCTCAACGAGGCCATCGCCATCGCCGCGCAGCACCCCGGCGCACGCCAGGGCACGGTCGAGGTCCGCCGCGTCGTCGACCTGTCCGCTCTGTCAGGCCCCGCCGCGTGATGGGGTGCGATGCGCAGCCCCGCGTACTACCGGAGCGCGCAGCGCGACCGGGCGCCGAGGGGCGGTGGGCGGATACAATGGCCGAAGGCCATCCGCCCACGGTTTTTGAGCGTCAGCGAGAAAACCGAGCCCCGACAAAGCCCGAGGGGGTCCGGGGGACGCAGTCCCCCGAAGCAAACAGTCGACCGGGCGCCGAGGGGTGGTGGGCGGATACAATGGCCGAAGGCCATCCGCCCACGGTTTTCGAGCGTCAGCGAGAAAAACGAGCCCCGACAAAGCCCGGGGGGCCCGGGGGACGCAGTCCCCCGAAGCCTAGGCCACCTCGTAGATCAGGTTCTGGCAGATGAAGTCCTTGCGGGCTGGCGTGTTCTTGCCCATGTAGAACTCCAGCGCCTTGCTGACCTCGCTCATGCTTTCGATGTCGACCTCGACCAGGCGCATGTCGTCGCCGATGAACTGGCCGAACTCCTTCGGGCTGATCTCGCCCAGACCCTTGAAGCGGGTGACCTCGGGGCCGCGGATCTCGGCCATGGCCTTGTCGCGCTCGGCCTCGCTGTAGCAGTACTTCGTCACCTGCTTGTTGCGCACGCGGAAGAGGGGGGTCTCGAGGATGTAGATGTGGCCCTTGGTGACCAGCTCCTCGAAGAAGCGCAGGAAGTAGGTCAGCAGGAGGTTGCGGATGTGCATGCCGTCGACGTCGGCGTCGGTGGCGATGATCACCTTGTTGTAGCGCAGCCCGTCGAGCCCGTTCTCGATCCCGAGGGCGCTCATGATGTGGTAGAGCTCCTCGTTCTTGTACACCGTGTCCTTGCCGAGGCCGAAGCAGTTCAGCGGCTTGCCGCGGATGCGGAAGATCGCCTGCGTCTCGACGTCGCGGCACTGCACCAGGCTGCCACCGGCCGAGTCGCCCTCGGTGATGAACATGCTGGTCTCCTCGTGCCGCTCCTCGTCCTTCTGGGTGAAGTGGACCTTGCAGTCGGTCAGCTTCGGGATGCGCAGGGCGACGGACTTGGCGCGCTCGCGCGCCTCCTTCTTGATCTTCGACAGTTCGGTGCGCAGGCGCTCGTTGGCCTGGATCTTCTCGACCACCTTGCGCGCGATCTCAGGGTTGGTGTGGAGCCACTTCTCCACCGCCTCCTTCACCGCCGGCACCAGCCAGCTGCGCACGTCCGAGCCCAGCTTGTTCTTGGTCTGGCTTTCGAAGACCGGGTCCTGCAGCTTGATGGCGATGGCGCCGACGAAGCCTTCGCGCACGTCCTCGCCGGCGAAGCTCTTGCCGGCGAACTCGTTGATGCCCTTCAGGACGCCTTCGCGGAAGGCCGACTGGTGGGTGCCGCCGTCATTGGTGAACTGGCCGTTCACGAACGAGAAGTAGCTTTCGCCGTAGGCGCCGGTGTGGGTGAAGGCGAATTCGACCTTGTCCTCGCGGTGGTGGAACGGTTCGTAGACCGTCGACTCCTCGCCCAGTTCGGCGGCCAGCAGGTCGCGCAGGCCGTTCTTCGACACCATCACCTGGCCGTTGTAGGCGATCTGCAGGCCGGTGTTGAGGTAGGTGTAGTAGCGCAGCCGCTTGAGGATGTACTCGTCGTGGAAGGTGTAGGTCTTGAAGATCTCGGCGTCGGGGGTGAATTCGACGTAGGTGCCGTCGGGCTGGTCCTTGTTCCTGCCCTCCTCCTCGTCGATCAGCTTGCCCTGGGCGAAGAGGCCGCGCTTGAACTTGCCTTCGCGGAAGCTGATCACCTCGAAGCGGCTGGACAGGGCGTTGACCGCCTTCGTGCCGACGCCGTTCAGGCCGACGGAGAACTGGTAGACGTCGTCATTGTACTTGCCGCCGGTGTTGATCTTGGAGACGCAGTCGATGACCTTGCCCAGCGGGATGCCGCGGCCGAAGTCGCGGATCGTGATGGTCTTGTCGTCGCGGGTGATCTCGATCTTCTTGCCGTGGCCGAGGATGAACTCGTCGAGGGCGTTGTCGACGACCTCCTTCATCAGCACATAGATGCCGTCGGCGGGGTTCTGCCCGTCGCCGAGGCGGCCGATGTACATGCCGGTGCGCAGACGGATGTGCTGGAGGGGGTCCAGCGTCTTGATCGCGCTCTCGTCGTAGGCCTGCTGCTTCGCCATGGTGTCCTCTCGGAGGGGGCGACCTTGGAAGCGCGGGGCAGCGGTCAAGATGGCTGCGGGTCTACTCTGGTTTGGGCGCTTCGAGCAGGCCGAACACGCTGTCGGTGATGCGGGCGCGGGTCATGCGCCCCAGCAGGTCCTCGCGGGCCAGCGCCAGGCGCATGCCCTTGCCGTCCGGGCTGGGGGCGGCGGTGATGCGGGTCCAGCCCAGGATCCAGGTGATCGAGGCGGTTTCCTCGATCTGCGGCGAGCCCCAGCGGGCGAGGAAGCTGGCGCGGGCGCCCTCCAGGTTGAGGTCGCCCACCTCGATGGCGGCCTCGACCAGTTCGCCGTGGCGGAACACCAGCTCCAGGCCGGGCTTCGGCTTGGCGACCATGCGCTCGGGATCGCCGGTCACCGTCCCGAGCTTGGGCTTGGCCTCCTCCAGCTTGCTGCCCCAGGCGAAGCCGGCGACCCCGGACAGCTCGCTGGGCAGGGGGTGGGTCTCGCTGCCGATGCTCAGGGCCGCTTCGACCTTCACCGAGCCGAATTCGGCGATCTGGTCCCCGTTCAGCCAGCTGACCGGGACCTGCGGCAGGGGCGCATCGCCGACCTGACGGGGCAGCAGCACGATGAGCACGCGCACCGTCCGGGTCTTGTCATCGATCTGCGCCGACGGCTTGCCGACCAGGCGCCAGGCCTGGCCACCGCCGAGCGTGACCGCGTCCGCCACCGCGGCCTCGATGTTCACGCTCTCGATCTGGCGCGGCACGGTGGTGAGTTCGAGGCGGACTGGCTGGTTGAGTGAGATGGTGCGTGCGGAGACCTTCTGGTTGAAGAAGGCCGAGCGGGCGGCCTCGCCGGCGGAAAGGGCGGCGAAGGACAGGCAGAGCAGCAGCAGGCGTACGGGCATGGGTCGGCAGCCTAGGTGGTGTCTCCGGGCGGCAACCCGCGTCGCACGGGCTTGCAATGCGGGAATCACCCACCATCATCCCCGACCTCTCAGGAACTGGTACCATGAAGACCAACATCCGTCGTAGCGCCCTCAAGGCCCGTCGCCGTCACGGCTTCCGCCGTCGCATGCGCACCCGTGGCGGCCGCGCCGTCCTCTCACGTAAGCGCGCCCGCAGCAGCGGCAAGGGCAAGCGCAAGAGCTGAGATCCGCCGCCAACCGGCGTGATCACGGAACCCCGGCGCATCCGCGTCGGGGTTCCTCGTTTCCATCCCTCCCCAGCCTGCCTGCGGTTGATCCGCCCCGGACCGGCCCGATCCTCGCCACCGCTCCATGACCCGCCGCCGCCGCACGATCATCGTCATTTTGGCCGTCCTGGCCGGCATCCCGCTGCTGGCCGCCATCGGCGTCGGGGGTTATCTGCGCAGCGGCGGCCTGGAGCGCCAGGTCGAGCACGTGTGGGAACAGCGCGGTCTACCGGGCCGCCTGCGCGTCGGCAGCGTGCGCCTCGACGGTTTCGACCGCGCGGTGGCCGAGAACGTCTCGATCGGCGAGGACGGCGAACCGCCGCTGGTCGCGGCGAAGCGGGTCGTGGTCGCCTTCGATCTGGTCGATCGCCGTCCCACCTCCATCCGCGTCGAAGGCGGCCACGGGGCCCTCGACGCCGCCCGCTACCGGCTGCTGCGCGGCATCATCCGGGCCGAGGCACGCAATCCGCCGACCAGGGCTCCGCAGACCGTCCGCGTCGAGGTCGTCGATGGCACGGTGGACCTGCCCGGCGGCACCCAGGCGACCGGGGTGTCGGTCCAGGTGTCCGCCACCGGCCCGGTCGCGACAGCCACCGGCGAGGCGATGCTGGCCGGCCGCAGGCTGCGCGTCGCGGTCTCCACCGATCGCGCATCGCCGGATGCCCCGATCATCACCACGGTCCAGCTGCTGGAGGCCGGCGCCCCGGCATCCGCCGCTCTTGCCGCCCTGGCCGGGATGGAGTTGATCCGGCCGCTTCCGCAGGAATTCACGGCGGTACTGCCGGGCATGGTCGATGTCAGCGGCAGTTCGGTGCAGGTCGACGCCGAGTCCGAGACCGTGCGTGGCGAAGTGCGGGCGGCCTGGGCCGGCGGCTCAGCCAGCTGCCTGGTCGACAGCGATGCCCGACGCGTGAATCTGCGTCGATTGGTCCTCCGGGACGAGCGCTTCGGCGCCATCGAAGGGACCCTGGTCGCGGACCGCTCCGGTGAACGCCTTGCCCTCGATGCCTCCTCCTGGCAGGCGGGTGGCGGCCTTCCCATCCCCGCCAACCTGCCGCTGGCCGACATCGGCAAGCTGCTGCCCGAGCTGCAGGTGCGCTGGCCGACCAGCGAGGGGCGCTGCACGGTCGCCCTGGTGGGACCAGGACGAGCCCGACTTGAGGCGGTGGTCGGTGGTGGTGCGCCGGTGCGCATCGCGGCCTCGGAACTGCCCCTGGTCATGGTGCAGGGTCTTCTGCCCAAGCCGCTGGTGCTAGGCGGCGGGCATCTCGTGTCTGCCACCGCGACCCTGGCCGAGGGTCGGCCGGAGTTCGCCGGCGAGGTGCGGCAGGCGCGACTCCTGGCGGAAGGCTGGTCGTTCGGCCCACTCGACGGCCAGGTAGCGGCGGTGTCGCAGCCCGGCGGCGGAGTGCAGGTGTCGGCAAAGCTGCCGATAGGTCCCGGCGATGGGACCGCCATCGCCTACTCCGGCGGCGCCGCGGGCGGCCGCCTGCAGATCGATTGCCCGGCCATCGAGGCGTTGCTGGGACGGGTGCGCGGACCCGTCCGCATGCCCGATCTCACCGGCCGCATCTCCCTGACAGCGGAGTACGAGTTCAGCGAACAGGCGGTTCTCGTCCGCATTCCGGGATTCGACCTCTCGGATTGCGTCCTGCGTCTGGTCGGCCGCGAGATAGCCACCGCCATCTCGACCCGGCTCTCCGGTTCGGCCTCCATCGCCAAGGACCGCATCGAAGTCGATCTCGGCGGCCAGCTGCGTTCCGGTGCGGTGCGCATCCCCGACGAATGGCTGCCGTTGGCGGCGAAATCGCCGATCTTCTCCCTCGATCTGGTCGCCGAGCTGCGCGATGGCCAGCTCGCCGAGCTGAACCTGCGGCGAGCCATGATCCGGGCCGCTGACGCCTCCGGCGAACCGGTGGCAGCGGGCTATTCAGCGCAGCTGGAGGGCAAACTCGCTGGCGAGCGCCTTGCCGGCCGCCTGGTCGGGATCGTCGACCACGCCGACCTGGCCTGGATCACTTCCCGGGTGGTGCCCGGCCATGTGGCGGTCGAGGGCGAAGGCGCGGTCGCCTTCCAGGCGACCATCGATGGCGGCGAACCGAAGCGCATCGATGGGACCTTCCTCCCGCTGGGAGCCGACCTCGATGTCGAGCGCGGCAAGCTGCGGGTCGGCGGCATCACCGGAGGGGTGCGCTTCTCCATCGGACAGGGGGGTGGCAAGTGATCACGATCCTCGACGGCCAGGATCATGCCGAGCGGCTCATCGCGGGGCCGGCCCCTGCCTGGCTGTTGAAGCATTCCGCCACCTGCCCGGTCAGCAGCGCAGCCTATGACGAGGTCGAGGCGTACCTCGCCGCGCATCCCGACGAGGTCGCGGGCATGGTGGTGGTGCAGCAGGACCGGCCGCTTTCCAACTGGATCGCGCAGCGCCTGGGCCGCGTGCACCAGAGCCCGCAGCTGTTCCTGCTCGCGCAGGGTCGCGTGGCCTGGAGCGCCAGCCACTGGTCGATCACCGCCGCGGCGATGGTGGCCGAGCGTGCCCACCTCGGCTGATCCGCGGTCCGTCGGCCTGGCCGCGGAGCGGGCGGCGGGACGGCACCTGCGGCTGCGCGGCTGGCGCATCTGCGCCCGCAACTGGACCGGTGGCGGTGGCGAGCTGGATCTCGTCGCCAGCCGCTGGCGCACCCTGCTGGTGGTCGAGGTACGGAGGCGCGCCGACCACGAGGCCGCCGGCTGGTCGGTGGACGCGGCCAAGCTGGAACGCACCCGACGCGCCGCCCGCGCGCTGATCCGCCAGCATCAGCTGCAGCGCTACGCCCTGCGCATCGACCTCTTCCTCTATGACGCTGCCGGCAGGCTGGAGCGCCGCCGCGACGTCGACCGGGTCAGATCCCCAGCTTGAGCTTCAGCCGGGGCTCCTTGAGCGCCTCGGCCTCGCCATCGGCCAGCTTCACCACTACGCCGGCGTGGGCGATCACCCCGACATCGATGCGGGCGCGCGCGTTCTCGCCCTTCTCGGTCGCCTTGCGCGCCTCCTGGCGGGTCAGCGCGAGCTGGCGCCTGGCCTCTTCATCGGCGGCCGCGACGCGGGCGGCATCCGCCTCAAGCTGGCGCAGGCGCTCCTGCATCTGGCGGGCCGCCGCCTGGTTGACGAAGGCGGCGCCCTGGAGGCGGGCGTTGCTGGCCTGCATGCGCTGCACGTCGGCCTCGGCCGTCCGACGCTGCTGCATGATGCTGGAACGCTCGGCATCGGCGCGCTTGGAAGCCAGCTCGGCCAGCTTCGCCTCCTCGGCGCGGGTCAGGTGATGACCGGCCCACAGCACGGTGGTGGTGCCATCCGCGTCCCCCACCACGTCGACGTGGACGTTGCCCCCGGCGGTGATCCCGCCTCCGCACAGTTTGCGCACGTGGATGTCGCCGGTGGCGCGCAGCTCGCAGTTGCGCACCTCGCCTTCGATGCGCAGCGATCCCGCCATGATCGTCCGGCCGTCCCCCGATCGGGCCACCACCGTCCCCGCGGCGGCGATGTCCCGTCCGGGTCCGATGCGTCCATCGACCTCGATGTTGCCGCCGGCGGTGACAGCCGCGTCCTCGAGATCGCCCATCACCACGACGTCGCTCGAACTGGTGATGACGGCCCCGCTGCGCACCGAACCGCGGACGACCACCACGTCGTCGGTGACGATGGGAGGATGGTCGGCGCCGACGTCGCCCTCGACCGCGAAGATGCCGACCACGCGCACGCTGCCGTCGGCCTGGCGCTGCACGAAGCCGGACACCCGCGCGCGCAGGGCCAGTCGGCCGTCCTCGCTGCGCGCCATCTCGCAGCCGATGCCTGCGCATCGCTCGGGGGAAGCGTCGCCGGTCGGCGGGGCGGGCAGCTCGCGGCCGAGGACATCCATCCCGGATCGCGGCGGGACTCCGTCATCCCACCAGGCGATCAGCTCGCCCGATTCGACCCGGCGCAGGTTGCCGGAACCCGCCAGCGCCTCGACGGTGGTGTTCTGGACATCCCCGGTGAGGAGGTAGCCGGGCGTGCGTCCGGGATCAGGTGCGCGCCCGCGCGCGATCACCACCCGGCCACCGGGGAAGGGAGGGCCGTCGACCAGGCGGCGGAGCGCCTCGGGATCGATGCCGTAGCGGATGCCGAGGGTCTTGATGCACTGCTCGAGGTCGGATTTCCGTGCCACCTGCCCCGGACGCGTGAAGGCGACCGCCTGCAGCTGATCCGGGCTGATCTCGACCGACACCGAGGTCTGCAGCGGTTCGATCGGCTCGTTGCGCACGCTGCGGCCGGCGATGCCGGGCGAGCTGGGCGTTCCGCGGGCGAGGATGAGCCGCCTGGGAACGTCCTTCGGGAAGGTCGCCGCATGCAGCGAGGCCTCGACCAGGCCGTGCGTGACCCCGGCAGCGGCCACGATCTGGTCGAGCATCCAGCGCGGGAAGCTGGCGCCCGGGGCGAGGGCGAGCGAGGCCCGCAGGCCGCCCTGGTCGACGATGATGCGCTTGACCAGGATGGCCATCTGCGCCGGATCGATGACCACCGCCTTGGGGCGGTGCACATCGGTGGTGGCCGGCTTGGCCGGTTGGCGTTGCGCGTCCGGAGCTGGCGGTTTCCCCGCTGGAGGCGCGGCGGCCGGCATGGCCTTCGGGGTGGGGGCACGTTGAGCGATGGCCGGCGACGGGGAGGCCGGGGTCCGCGATCTGCCTTCGAGCAGCGCCGCGAGCTGTCCCAGGGCCGCGCGGGCGTTGGCCGGCCGCAGGTTGCGGTCCTTGGCCATCAGGCTGCGCACCAGCCAGGAGATCTCGGCCGGGCTGCCGGGTACGGTGCTCGACAGTTCCGGCGTCGGGTCGTTCAGAACCGCCACCAGGACGCCCATGGGATCGTTGCCCGGGAAGGGCGGGCGGCCGGCGACGAGGCTGAACAGGGTGGCGCCGAGGGCGTAGATGTCGGCGCGGATGTCGAGGTCCATCACCGCCCGCGCCTGCTCCGGGGCGATGAAGGACGGCGTGCCCACCACCATGCCGGGCATGGTCAGGTCGGCGCCGCCGGAGGGTTTGGCGAGGCCGAGATCCGCCAGCTTGGGCAGGCCGTTGCCGTCGAGGAAGATGTTGCCGGGCTTGATGTCGCGGTGGATGAGACCGGCATCCTCGATCGCGACCAGCCCCTGCATGCAGTCGTGGATCAGGCGCACCGCCCGCCAGGGATCGATCCTGCCGCCCTCCCGTTCCTGCAACTGCCGCAGATCGCCGCCGGTGACCAGTTCGAGGGCCATGAACAGCTGCCCGCCGGCGTCGCCGGCATCGTGGCAGGTGATCACGTTCGGATGCACGACCTTGGCACTGATGCGCGCTTCGCGCAGGAAACGCTCGCGGGTCCGCGGATCGGAGACCAGGTGCTGCGCCACCACCTTCAGGGCCACCGGCCGCCCGAGCGCCACCTGCTCGGCCTTCCAGACCGTGGCCATGCCGCCCTGGCCAAGCCTGCCCAGGATGCGGTAGCCGGGGACCGTGGGAGGCGTCTCTGCGGGCATCTACCGTCGGTGATAGCGCATGGCGACGGGGGTGTCCACTGCGGCGGACCCTGGCCGGTTCAGGTGCCGCCGACGATGGGGAACCACTCCGGACGCCGCGGATCCTGGTGGAAGCGGGCGTAGTAGTCGCCCTTCTCCTGGTAGTAGCGGCCGTACTTCTCCATCTTCTCCTCGTCCAGCTGCACGCCCAGTCCGGGGCCGGTGGGGACGCGGATGGCGCCGTCCTGATAGCGCATGGGCCCGCCGATGATGATGTCGTCGGTCAGGTGATGGTAGTGGGCGTCGCCGGAGAAGGTCATGCGCGGGATGGTCGAGGCGGTGTGGATCATCGCCGCCAGCTCGACGCCGAACTCGGCTCCGCTGTGCATCGCCACCCCCAGATTGAATGTCTGGCACACCGCGCACAGGTCCTTCACCCCGCGCGGACCCTCCCAGTAATGGATGTCGGTCAGGACGATGTCGACCGCCTCCATGCGGATGGCCGGGCCGAGGTCATCGAAACGGGCCGGGTACATGTTGGTGGCGATCGGGATGCGGATCTGCTTGCGCACCGCGGCGTTGCCCTCCAGGCCCCAGGCGGGGTCCTCGAAGTATTCCGGGGCGATCGCCTCCAGGCGGCGGCCGATGCGCACGGCGGTGGCGACCGACCAGGTGCCGTTGGGGTCGATGCGCAGGCCGAAGCCGTCGCCGAGGTCCTTGCGCACCAGCTCCAGCACGCGCGCCTCCTCCTCGGGGGCCATGACGCCTGCCTTCAGCTTCATCGCCTGCACGCCGAGGGTGTCGTGCAGCTCGCGGCAGTGCGCGGCCAGGTCCTCGGCGCAGGTGTCGTCCTTGCCATCCGGCCGATCGTAGCGCCAGAACAGGTAGCCGATCATCGGCACAGCATCGCGCACCCGGCCGCCCAGCAGGTCGGAGAGGGGGCGGCCAAGGATCTTGCCCTGGATGTCGAGGCAGGCCATCTCGATGGCTGCATAGATGCGGGCGTTGGCGAGATAGTAGATCGCGCGCAGGGTCTTCAGCTTGATCAGCTCCAGCTGGAAGGGGTCCATGCCGATGAGGCGCGGCTTCAGCTTCTCCAGGGCGGCGCGCTGGTCGCCGCCGCCGACCTCGCCCAGTCCGACCACGCCCTCGTCGGTGAACAGCTCCAGGATGGTGCGCATCAGGTAGCCGGGATGCACGCCGGTGTTGTGCCGCAGCTGGCTGGTCATGGGGATGGCGACGGTGCGGGCGCGCAGGTCGATGATCTTCACGGATGGGTCCTCGTTCAGGGCAGGGTGATGGTGGCGACGCCGTCGGCGGCGAGGGTCGCCTGGCGGACGACCTCGCGGCCGGCGATGCGCAGGCGGACCTCGTAGTCGCCCTTGAATGCGCGCAGGCGCACCTGGCCATCGCCGTCGGCGATCAGGCGGTCGGCGGTGGTCTTCCAATCATGGTTGATCAGCCGGTCCAGCGCCGCGAAGGCCTGCTTCGGCCGATGCTGGCGATCGATGAGGCCCGACAGCACGCTGTCCTCGCCGGGGGCGGCGCCGCCATCGGACAGGTTCCACCAGGTGATGCTGTTCACCTGCGGATGGCTGAACCACAGGCGGTACATGTCGCGGGTGACGATGGCCTGCGCCTCTTCGCCGGCCGCGTCGTCGGTGGGCTGCGGGATGGTGATCTCGCTGACATGGATGGGCCGCGCCAGGTCGCGGTAGTTGTCCAGAGCGCCCATCAGGTCGGTCGGCCGCAGGCGGGTGCCGTCGCGGCAGATCTCCAGCATGCCCTCGCGGGCGAAGGTATGGCATTGCAGGCCGACCGCGTCGATGCGGGCGCCGCGATCGACCAGGCTGGCGATCAGCTCGTGGTAGCCGCGGTAGGCGGGGTTCCACGACTCCATGTAGTCGTTGATCATCAGGGTCGCCTCGGGCGGCAGCGCCGCCTGGGCCTCGCGGAAGGCGAGGATGTCGAAGTCCTCGGGATAGCCCTGGTCGCCATGGTGCGGCGGGTGACCGAAGGAGTTCAGCTTCTCGTTGAGCACGTCCCAGCGCTGCACGACCCGGCCGTAGCGCGCGGCCAGTTCGCGGATGCGCTTGGCGATCAGCCGTCCGACGGCGGCGCGGTCGTCCTTGGGCAGCCAGGTCGGCACCTGCCATCTGGGATTGTCCCACACCAGGGTGTGGCCGTTGATGCACAGGTCATGCCGGCGGCACCAGTCGATGACCGGATCAGTGGGCGGACGGCGCCACACCCGCTCGCTGTCGGCCGCATAGCGCGGCCGGCCCGGTTCGCGCTCCAGCTCGCGCCAGTACATCGCCACCGTGGCGGCGTTGAACAGCTGCAGATAGCGCTCTTCGTAGCGCTGGTTCAGTCCGGGATCGTCATAGCCGCCGAGGAGGAAGCAGTTGGCCCCGAACAGGAACTGGTGCCGGGTCTGGCGCAACGAGATCTCGGCGCCGGGCACGCGGCGTCCGCTGGCGTCGACCACGCGGATGTCGGTCTGGCACATCCGGAAGGTGCGGATGCCGTCGTCGATCCGGCGCTGCAAGGCCTTGTCCGACCATTGGTTGAGGTAGGCGTTCGTGACGTGGGTTTGCATGCGTCCTCGCGCGGGGGGTGGCCCGTCGTTGTGCCCATTATATGGTCGAGGCGTGGCCGCCCCCAGACCCCGACTGGTCCACCTCCGATCCCGAATCGACGCCAACGCGATGCCGCCGCTGCCGGTGCGGCAGCTACCGCTGGAGCGCTGGCTGGCCGCCCTTGCCGATCCCGAGGTGCAGCTGGACCTGGTCGCCGAACGCCCCGCCTACTGGGAGTTCACCGGCGCCTGGGCGGCGGAATGGCGCAGCCTCGCCTTCCATCTGCTGTATCTGGTGGTGCAGGGCGACGGCCGGCTGTGGCTGGACGAGGAGCGCCCGCGCGCGCTCGGCGCCGGCACCGCGTTCTGGCTCCCGCCGCATACCCGCCACCGCATGGAGCAGGTCGCGGGGCGCAACTACTTCATCCGCTTCCGCCTGGTCGCCGATGGGATGAACCTCAGCTTCGGCACCCCGCAGGTGCGCGATGCCGCGCTGCATCTGCTGCCGTGGTTCCAGCAGTTCAGCGATGACCTGCGCTTCGGCCATCCGTGGATCCCGGAGCGGTTGCGCGCCATCCTCGCCCTGCTGGCGACCGATGGCCAGGGTGCAGCCGAGCCTGATGACGATGCGGGACGCCTGAGCCCGGCGCAGCGTCGGCGCCTGGCGCAGCTGGCGGAGGAGGGCTGGCGCGCGACCCTGTCGCCGACCGATCTGGCGCGGGCGGTGGGCATGTCTCCGGTGTCATTCGCGCGGGCGTTCAAGCTGAGCTTCGGCTGTCCGGCGCGGCGCTGGCTGGCCGACCAGCGGGTGCATCAGGTGGCGCAGCGCCTGCTGGCCGAGGGCCGGCCGATCGAGGACATCGTCGCGGATGCGGGCTTCGCCAACCCCAGCCAGTTCGCCCGCCGCTTCCGGGTCGTGTTCGGGGTGTCTCCAGCCGTCTACCGGCGCCGCACGGCGCTGTGAGTCAGCCGAACGGCGGTCGCTCCAGCCACGGGACCAGCGGCTGCACCTCGGCAAGCAGGGACTCGTGCAGGGGCGTCGTACCGGCGGCGACGATCGAGCGCCGGTGCACCACGTCGTCGGTCGATCCCCGGAAGTCGGTGGCGACGCCGCCGCCGCAGCGGACCAGCAGCTCGCCGGCGGCGGTATCCCAGGGGTAGATGCCCAGCTCGTAGTAGGCGTCGAGGCGGCCGACCGCGACGTAGGCCAGGTCGAGGGCGGCCGAACCGCCCCGGCGCTGGTCGTCGCAGGCGCGCTGCACGCGGTCGAAGACGCGCAGGGCGTCGTCATGCACCGCCGGGAAGCGGAAGGGCATCGCGGTCGCGATCAGCGCCCGGCCCAGCTCGGCGCGCGGCGAGCAGTAACGCCGCTCGCCGTTCAGCCACACCCCGGCTCCGCGCTCGGCGGTGAACAGCTCGTCGGTCACCGGATTGTACACCGTGGCGAAGCGCGGCTGGCCGCCGTCGATGAAGGCGATCGAGATGGCGAAGGTGGGGATGCCGTGGATGAAGTTGGTGGTGCCGTCGATCGGATCGACGACCCACAGCGGACGGTGCGCCTCGTACGCGTCCGCCGTGACCGTCCCCGGGCTGGCCTCCTCGCCGAGGATCTGGTGGTCGGGATGCCGGGCCCTGATGCGCCGCACCACCTCGGCCTCGACCTGGCGGTCGACATGCGAGACGTAGTCCCGGCTGCCTTTGACGGTGATGTCCTGGTCCTTGACGGCGGAGAAGTGCTCGCGCGCTATCCGTCCGCCGGCCTTGGCCAGGTCGGTCATCAGGCCCAGCATGCTCACGTGCGGCTGACCAGCTGCGCCTCGCGGTACTTCTCGTCCGGGCGGTTGACGATGTGCTGCGCGGTGGCGTCGGGCAGCAGGTTCAGGCCGCCGGCCTGGATGGCGCCCAGGCGGATGCGCGCGGCCTTGGCCGCCATCATCGAGATGTTCACCGCCTCGGTGGTGTTGCGGCCCAGGGCGATGACGCCGTGGTTCTGCATGTAGATGGCGCGGGGGTAGCCGCCATGGCGCTTGCCGAAGGCGGCGATCTCGTCGCGGATGGCACGGGCCAGGACGACGCCCGGGTCGATGTAGGGGACGAAGGCCGAGTGCAGGCCCAGCACCACCGCTTCGTCGGGGAAGAGGCGGCCCTGCAGCACCTGCGGCCAGCCCTTGGACACCGTCAGCATGTTGACCGCGGTGGCGTGGGTGTGGGCGACCGCATTGACGCCGGGGATCGACAGGCAGACGGCGTGGAACACGGTCTCGACCGAGGGACGCTTGCCGTCGCCCTGTTCGGTCTTGGCGCCCTCGTAGGCGGCGGTCAGCTCGGCCTCGGTGTAGCTGGGCTTGTCGAGCATGGCGAGGACGCGGTCGAAGCGCATGCGCACGAAGTGCTTCGCTTCGATGGTCGACAGCTGCGAGCCGGAGCCCTTCACCCAGAACGTCTCGGCGTCGGCGCGCACCGAGGTGTTGCCCTCGCCGAGGATGACCAGGTCGAGGTCGGGCTGGCCGACGGCACGGGACATGGTGACGAGGTCGGAGAGGGGATCGGACATTGGGGCCTCCAGGTGGGTCGTGGGACTCTAGCGGCATCGGCCGACTGGCAACGCAGGTGGAACTGCGTCTCTCAAATACCAACATGCCGCACATGGCCAGAAGGCAACGCTACGTCATCCTCGGCGCCGGGTCGCTGGGCCGGTCGCTGGCGACCGCCCTGGCCCGCGATGGCCACGATGTCAGCCTGGTGGACGCCGATTCCGCCCGCCTCGACGGGTTGGCCGGGGTCGCCGACCTGCAGGCGCTGGTCGGATCGGCGACCTCGCTGCGCACCCTGCGCCAGGCCGGGGCCGGAGCCGCCGACGTGGTGGTGGCGCTGACCGGCTCGGACAGCTCCAATGCCATGTTCTGCAGCCTGGCCAAGCGGCTGGGCGCCCGCACCACCATCGCGCGCGTGCGCGACGCCGAGCTGGCCAGCGCCGCCACCGAGGTCGGCCTCGACCGCATCGGCATCGACATGGTTATCTCGCCCGAGGGTCTGGCCGTCGACACCCTGGTGCGCATCGCCCTGGCGCCGGCGTGCATCGACGCCCTCGATCTGGCCGCTGGCCGCATCGCCCTGCGTGCGGTGGTGGTCGCTGCCGATTCGATCCTCGCCGGGCGCACCGTCGCCGAGGCGCGGCGGTTGAGCCCCGGTCGCTGGCTGGTGGCGGCCCTCGGCGGGGCCGATGGCTGGAACGTGCCGGGGCCTGATGCCGTGCTGAAGCCGGGCGAGCCTGTCTATGTCTGCGCCGCCGCCGACGAGCTGGACGTCCTCGTCGCGGTCCTCGATCCGCAGGCCAGGCATCCGGCCCGCGTGGTGGTCGTCGGCGCCGGAGCGATCGGCGAGCCGGTATCCGCGCGCCTGGCCGCGGCCGGGGTGCGGGTGCAGCTGGTCGAGGGCGATCACGCCGTCGCCGAGCGCGCCGCCCTGGACCTCGCCGATGCCGGCATCGAGGTGCTGCATGGGGCGATGACCGATGCCGACCTGATGCAGCGCATCCGCGTCGGCGAGGCCGACGTCCTGCTGGCCACCGGCGGCGAGGACCAGGACAACCTGATGGCGGCGCTGCTGGCGCGGGCGCGCGGCGTCCGGCGCGTGGTCGCCGTCGCCAACCATGAACCGACCTCGCGGCTGATGGGATCACTCGATCTCGACGCGGTGGTCAGCCCGCGCCGTCTCGCCGCCGGCATGGTGCAGCGGGCGGTGCGCGGCAAGTCGGTGGCGCAGCTGTCGCGCCTCTCCGACGAGCACATGGAGTTC
>JAFLCQ010000110.1 GCA_017302815.1 Planctomycetota bacterium
CCCGGTCTTCGCCTGGGGCGTGTGCCTGGACCTGGACGGCGAGCGGCAGCTGGCCGACAACTTCTTCGACGTCTGGCCGGACCGGCCCTACGTCATCCCGTGGAGCGGCGCGGCGCCGCGCATCGTCAGGGTGGGCAACCTGGCCGGCTGAGCGGCTCAGGCTGCGCGGGAGCGCCGACGCAGGCCGACGATGCCCAGCAGGATGATGAGTCCGGCCGCGCCGCCGGCTCCGCAGCCGCCACCGCCACCGCCGCCCTTCGATCCGCCGCCGCCGCCGCCGGTGGCCGGCGTGCCGGTGATCGATATCGGGAAGGTGGAGGTGGCGCTCTGCAGGCCGTCCGAGGCGCGGATCGTGAGATCGAAGCTGCCGCCGGAGCCGAGCGGCGCATCGACGAGGACCGTGCCGGTAGCGGGATCGATCCGGAAGCGCCCGTCCGCGTCGTCCAGCAGGGCGTAGGATATCACACCATCAGGATCGGCGCTGAATGCGGTGATGCCCACCGGCGTACCGACGGCGGCAGTGGAACGCACGCGGTTGGCGGCGGGATCATTGTCGACGACCGCGCCTGGCGGGGTGTTGACGATGACGGTGAAGGTGGATGCCGGCGACTGCCGCAGGCCGTCATCGGCGGCGACGCGGATCTCGTAGGAACCGCGTGGCAGTTCCACGGTGGAGGTCACGATGCCGGTGGCCGCATCGATGGCGAAGCGTCCCGAATCATCGTCGATCAGCACATAGGTCGGGGTGGTGCCGTCGGCGTCGATCGAGCTGGCGGTCACCCCGACAGGCGAGCCTGCCGGCAGGCCGATGGCCGCCTGCGGGGTCGGATCCGCATCGCTGGGCGCGCTCGGCGCCTCATCGACCAGGATGGAGAAATCCGCGGCTCCTCCGACGCCATATCCGTCCGCGGCGCGTACGGTGATGGTATAGGTGCCGGGAGGGCCGAGGGGTCCGGCGACGACGATGCCACCGCTCGCTCCGACGGCGAAGCGACCGTCGGCATCGTCGTCGAGGCTCAGGACAGCTGGCGCATGGTCGGGATCGACGGCATGGGGTTGGATGCCGACCCGGCTGCCGACGGTGGCGAGGGTGCCGATCTGATCCGCGGCCGGATCGCGGTCGGTCGGCGCTGCCGGCCGGCCGGCGTCGCCATCGAGATCGAGGATGGCGATATGCGGCGCCGGGATGTCGCCGATGAACTGGAAAAGGCCGTGGATCGCCAGATAGGAGGAGCAGACCGCCATGCCCTCGATATGGCCGTCGAGGTAGGTTCCGCTTCCTCCGAGGATGTCGGTGAAGGTCGAGCCATCCCACAGCGCCAAGCGGTAGGAGCTCAGGGCGAAGACCTGGTTCCCATGCATGGCCAGGCTGCGGATCCCGTACCATGAGGTCGAGGTCCACGTCGTCCCGTTCCACGCGTAGAGCAGATACGTGGTTGCTGCGTAGAGGCGTCCACCGCCTACGGCGAGATGGCGGACCTCGTCGACCGGCCCCCCGGGCGGCAGGGCCGACCAGGCGGTGCCGTCCCACATCGCCAGGTTGGTGACATCGACCGAGCCGGCGCGGGTCAGGCTGCCGCCGACGTAGAGCTTGCCATCGGCGATGGCGACGGCGCGGGGCGTGCCGGTGACGCCGCCGCCGATCCCGCTCCAGGCGGTGCCGTCATGGCGGGCCAGTCCGGCGGCGGCCGTACCACCGGCGTTGGTGAACGCGCCGGCGATGACCAGGCTGCCGTCGCCGTCGACGACCCAGCTGGTGCGGTTGACGACCGAGCCCAGCGCCTGCCAGGCGGATCCGTTCCATCGCGACAGCGCTGAACCGCTGTCGCGATACCGTTCACCGGCGCCGGCGATCATGGCGGATCCGAACACGGATGGCGACCCGGGCAGTCCCGACCAGCCGCTGGCCGGGCTCCATGCCGCCACCGCCTGGCTGGCCGCCGCACCGATGCGCGTGAAGCGGCCCTCCACCAGCAGGGTGGTGTCGTCGATGGTGATGCCGGAGATGCTGCCGTCGCAGAATCCGCTTGGCGTGATGCGGTTCCAGGCCGAACCGTCCCAGCGCCGGACGATGCCTGGATGGGCCTGCTGCACGAACACCTCGCTGGCGAAGAGGGCTCCTCCGACCTCCGCCAGGCCGACGACGCCGGAACCGTAACCGGAAGGCGCGGTCTCCGGGGTCCCCAGGACGCTCCAGGCGCTGCCGTTCCAGCGCTCGACGCCGCCGCTGCCGCCGACCAGCAGGTCGGTGGCGCGGCCCAGCAGGCAGCTGCCGTCGCGGCTGAGGCCGCCCCCGAGGCGGCTCCAGGTCGTGCCGCTGCCGGGATAGGAGGCGATGCCGACGACGTCGGTGCCGCCGATGCGGGAGAAGCTGCCGATCGCGATGATCCGGCCATTCCAGGCCGCGATCGCCCGCACCGTGTCGTTGGCGCCGCCGACGGATGACCAGGTCGAGCCGTTCCAGCGGGCGATGTTCTTGGCGGGTACTCCGCCGGCATGGGTGAAGCTGCCGCCGGCGTAGAGGACGCCACCGCTCCAGCACAACGCCTGCACGCTTGGAGCCCCAGCGGTGGAGGTGATGGCCATGCTGCTCCAGGTCGATCCGTTCCAGACGTGCAGGCCGTGGTTGGTGGTGCCGGCATAGACGCGCACGCCGTCGCTGGCGATCGCGGTGACGCTGGAGGAGAACGCATCGGATCCGCCGAGGAGGGTCCAGTCCGAGCCGTCCCAGCGCGAGACCCCGTCGCCTCCGGCGTACAGCATCCCGCCGACGGAGGCGAGGGCGTAGACCGGGCCGTTGATGCCATTGCCGATGGGGCCCCACGCCGTCCCATCCCAGCGGGCGACCCCCAGCATGCGCTGGTTGCCGACCATGCGCATGGATCCGCCCACCACCAGCGCGCCGGCGTGGGCGACCGCAGTGGACAGGTCGTAGGTCGAGAACTGACCGTGGAATCCGTCGGCTCCGCCGAAGCCGTGCCAGTCGGCGACGGCGAAGGGCTCTCCCGCCCTGGCCGTGGCGCAGCAGCAGAGGATGGCGAGCAGGAGGCGGAACCGGACCGGCGCAGGTGCATGGTGCATGCAACCTGCTGTCCGCCGCCGGCGCTGGCGGAGGAGGAATCCGGCCGGCCGGGTCAGGGCTGCCGGGCGAGATCCCTGGTGCGGATCAGACCGATCTTCCGCACCACCATCTCGGCCGACCAGGAAGGACCCTTGCTTGCCGGCAGGAACCCGTCCGAGGCATCCGCATCGACGACCGCGATGCTCCACTCGCTGTCGATGCTGGCGTGCCAGACCAGGGGGCCGCTGCAGGTGAACAAGACGGGCTGGTTGCCGGAGGCGGGAACCACTGCGGCGTAGGCGAGCCTTACCCTCGGGGCGTTGTGCTCTGGAACCTCGCCCTGCGCGAACAGGGCGCGCAGTCCTGCGGTCCCCTGCTCCCGACCGTGGAGGAGCGGCGCGAGGTCGGCGAGGAGGGCGGCGGGGACCTGCGCTCCGGAGCCGACGAGATCATGGGCCCGGCCGAGGGCGCGGAGCGGGCGCTGATAGCGGATGCATGCCAGTGCCGTTTCGCGGCGTTCAGCCGCCGCCGCGCGCGCGGCGTCGGGATCGCCGCCGGCGATCGTCGCCACGGCCGCCGCCAGGAGCGTGGACAGGATGGGTGGACCGGACTCGCCGGCGCGGAAGCCCTCGCCGGTCGCGATCCACCAGCCGCGCCAGGGCAGCGGGGCCAGATGCTGCCGGGGCTGATGCGAACCATCGACGCCGAGCCAGGTCGGCAGGTCCGTGACGGTGCCGCGGCGCAGATCATCGAGCATCGTGGGCAGCCGCGGCCACCAGGACGACAGCAGGCCGCGCCAGCCGTCATCCGCCGCGTCGAGCCGGGCCAGGGCCTGGAGGTCGATGTTCCAGGCGATCGCAGCCTCGCGGGGGGCGTCGTCCGTCTCGGCGCTGCTGGTCAGCAGCGGCACCGGATCCTCCAGTTCGCTCAGCACCAGGCGTTCGCGCGTCATGGCCAGGGCCCACCGCCTGCCCAGCAGGTCGATCCGCCAGAGTTTGGCGCCGTCCTGGCCGGTCGCGGCCTCTGGCAGCGATATGAATGCCGGCATCGCGGCGCGCAGACCAGTTTCGTCGAGCGGTGTGCGCAGGCCGAGCACGAACGAGCATGCCGCATAGCCGCCCGGAGCGGCGGTGGCCAGGATGGTGGCGTCGCCGCTGAGGTGATCGCGCAGGACGGCGGCGGCGGCCTTCCTGCCGCGCAGGTCCAGGACCAGGCCTGACAGCTCCCAGAAGTCGGCCGTCGGCGCCAGGGCGGGATCGTGCCGCATGTGGGCCAGCGCCTGCGGCAGGTCGTGCAGGGATGCTGAATGCGGCGCCAGGGAGAGCGGGAGCAGTTCGGCGAGCAGCTGCGGCAACGGGGCCAGACGCAGGGGGTCGCAGCCGATGGAGAGGCGCAGCAGCTCTCCGGTCATGGTCGACGGGGCATGACGCCGGTCGATCGGGCGCAGGGCGTCGGCGTCGATCAGGACCAGGCGATCCGAACCGGCGAGCAGGGCGAGCAGCGGCAGCGGCGCCAGGGTGGCGAGGCCGCGCAGGCGGATCGAGGCGCGGGGTCCGTCCCGTCCCGGTTCCAGATCGATGCGCAGATCCGGCTGCAGGGCCGCCGGCCTGCCGCCGAGATGCCGGAACAGGCCGATCGGGTCCGCGCCATCCGCTCCGGCGAATGCGATCGCCTCGCGCTGCAGGTCGGCGTGCAGCCACGGCTTCGCAGGGGCCGGAACCATCGTGACGGGGCGGGCGGCGGGCTGGTCGGTTCGCGGCCATGCCGCCCATCCGGCCATCGCCATGCAGAGGAACGCTGCGGCCATGGCCGGCCAGGCGCGTCGGCGTGCCTGGCCGGCGGCATCGGCGAGCGCCGTGACCGCCGTCGCCGGCTGGTGGTGCTGCAGGGCGCCTGAGATGCAGGTCCCGATCAGCTGGGGCTCGGCCGCGCGCAGTTCCGAGGCCATGCCCGCGATGATGGCCGCCGCAGTGACGCCGAGGCCGCGCCGATGGAACCACGAGCGCAGCTTGCCGACGCCGTACTCGACCCGCTTGCGCACCGCATCCTCGCTGATGCCGAGACGCTGCGCGCTTTCGGTATAGCTGAGTCCCTGGAGCAGCCGGCAGGTCACGGCGTCGCGCTGCTGCGTGCTCAACGAGGCGATGGCCTCGTCCAGATGCGGACGGATGCGGCTCCAGTCGGTGGCGTTCCCGCCGTCCCGGCTGCGCTGCTCGGCCAGCACGGTCGCGGCCTCGCGTTCGTGTTGTGCGCGCCTGCGCATCGACCGCTGGCTGGCCTGGCACACGCGCAGGGCGGTCCCGTACAGCCATTGCCCGAGGCGGTCGGGGTCGCGGATGCCATCGGCCCGCCGGGCGAAGACGACGAAGACGGCCTGAGCCGCCTCGTCGGCATCCATGCCATGGCCGAGGCGACGTTCGCAGACCGCGCGGATCATGCGGATGTGGCGCTGGACGATGCGTGCGAAGGCGGCCTCGTCGCGGGTCTTGCTCCAGGCCATGATGTCCTGCCGGTCATCCCCGGCTGGCGCGGCCGTGACGTCGTCGGTCGTGGCTGGCGGCGCGGCTGCCATGCCCGGCAGATTAGCGTGCTGGACTGTGGGTGCCAAGCGCATGGCGATCCTCGGTTTGCCGGGAAGGGGTGAGCGGCGGCAGGGATTCCTCCTCCGCCCGGACGCGGAGCGGACAGCATCGGTCATGAACGACGCCATGCCCGACGTCCCCACCGCCCCACCAGTCCTGGTGGATGGGCGTTACCGCCTCGGCCGCCGCATCGGCCGCGGCGGCTGCGCCTCGGTCTATGTCGCCGAGCATCGCATCCTGCATCGGCCGGTCGCGGTGAAGGTGGCGTGGGCGTCGCCGGACGATGATGCGACGCAGGCCGAGCGCATCATCGAGGAGGCCCGCTGCATGGCGATGGTCTCGCATCGGCACGCCATGCCGGTGCTGGATGCCGGGCGGATCGAGCATGGCGCCTTCCTGGCGATGCCGCTGCTGGGCGGCGGCTGCCTGGAACGGCGTCTCGAGCGGTGCCGTCGCGCGACCGTGCGCGAGGCGCGCCAGTGGATGACGCAGCTCGCGATGGCCCTTGCCGGCATCCATGATGCCGGCCTGGTCCATGCCGACATCAAGCCGGGGAATCTGCTGCTGGACGGATCGGGCGCCGTCGTGCTGGCCGACTTCGGCCTGGCCAGGACACCAGGCATCTGGCCGTGGCCGCGCTGCGGTTCGATCGGCTACATGGCTCCCGAGCAGTCCGCGGATGGCGGCCTGGTGGATCCGCGAGCTGACCTCTACGCCATGGGCTGCACCTGGTTCCATCTCCTGGCCGGAGAGGCGCCGCTGTGCGGGGCTGGCGCCGCCGATGCCGTGCTCGCGCATGGTCATGATCCACGTCCGGATGTGCGCGAGCTGCGGCCCGAGGTGGATGACGGGACGGCGGCCCTGATCGCGCAGCTGATGGCGATCGATCCGGCAGGGCGGCCCGCCTGCGCCCGCAGCGCCCTGGCTGCGATCCATGCGCTGCCGGGACTGGAGGCGGAGCGGGCGCCGTGCATCACCGACCGCATCCTGCGCCTGTGCCGTTCGCGCCGTTCGGCGTAGGGCTCCATCATCCCCTCCCGGCGGTGATGCCGAGCCCTTCGAGGTAGGAACGGATTTCGCCGTCGTTGGCGATCAGGTAGCGCACGTGCTCGGATGCGAGCATGCCGTGCTCGGCCGCCAGCCAGCGGACCACCGCGTCGTGGCCGCCGCGGCAAGCCAGTTCGAAGGCCTCATCGCAGCAGGCATGGACGTCGGCGTGCTCGCCCAGTTCGGGGGCTGCCGCGAGCCAGCGCGCGAATTCCACATCGCCGGCTTCGCAGGCCTGGCGGAACGCGGCATCGTAGCCGGTGTGGATGCTCGGTCGCGAGGGCAGCTCAGACGAGGTCAGCAGGAAGCGCAGCAGCGGGACGTTCCAGCGCTGCAGCGCGCGATGCATGACGCTCTCCTCGGCACCGCTGTAGGAGGCGCCGTGCGCGATGGCCTCCAGGAGGGCGGGGATGTCGCCGGCATAGGCGGCGGCGGTCAGCTTCGCGTCCCAGTCGATATCGGACATGCAGGATCCCGGGCCATTGGCCCTGAGCGGGGTGATGGGCCGGCGACGCGCCGGCCCATCACGTACTGTCCGCTCGGCCGACGGCCGGAGGAGGATTCCGGCTATCGCCCAGATCCTTTGCAGGTCGTCGCTTACGCGGTTATGTCGGACTGCCCCCGGGCGTCCGCCAGGGCGTCGGCGATGATCTGCCGGAGGTCCTTGGTCGGGGCCCAGCCGGTCATCTGGCGCAGGCGGGTGGTGTCGGGGACGCGGCGGCGCATGTCCTCGAACCCGGTGGGATAGGCGCTGGCGTAGGGCACCAGGGTGATCGAGCCCGTGCCGGCGGCGGCGCGCACCGCCTGGGCCAGCGTACGCATCGACACCTCCTCGGTGCCGCCGACGTTCACCACCCTGCCCACCGCCGCATCGCAGCCGGCGAGGGCGATGAGGGCGCTGACCGCATCGGCGACGTGCAGGAAGGTGCGGGTCTGCTCGCCGTCGCCATGCACCTGGATGGTGCCGTTCGCCACCGCGGCCTGGCAGAAGCGCGGCAGCACCATGCCGTAGGCCGGCGACTGGCGGGGGCCGGTGATGTTGAAGAAGCGGGTGATGACCACGGGCAGCCCGCGCTCGCGGTGGTAGGCCAGGGCGAGGAACTCGTCCAGCATCTTGGCGCAGGCGTAGCTCCAGCGGTGCAGGGCGGTGGCCCCCAGCACCGAGTCGTCGTCCTCGCGAAAGGGGATCTTGTCCTGCTTGCCGTAGACCTCGGAGGTCGAAGCGACGATGACGCGGCGGGCGCCGTGCTGCGAGGCGGCGCGCAGCACGACCTCGGTGCCGCGCACGTTGGTGACGATGGAACCGACCTGGCGTTCGAGGATGCGCTTCACCCCGACCGCGGCGGCGAGGTGGATGATCAGCTCGGGCCGCAGGGTGGCGCAGCATTCATCGACCGCGAGTTCGTCGCAGACCGAACCGTGGACGATGGACAGGAGCGGATGCGCCGCGACCGCGCGCAGGTTGTCGAGGGTGCCGGTCGAGCAGTCGTCGATCACCGCCACGGTGTCGCCCCGCGCGAGCAGGGCCTCGACGAGGTAGGATCCGATGAAGCCGGCGCCGCCGGTGACGAGGACGTTCATCCCCGGAGTATCCGGACGGATCCGGTCGTGGCGAGGGGCAACCGCGGCGGCGTGACCGCCCTGTGCGTCAGGCCGGGCTGGCCTCGTGCAGGTCGCAGTCGACGACCAGCGAGCGGTAGCTCTTGGTCTGCTCGTCGAGCAGGCGGTTCATCTCGGAGAGGACCAGCTCGACCACGTCCTCGCGCTTGACGATGACCGCGGTCGGGCGGCGGGCGCGTTCGAGGATGCGGTCGTCGCCGATGACGACGCGCTCGGCCTTGCCGCCCAGCGCCTTGAGGACCTGGATGATCTCGACGCCCTCGCCGTCGGGCATGACAACGCCGTCGGCGCCCTCGCCGACCTGGGCCATGCGCGCCGCCACCTGGCTGATGTCGCTGAAGATCAGCTCGGGGTGGATGCGCAGGCTGTCCTCCATGCAGGCGCACTGCATGCCGGCGAGCTCCTTCAGGCTCTCGGCCTCGGGCAGGTTGACGCCCCGCACCTCGCGCTGGCGGCCGATGAAGGCGATGCGGCGGCAGCCCTTCTTCACCAGATAGCGTCCGGCGAGGTAGCCGGCGCGGAAGCTGTTGGTGACGATCGAGCTGGCGTTGCTGCGGTTGGGCGAGCAGCCGACCACCAGCATCGGCCGGCGCAGGTCGGCGAGCTGCTTCAGGTGCGGCTCGTGGGTCAGGCCAAGGCACAGGATCAGGCGGCCAGGGCGGCGGATGCGGTCGACGTCAGGGCCGTAGGGCGGGTCCTGCGGCGTGATGTGGAAGCGCTCGATCTCGATGCCGTCGGCCTGGCAGCGCTCGGCGATGCGCCGCTCGACATGGCCATTGAAGTCGTCGCCGGGCTGCTCCTTGGTGCTGCCCACCAGCAGGGTCAGCTTGCGGTTGGGCAGCGAGCGGACGAAGAGGCCGACGCCACGGCGGGCGGTGCACAGGCCGCTCTCCATCAGGCGCGAGACCACCTTGGAGATGGTGTTCGGCGAGGCCTGGAAGCGCTTGGCCAGGGTGCGGACGCTGGGAAGCCGGCTCGACGCGGGGTAGGACCCCACCTCGATATCCTGCCGCATCACGCGGTAGATCTCCTCCTGGCTGGCCTTTTCCTTGTTCATGCGACACGCTCCGATGGATCGCGGATCACACAGGCTAGGCCCGGAGAGTCAATCCGTGGGACAGGTCAGGTACGCGTTGACGTCCCGGGGGCCAGGGCGGTGCGCCAGGAGCGCACCCCGGGTGGCGCCGCCACCTCGGCGAAGGCGAAGCAGGCGGCCCCCGAGCCGGTCATCAGATGCGGCACGCCGAGCCTGGCGAGATGTGCGAGCAGGTCGCCGACCGCCGGGCACACCCGCACCGCCGGGGCGGTGAGGCGGTTGTGCAGGATCGTCTGTGGCGCGGCGATGCGATCCGCGAACCAGGCGGCGCCCTGCGCTGCGCGCGGACCGCGTTCGGCATCGCACAGGGCTTTGTAGACCGCCGGGGTGGCGCAGTGGGCTCCCTCGGGCATCAGCAGGGTGATGGGCACGGCGGGGGCGTCGGGCAGGCGGGTCAGCACCTCGCCGCGGCCGGTGGCGTGGGCGGTGCCGCCGCGGATGAGGAAGCTGATGTCCGAGCCGAGGGCGGCGCCGATCGCCTCCAGGCGCTCGGGGCCCAGGGCG
>JAFLCQ010000111.1 GCA_017302815.1 Planctomycetota bacterium
GACGACGCGGTCGAGGAGCCAGCCGGCCGACGCCGGCGGCACCAGCGCGGCGGCCCGGCCCACGCCCAGCAGCACCAGGCCTGAGAGCAGGCGGCCGCGGTGCGCGCGCAACAGCAGAGCCGACTCGCGCAGGACCACGCCCCAGCCCGGGGAGCGGCCAGGGGATCCGCGGCGGTGGCCGCCGCCGTCGCCGCTGTGCAGGCCGCGCATGCTCAGGTTTGCCTGTCGTTCATGACCTCGACTGCACCCGGCGGGTCGCATACGCAAGGCCCGGCTGGCCGCGGGCAGACGTGGAGCCGGGCCGTAGCGCTCAGCGCAGGTAGTTGACCGAATAGGGCGGGAGCATGGCGTCGGCGGCCTCGACCGGAGCGATCTCGGCGAACTCGCCGGCTCCGTCGCCGAAGCGGCCGAACACCGTGACCGCGCCATCGGTCAGCTTAGGCGCCGTCAGGGTGGTGCGGGTGGCGATCCCGGCGCCCGGGAACGTCAGTGCGGATGCGGTTCCGTTCACCACGAACCAGCGCATGCGGCCGTCGGCACCGCTGGCGGCCAGGCACTGCACGCCGGCCGGCAGCTGCAGCTGCGTCGGCACCAGCCGGCCGCCGGCGTTCATGAATGCGGTGAACATGCGCACCGCGTGGGCGGGCGGGGTCAGCACCACCCGGCCGTCCTCGCCCATGTAGACGGTCTGCACGCCGTACTGCTTCACCGGCTGGTTGCTGGCGCGGCCGAAGGCCGACTGGTGCAGGAAGGGGTGCCAGGTGGCGCCGTCGATGCGCGGATGCGAGAACACCGCCATGACGGTCTTGGCCGAGGCCAGCGCGCCGGCCATGGTGATGTTGAGGTCGGTCCGGGCCATGCCGCCGAGCGGATCCGACTGCGAGCCCCACTCGGTGGCGTAGAGCCGGGACTTGGCGAAGCCGTTGTCGTCGAGCTGCCTGCTGAAGTAGTCGAGCGAGCGGTAGACGTTGCGCACCTGCCAGTCGCCGAGGAAGTTGGCGGTGATCTCGCCGTCCTTGTCCATCAGGAACGGGTAGAGGTGCGGAGCGAAGTAGTCGATCGCGTCCGTCATGCCCAGCTCGCGCAGGCGCACCAGCATGTCGCGGCTCCAGATCGCGATCCAGCTCTTGTCCGGATCGGCGCTGTAACCGCCGTAGGTGGAGTCGCCGTGGCAGACGATCACCCGCGCCTTGGGCAGCTTGGCGCGCAGCATGGCGGTGTGAGCGGCCACCAGCTCGGCATATTCGGCTCCCTTCATGTCCCAGCGCTCGTTGTCCATCTCCCAGAATGCGACCGTGTCGGCATAGCCCTTGTCGATGACGTAGTCGACCAGGGTCGCGTTGTTCGCCAGGATGCGCGCCATATTCTCGCGGCTGAACACCCCTTCCTTCAGGGCGTCGTCGCCCTTGCGCATGCGCTCCTCGGGCAGCGTCTTCACGTAGACGAAGGACCGGCTCTGCGCGTCGTACATCGCGTGCATGTTGAACAGCAGGATGAGCTTCTGCCCGTTCCGCTTCGCCGTCTCCAGCATCTCCTGGTAGGTGATGGCGGCCGGGGCGCAGTTGTACTTGATGAACCAGCCCGGGATGAGGCCGTAGCGGCCGCCGCCGGCGGCGACGGACTGGCTCCAGTCCTCGGCGCGGTGCGGCCAGAAGTGGAACTGGATAACCCCGCCGTGGGGGAAGCGTCCGATGTTGCCGAAGTCCTGCATCAGCCCAGGGTAGGTCGGGAGATCCAGCATCCGTTTGCCGAAGCCACCACCCAGTTCGGGCGTCGAGACGCTGACGCCCAGCGGCATGATCGCCTTCGGCGCCTTCACGACCACCTGGTCGGGTATGAGATCGCGATCGGGCGGATTGCGCCGCGGATCCATCGCCATCTCGTGGCTGAAGCTGCCCGCCAGCAGCTCCTTGCCGGTGGTGTCGATGGCATCGCTGACGGCGGTTATGGCCAGCACCCCGGTGCGGACCTGGCCGCCGGCCGATTCGAGCGTCACCGACGCGATCGCGGCCTGCGGCTTCGGATTCACCCAGCGGTAGGCGTAGATACCCACCTGCCCGGACATGCTCGCCTCGCTCTTCGCCTGCAGGAGCATGGCGGCGTTGGCGTCGGTCACCTCCTGGTTGCTCCACCAGTCGCGGATATGCTCGCCGATGACCACCGGGACCTCGGCGGCGGATCCGTCGGCATAGACGATGCGATAGCGGGCGGCGACGTCGCCGGTCTTGCCGGCCCAGGCCGCGGCGTGCAGGAAGATCAGCGAATCGGCGGTGCCGCCGACTGCGATCGGGCCGACCGACTTCGCCAGGTGGTCCATGCCCGAGGACCACAGCATCACGGCGCTGCGGCCGCCGTTGGCGGCCTGGTCGAGGATGTCGAAGGGGATGCCGCGCAGGGTCTGGCGGCCGCTCCGCACATGGCGCAGATCATTCACGCCCTGGTCCGTCCATCCCCCCTGCTTGTCATCGGCGATCTGGTCGGCGAGTCCGACATTCGCGACGGCGGACAGGTCGAGCGGACGGAAGAGCCTGGAATCGAGGGCGGATTGCAGGACGGTCGCGTGCGAGACCACGAGGCTCATGCGTCCGTCGTTGAAGTGCATGCCTTGCACGCCGAGGAATGCGCGCTTCCAGCTGCCGGCGGTCAGCCCGTGCGGGAAGCTGGCCTCGCCTTGGCCGGGCACCGCCGCCGTCACCGTGGTCGCGGTCGCCGTGAGCACGAGATCGAAGCCACCGGCCGACAGCGGCACGGTGATGCTCCTGGTCGCGTCATAGGCGACCGGATTCCCCCACTTGTCGCCGCGGATCGCCTCCGGTCCCTGCTTCTCGCGGCGCGAGATGGTGATGATGCACTGGTTGCGCGCCTTGCTGATGGCCAGGTTGACGCCCAGGAAGTTGTCCGCGCCCTGCAGCCGCTGCGCGGTGTCCCCGGTGATGAAGCCGATGCTGGCGATGCCGTCCAGGTTGCCGCCGGACCTGCTGGCGTCCGCGGTGATGCGCATGCGCACGGTGGTGCCGGCGGCGGTCCAGAACGGCGTCGCATCCCGGGCCACCACCGCGGTTGCACCCCAGGCCTGGTCGGGCGGGGAGATGGTCAGCGCGCCAGCGACGTCGCGCGCGTTCGCTCCCAGGGTCTGGGCGCTCCAGGCCAGGGGCGGCGCGGCCGTTTCCTCGCCTGCGACCAGCACCGGCGCGCAGGCCAGGGCGCAGGCGAGCATGCCGCCGACGAGCAGGTGCTGGCGCATCCGGCTGCAACCACGGCGGGACGGGGTCGGGATGATGGGCATGGGATCGTATCCTCTGGTACCTGCCCGTCCGGCGTCCGGGATCTGTACAACGGTCCCGACCCCCTCCGCCATAGGGCCTATTTGGGTCCTGCGCCGGCCTTGGTGATCGCGGCCGAGCAGCGTCCGGGGCCGAAATGCAGCACCTGTACCGCCGGATAGGCCTTGTCCCAGGCGGCCCTGGTCAGGCCGTGCGGGGCGGAGATGTCCCCGACGCCGGGGATCGACAGGCTGATCGCGCTCTCGCTGAGGGTCAGGGTGAGATCGATGGGGCCGGACGGGGCGGTGAGCTTCTGCTCGCCGGCGAAGGACTGCGGATCGCCATACTGCGTACCGCGCATCCCCTCGGGGCCGGCCTTCTCCTTGCGCACGAAGCCGACGTAGGCCTGCCCCTTGTCCTGCTTGAAGGCGATGGTGACGCCGATGATGTTGTCCGAGGCCTGGACCCGCTGCACGACTGGTGTCGTGATCAGGGCCACGGTGACGATGCCGTCCAGGTTGCTGCCGGCCTTGCGGATGCTGGGTTCGAGATGCAGCCGGAACTGGGCGCCGGCGGGTGTCCAGAAGGGTAGGGCGGTGGCGGAGACCGCGGTGGCGGCCGCCCAATCGCTGTCTTCGGGCTGGAGGGTCAGCGTAGCGCCGGCCGAGGATGCCCCGGCCACCAGGGTCTGTGCGTTCCAGGCGATGGCGGGCGGCTCGGAGGCGGCGCAGACGGCGCAGGCGGCGATGGCGAGCGCGGTCAGGCTGCGGGCCAGCAGGGTGGCGGGATGCGGGAAGGTGGACATGGAGGCTCCTCGGGGGAGCTACCCGGCCGGTCGTGGTTTCCTGTACAACGGCCCCCGGTCCCCGGTCAGGCCGCCCCCAGCACGGTGTCGAGATAGAGCCGCTTCAGCGCCTCGGCCTCGATGCCGGTGGTGACCTGCATCGGCGTCCCCCGCCCGGGCACGGTCATGCCGCGGGTGGCCTGCCCGTTCAGCTCGACCTGCACCCGCATCTCCTGCATGGCGTAGAGATGCGGCGCGAAGGCCCAGACCATGGGGAAGAGGTCGTACATCACCGGGCCCGGCTTCCAGCTCTGCGCCGGATGCCAGTGCGTGATCGCCTCGGCGAGGGCGCGGCATTCCGGGCGTGCGCTGGCGGCGAAGCGGGCGCAGTCCGCCGCGTCCAGCACCAGGCGGCGGGTGACGCTCCAGGTGCCCATCGCCACCGGGACGCCGGCGTTCAGCACGATGTCGGCTGCCACGGGATCGAAAGCGATGTTGTGCTCGCAGCGGTTGAGCTCGGTCTCGCCGCCCATCAGGGCGATGGCGCGGACCTTGCCGGCGATGTCCGGGCGCCGGCGCAGGGCGCAGGCGATGTTGGTCAGCGGCGCGATGCAGGCCAGGACCACCTCGCCGGGATGCGCCTCGACGGTACGGATGATGAGCTCTACCGCATCGATCGCGTCCGGATCGTCGGCCGGATCGGCGGGCTCGGCGAAGCAGGCGTGATTCATGGCGATGGCGGGGTCGCGCATGCGCGCCAGCTCGCCGGCATCGACGCTGCGCAGCGGCAGCTCCATCCCCGCCGCCACCGGGATGTCCTGCCTGCCGAGATGGCGCAGCAGGCGCTTCACCAGCCGCGCGCGCCCGGCGGTGGGCATGGTGACGGTGGTGATGCCCAGCACCTCCAGCTCGGGCCGGCGCAGCGCGAAGAGGATCGCCAGGAGATCGTCGATGTCCTGGCCGGGATCGGTGTCGATGAGGATCTTGGCCATGCCGGCAGCATAGCATGGGGACGGCCCCTGCGCATCGGATGCGACGCCGGAACACTAGCACGCCACGCCGGCCGGTCCGCCATGGTGCAGGCTCAGCGCTCGATGGTCGCGGCGACGATCGCCACCCCGCCGGCGATGCCGCGCAGCGCGAGGCCGGACACCGGGCGCCCGGGTTGCGGATTGTCGTGGCTCCACACCCACACCACCGCGTCGTCGCGCGTGGGCGTCGGACCGCTCCAGCCGACCACCCCGCGCCGCATCGGGGTGCGTTCCAGCACGGATCCGAGATGGTCTCCGCCGATCGCCACCGATTCGGCGCTGCTGCCGTCGGCATAGCGCCACACCACCGCCAGCTGCGGGACGTTGCCGATCCATCCGCCGGCTCCGCCCGCCAGCCAGAGACGGCGGATCGCGCCGCTGGCCGGCATCTCGACCAGCGCGTTCCTGGCCGGAACGATGGCGTCGTTGGCCTGGCGCTCGCGGTCGATGGTGCGGAAGGGAACCCCGGCGAGCTGCATGACCGCCGGCAGCGGTACGCGCGGGGCCGGGACATGCAGACGGGGATCCATGCCGGTGGTGTTGACCGGGAAGTAGCGCAGATCGTTTGCTCCCGGTCCGGGCCAGCCTGGATGCGGATCGGTGACGCCGGCCTCGCTGCCGGCAAGGGGCGTGTCGGCCACCCGATCGAGCGTCAGCGGCAGGTAGTCCGCCGGTGGCATTGACCCGAGGTCGGCGCCGCAGTTCGCCAGCAGCGTACGCAGGTAGCGTTGGCTGCGCACGGGCTGATCGTCGATGCGCACGCTCCAGCGCACCAGATCGATGACCAGTCGGCCGCCACCCAGCGGCAGCGCCGCCAGGCCGGCTGGAGTGAACGGGAATTCGCCGCCAGCAGCGGCCGCGACGACGGCGGTGATGATCGGCGGCTTGCCGGCGGTCTTGGCCGGGACCAGCCAATCGTAGCCGCTCTCCGGTTCCCACCACAGATCGTCGGCGCTCAGCCCCGCGCTGAGCGGATGCGCGCCGGCGAGGCCGAGATGGCGATGCTCGCCGGGCGCCAGCGTCACGCCGAGGTTGCGGGCCAGCGCCGCATCGGGCAGATGCAGCACCGCGATGCCGCCGCCGCCGCAATGCGCACGTACCGCCGCCTCGACGCCGGGGGCGGCGCCATCAGCCAGCAGCACGCCGTGGTCGCCTTCCCGCCAGGCCGTTGCGGCGATGGAGCTGGCGCGGACGGCGCGGGCGAGGGGCGACTGCTCATCGGCGAACAGGCGCAACGGCAGGCGCGGTGCCGGCGGTGTGGGCGGGATGGCGATGCGCGAGAGGAGCTCCGCCGCTGCGGGCTCGCCTGCGGCCAGGCCGTCGAGGATGGCCAGCTGGCACACGGTCATGGTGCCCGCGCCCAGCGTGCGGCGCATCAGCGCGGCATGGCTGAGCCCGTCAGGACCGCCGACGTCCAGCAGCACCTGCCAGCCGGCGAGCTGGGTCTTCGGCACCGCGGCGGCGCATACGCGACCGCCCGGACGCCACGACATCAGCAGTTCCGGCGGCAGGTCGCGGCACAGCGGATCGAGGGGGCTGCGGATGAAGGCGAAGGCGGTGTCGTGCCGCGGTGCGGCCTGCAGCGGTGCGGGCAGGTGCATACCGTCGCCACCAGCCAGCCACAGCGCATGCAGGCCCCGCTCGATGGCATCATGCAGGGTCGCATCGATCTCGCGGTCGGACCTCTCGGGCCGGGTGATGACCAGCAGACGCGGCCGCAGCGCCAGGGCCTCAGCCATGCTGCCGACGGCGGTGGCGCCGGCCGGCGCCCGTTCGCCCAGCCATACCGTTGCCGCCGGGAGGCGCGGCTCGGCCGATGGCAGCACCATCCAGCGCTGCTCGTCGCGTCCCAGCTCGCGATCGCCGTCCAGTAGGCGCAGCAGGGCGGTCAGCTGGCGCGGTGCGGTCGCGGGCGGAATCGCCACGACCACACGCTGATCGATGGAGCCGCCGGGAGCGACGGCGACGGGCCGGCTCCAGCTCCACACCGTCTCGCCGCCCGAGAGCAGGTCGATGGCGATCCTGGGCGCGGACAGCTCCCGGAGATCGCGGTGGTGGACCTCGATGGTCCGGTCGCTGCTGGTTCCGGCGACGAAGGCCCGTTCGTGGCCGCGCCAGGCGATGGCGAAGGACGGCATCAGCGGGCTGGCATGCAGGCGCGCCAGCAGGGGCTGCCTGGCGGCATCGATCGGCCCCCCGGAGATCCCCCACGGGTTCCACAGCGCCACCCGGGCGCGGTAGTTCCCGACCGCGAACCAGGCGTAGGCCTGACGCACGGCATCGACCGCGCCGGCCGGATCATAGGCCGCATCGCCGGCCCACTGCGACAGGCCGTGCGGGATCTTCAAGCAGTAGGGTTCGAAGAGATCCTCGCTCAGCAGCATCGGCCTGGACCGGTCCCACGATACGCCATGCCACGACTGCAGCCCGCGCGCCAGCCAGTCGGCGCTCTGCGGCAGCTGGTTGCCCAGCTTCCACGGCTGCCAGGCATAGTGCAGACTGAGCACCGGCGCCGGTCCGGCACGCCCCTTGCCGCCCAGGCCGATGGCGCCGCTGGCGCTGGCCGGGCGGGTCGGATCGAGATCGGCCAGACGGCGGATCTGATCCATCTGCCAGGCGTCGACCTGCGCCCCGGTGCACCTGCCGGCTGGGATCTTGTCGTCGCCAGGCATGTAGACCGAGCCGAACTCGTTGGAGATGCACCACAACACGACCGACGGGTTGTTGCGCATGCTGCGCACGAAAGCGTCGAGATGGCGATCGGCGGCCGGCCAGAAGTCGTCCGCGAGCAGGTGCCCGGCCGGTTGGCAGATCGCCGCCTCGGGATCCAGCAGCATGCCGAGCTCGTCGCAGCGCCGCGCGACGCGCGCCATGGCTCCGAGGTGCATGCGCATGGTGTTGTAGTTGTGCGAGCGCAGCCCTTCGATCTGGGCGTCGAGCTCCGCCTGCCAGGCGAAGCGGTGGTAGGTGAGCAGCGAATCGCGGCGTTGCACGACGGGTACACCGTTGAGCAGCAGGTCGGGTCCGACGACGCGCAGCTCGCGGAAGCCGAAGCGGGTGCGCAGGGCGTCGACCACGCGGCCGCCCCTGGTGAGCTGCATGTCGAGGTACTGCAGCTGCGGATCATGCGGCCACCACAGCCGCGGCCGCTCGCAGGCGTCCTCCAGCCGCACCGCGACGCAGCTGCCGGCTGGCACGGTCACCATCCGCGGGGTGTGGCGGAAGCCGTCCGCGGTGCTCCCGCGCAATTCCGCCTCGGCCGGCTCAGCTCCGTCATTGCGCAGGGTGATCCGCGACGCCAGACGCGCTCCGCCGGCGAGGTGTGTCTCCGCCGCCACCTCCTCGATCCACAGACGGTCGTGGATCTCGATATGCACCGGCAGCGGGATGCCGGTGAACTGGTCGTGGAACCACGGGGCGCCCATCGGCCGATGGCCCAGCGCGCCGCTGGCGCCGCTGGCGGCCACTCCGAGCAGGAGCTCGTTCGCGCCGGCGCGCACGGCCGATCCCAGCGGGATGCGCACCGGCGACCATGCCTCGCTGGTCTCCGCCACCCGCGTGCCGTTGACCACGACCAGGCACAGGTCGTTGACCCGCTCGCAGTGCAGATCGACGGCCCGTGCCACGTCCACTGCGCTGAGCGCGAAGCGGGTGCGGAACCATACCCGGCCCTGCTTGCGCACATCGGGTGGGCCGGCGTACAGCCTGGCGTGCTCACCGGGACGACCAGGCACGGAGACGTCGCGCCACACCGCATCGGCCGCTGGCAGCGCAGCCATGTCGGTCAGCGCCGTGCAGTCCCAGGATCCGCCGAGATCCTGCGCCACGCGCGGTGCGGCGACGTGGTCGAGGATGGCGGTGAGAGGTGCCGGTTCGGCTGCGCAGAGCATGGCGCACATGGCGAGCAGGGCCGCCCGGGGGATCACGGCAGCGTCCACATGATGCTGTTGTAGACCCCCTGCGCTGCGAGGGTCGCGCGATCGCTTGCCGCCGTGTGTCCATCGCTGTAGGCCGCTACCGCGCGGCGCTTGCCGTGGGCGAGACGGATGGCGACGTTGTTCACCGTCGCCGTCGCCACCCAATACGAACCGGATCGGATCGGATCGATCAGCACCACGGTGTCGATGATGAAGGGGATGTGGGCTTTCAATGTCCCGAGCAGCGCCGCTCCGCCCAGTCCGGAAGGGAAGACCTCGCCGTTGCCGGTCAGCGATCCGCTGACGTTCCAGCGCACCGCGTAGGCGGTGTTGGGCCCGCTGGGCGCCGTCGGATTGCTCGGCGGGGTGAAGATCGGGCAGCTGACCACATTCGGCCAGCGCAGCGACGGGGCGTTGATCACCACGCCGACCGGAGCCGGCCAGGCCACCACGCATTCGCCGGGGAGGTAGTCGTCATACAGCAGGCGGCTGAAGCAGGTGCGCGGTCCGGGCAGCTGCGGTGTCGGATGAGTGCCCTCCACCCACGGGGTCATGCCGTCGTTGTCCCCGGCGTAGGTGTGGATGGCCATCATCATCTGCCGCTGGTTGCTCTGGCAGGTCGCCTGCTTGGCGGCGTCGCGCACCAGGCCGACAGCCGGCAGCAGCAGTGCGGCGAGCACGGCGATGATCGAGATGACGACCAGCAGCTCGATGAGGGTGAATGCCCGCCTGCTCATAGCGTCGGCTCCAGCTGGTAGGTGAAGGGCACCACGCGGCTCGGCATGCGATCATCGCCGCCGTCGATGGCGGCGCACATGGCGTCGACCGCCGCGGCGCCGAGCGCCCGCGACGGGACGAGGGCGGTC
>JAFLCQ010000112.1 GCA_017302815.1 Planctomycetota bacterium
CAGGCGGACGTGGGCGCCGGACTCGCCAAGACCGCTGCGTCGCCCCACCACCCAGCCCAGCAAGCCGTCGGACGACATCTGCATGTGCACGGCCGAGCCGGCGACGCGCAGCGAGCGCAGCACCACCACCGGCGCGGCCCGCGCGGTGAGCGTCGCCACATAGCGGCCCTCCTCCAGCCCTTCGGCGGTGATCGCGGTGCGCGGATCGGACAGCACCCGGCTCCAAGCCGGCTGCGCCGGCAGGTCTGCGCGATCGGGCCGCCTCTGCAGGCGTTCCCACGCCGCGGAGTCAGCGATGCGCCACAGGGCGATGGCATGCGCTCCGCCGTAGATGCCGGAGACCGACAGCGGCAGCGGCTCGCCGGCAGCGACCAGGGACGGCACATCGAGGCGCAAGCCGTCGTGGCGCAGCGCAAGCGTCCAGGCCGCCTCGCCCCGCTGCACGGAAGAGTCGTCGCCGGCGATCTCGATGACGGCGTTCCCGGCATCGAGATCGCGCCGCACGCCCGCCTCGAGGCCCGCCTGCCCGACGTCCTCCTCCTGCGCCACGTCGGAGCGGGCGGCGGCCTCGGCAGCGGCGAAGCGGGCCGCCTCGCCATCGATGCGGCGTTCGAGCTCGGGATAGGGCCAGAAGGCCAGCACGCCGTGCAGCGACCGCCGGCGCAGCTGCCAGGCGCGCAGCCTGCGGTAGGCGTCGGCCGCGAGCGGATCCTCGGCATGCCCATCCCACAGCCGCTCGGCCGCGAGCCGGGCGAGATCGAGATCGTGCTCGGCCAGGGCGACACCGAGGACGGCGTGGGCGGTGGCGGCATCCCATGCCGATGCCACGCCCAGTGCGGAAGCGATGGAGGACCAGTCCTCGCCACCATAGGCGAAGCGCGCCAACGCCAGCAGGCCGGCCGGCGCCGGCATCGCGACCACGCCGCCTTCACGTCCGACCATCCGCACCCCGCCATCGATGAGGGCGCGGATGGCGGCGTAGGCATCCCGCCTCCGGCCCCAGCCGCCGCCGGGCTGGCCATGATCGCTGTCCGCCGATTCGACGGCCGGCACCATGCCGCTGCCGAGGCTGCCGTCTGGATCCAGGAGCTCGCGCCAGCGGATCGCCAGCTCCAACGCGATCCGCTCGCCCGCCACCGCCGGGGACTTGTCGGCCCACGGCACGCGACGGGCCAGCTCCAATGCGCCATCGGTGTCGCCTGCCGCCAGCCTGGCCCGTGAGAGCGCGGTCCGCGCCCGGGCCAGGGCGGCCGGATCGCCACGGCTCTCGATCTCGGCCGTTACCGCCGCTGCCGCCTCCACATCGCCCGACGCGGACAACCGCTCGCTTCGCCGCAGCAGGGTGGAGGTCGCGGCATGCCAGGGATCCTCCGCCGGCTGCGAGCACGCCGAGACGGCGAGAACGGCGATGATGGAGGCGGCGATCGCAGAGGAGGCGGCGATGAGGGCGGGGCGCATGCGGCGATGAACGCCGCCTGGGCTGAGCCGTTCACCCCCCTATCGCCAAACGCAACGACGCCACGGGCTCTGCCCGTGGCGTCGTGCGGGATTCCAGCTCAGCCGATCTTCAGGCCAGGTTGGAGACGATCATCTCGATCGTCGAGCGCTGGGCCTTGCTCAGGCCATGCACCGCGACGGCGAGCTTGTCCGACAGAATGGACTCGGCCTGTTCGAGGACGGCGACGGCGGCGGCGATGCCGCCGGTCGCGGCCTTGCGGCCCGGCTTCCGACCCGGCTTGCGGCCCGGCTTCTTGCCAGCCTTGCGGCCCGGCTTGCGGCCCGGCTTCTTGCCAGCCTTGCGGCCCGGCTTGCGGCCAGCCTTCTTCTTGCCGCCCTTGCGAGCCGGCTTCTTGCCGCCCTCGCCGACCAGCGCCTGGGCCTCCTCATCGGAGATGCCGAGCAGCTGCGCGTACTTCTTCAGACCGCGGGCATTGGGGGTGCTCTTGCCCTTCAGCACGGCGCGGAACGAGGGCAGGCTGAGGCCGACCGACTTGGCGGCGGCAGTGGCGCTCTGGCCGCTGGCGGCGAGCTTGGTTTCGATGGCATCGGTAAGCTTGGACATGCGTGCTCCTCACCGGCGGTTTGGCGGAACATGCATCCGCGTCCGATGATCGCAAAATGATACAGGATCATTCTTACGAACAAGCAGAATATTACATGGCCTATTCTGATGTTTGTATCATGTCATCCGCCCGCGCGGAAACGACCACTTCCCGATCATCTCGTCGCATCATGATGACGGCATGAGAACCGCAGCCGCCATCGTCCTCGCCTCCGTCCTTGGGGCAGGCTCCGCGGCCGCCGCCGACGCGGCATTGCCCACCGGCGCAGGCCGCATCGCCATTCCCGAAGGGTGGAGCTGCGAATCCGGGACCGCGCTCGTCCTGCGCGGTCCGGGCGGCAACGACACCGCTCCCCGCCTGGCAGTGACCATCGCCGAGGCGGATCCCGCCGCAGCGGCCCAGGCCCTGCGCGACGGCTACGTCCGCATCACCGACGGATGCGAGATACTGGACGAGGACGAGGTGCCCATGGGCGGCAGGATCTGGCGGCGGACGCGGGTGCGCTTCGCCACCGGTCCGGTGCTGTTCGGCCAGTCGGCATGGATAGGCAGCGTCGGCGGCCGCACGGTGGTCGCGGTGCTTTCGGCACCAGACGAACGCCTTGCGGCCGCGCTGTCTGCTGCGGTTGCGGCCCTGTCGGGTATCAGCGCGCAGCGCTGACCGCTGCGCCCGGGCGCAGGGCTTCGACCAGGCGCATCGTGCGGCGACCGTATTCGATGTAGGATGCGCGCTTGCGGGCGGCGTCTCCGACCACCGACGGATCGTGGAAGACCGATGCGATATGCGGCTCGATCGAGATGCCGCCATCGTAGCCGCGTTCCAGCAGATCCTTGAGCACACAGGCCACGTCGCCCTGGCCCTCGCCGGGCCAGGTGTGCATGTGTCCGCCCTCCCCCTCCATGCGGCCGTCCTTGATGTGGACGTAGGCGATGTGCTCGCGCACCCGGCGATAGAAGTCCCACGACGACTGCTTCGGCCGCCATCCGTCGGCGCGCGCGAGGATGCAGTGGTCGTCGCTATGGGTGGGATTCCCGGTATCGAACACCAGCTTCAGGCCGGGCACGTTCTCGATCAGACGCAGAGTGAATTCCCAGCCCATGCCACCGTAGTTCATGCAGTTCTCATGCACGGCGACCAGACCGGCGTCGGCGAACATGCGGTTGAGCTCGCGTACGCGGCGGAAGCGTTCGGCTTCCATCTGGTCCGCCACGGCGCGGCCCTGCGCATCCTTGCGGATGGCGTAGCTCATGATGCGCACGTGGGTCGTGCCGAGGCGGCGCATGCGCGGGATGCAGCGGCGGGCCTCGTCGAACGACGCATCCGGGTCCTTGTCGATGTGCTTGGCCCAGTTGGCGATCGCGGAGCCGAAGCAGTTCACCTGCATGCCGGCATCGGCGAGCTGGCCGGCGGCGCGGTCGAAGGCCGCATCGTCGAGATCGTGGATCATCACGCCGTCGATGCGGCGGGACTCGATGTGGCGCCAGCCGAGTTCGCGGGTGGCGGAGATCTGGTCGGACAACGAGTCCGCAGCCTCATCGGCGAAGCCGGTGAAGAACATGGTGCGTATCCTGGACGTGGTGGGGTGCCCGTCCGCCGGATCGCTCCGGCGGACGGGCGGGGGTTCGTTCAGCGCTCGGCGATGAACGTGGTCAGGTAGTTCCAGCTCTGCTTCAGCGAATCGAACGGATCGGCCGGGCAGACGTCCTGCTCGACGATGAACCACGGGCAGCCGCTGATCTCGGCCGAGCGGATGATCGCCGGCCAGTTCAGGTTGCCGTTGCCGACCTCGCACATGATCGGCTTGTTGTCGTCGCCGACCTTGTAGTCCTTGAGGTGCAGGATGGGCAGGCGGCCGTGCAGGCGCTGCACCCATTCCACCGGGTCGCCGCCGCCGGTCTGGACCCAGTAGGTGTCGGGCTCGCCGAGCAGGTTGCGGCTGTCGGTGAGGTCGTACAGCCACTGCAGGACGGTCTTGCCCTCGACCTTGCGGAACTCGTGGGCGTGGTTGTGGTAGGACAGGCGCATCCCCGCGCGGCGCAGCACATCGCCGGCGCGGTCGAGCTGGCCGGCCAGGCGCTTCACGTCGTCGAGGGTGGCGATGGGCACGTGCGGGAACGGGTAGGCCGTGTCCTTGGTGCCCAGCTTGCCGAGGCGGTCGACGACCGCCTGCGGGGTGTCGCAGATCGAACCGCCGCCTTCGTGGGTGGCGCAGATCACGATGCCCTCGCCGTCGGCGATGCGCTTGATCTCCTCGGGCGGGATCGGGCCGACGCCCGACACCTGCGCCGCGCGGTAGCCGATGGCGCGGACCTTCTTCAGGGTTGTGGCCAGGTCGGCGGCCGTCTTGCAGTGGTCGCGCAGGGTGAAGAGCTGCGCGGCGATCTGGGTGGTCTTCATGGATATGCTTCGCTGTCTACGTGTGGTTTGGGTGAGGAACGGGCGCGCAAGGACGGTGGCGGCATCGGCAGGACCGATGCCGCCATGTCCCCTGAGGGCTTGCCGCCCTCGTTACTTGGCGATGCCCTTGAACGAGTTGCCGAAGTCGTCGCCGCCGCCCTTGACCACCTTGGTCTTGTGGCGGCTCTTGGCGATGAGCTTCTGGTACTCGGCGGCGACGGCGGCCGAGTCGAGCGGCAGCTCGACGGTGCGGTCCCACAGGGCCGACATCAGCATGGCGTTGCCCAGCTCGACGCCGTTGATGCCTTCCGGCGCGGGGCCGATCAGCTCCTTGCCGTCGAGGATGGCGTCGACGAAGTTGCCCAGCACCTCGTTGTGCTGACCGCCGCGGCCGTTGACCGGGATGCGCACTTCCCAGCGGTCGGGCTGGGAGAAGCCGCCCGGGCATTCGCGCAGATGCTGGCGCACCGGCATGGTGGTGCGGATCCACTGCAGGTCGTCGCCCTCGATGACGATGCGGCCGCGGTCGGTGGCGACCTCGAGGCGGTTGGTTCCCGGCGCCTCGCCGGTGGTGGTGATGAACACGCCGGTGGCGCCGTTGGCGTACTCGAGGTAGGCGGTGCAGGCGTCCTCGACCTCGATGTCGTGGAACTTGCCGAAGCCGCAGCTGGCGCGCACCTTCTTGGGCAGGCCGAACAGCCACTGCATGAGGTCGAGCTGGTGCGGGCACTGGTTCATCAGCACGCCGCCGCCCTCGCCGGCCCAGGTGGCGCGCCAGCCGCCCGAGGCGTAGTACTGCTCGGTGCGGTACCAGTCGGTGATGATCCAGTTGACGCGGTGGATCTCGCCCAGCTCGCCGCTCTTGAGCAGCTCGCGCAGCTTGCGGTAGCGCAGGTCGGTGCGCTGGTTGAACATCTCGGCGAAGACCAGGTCCTTGCGGCTGCGCTGCTCGTAGGCGGCGATCAGCTTCTGGCAGTCGGCCTTGTGCACCGACAGCGGCTTCTCGATCAGGGTGTGCAGGCCGGCATTGATCGCATCGATGCCGATGCTGGTGTGGCCGTAGTGCGGGGTGGCGACCAGGACGGCGTCGATGAGGCCGCTCTTGAACATCTCCTTGTAGTCGGCGAAGCCCTTGATGTTCGGGTACTTGGCCAGCTTGGCGGGATCCTCGTCGCAGATCGCGCCGATTTCGAGGCGGGCGATCTTGCCGGCGGTGATCTGGCCGAGATGGGAGCTGCCCATGTTGCCGATGCCGACGATGCCGAGGCGGACGTTCTTGCTCATGCGTTCTCCAGGGGGAGGATGGGGAAGGAATAGGTGGCGGGGTCGAGAGGCAGCGCGACCGGTGCGCGCTGCGTGGTGGACTGGTAGGTGGCGAGGATGACCGCGTTGGAGACCGTCGCGTCGGCGAAGGTCACCATCGGCGGGCGGCCGGAGCGGATCGCCTCCAGCACGTCGGCCATCTGCAGGGCGTGGTGGTAGCCATAGACGTCCTTGCCCCCGCCCAGCGGCTTGCCATCGAGGCTGGCGGAGTCGATCGCGGCCAGCTCTTCGCGCAGGGCGGCGCTGGAATGCTCGATGGCGGCGAGGCGGTGGCCGTCGCCGAGCCGGAACGAGCCGCGGCTGCCGCGCAGCTCCAGCACCTGCTTCCAACCGGTGACGCCATCGTTCACCGCCGACAGACGGGCACGCAGGCCGCCGGCGCAGGCGACCTCGGCCTGGAAGTGGTCCTCGACTTCGATGCAGGCCAGGCGGCGGCGGGCGACGCGGCCGGTCACGGTCTGCGGCACCGCGCCGGCCAGCCACAGCCCGAGATCGATGGTGTGGATGCCCTGGTTGATGGCGACGCCGCCGCCCTCGGCGAGGCGCTTGCCGCGCCAGGCGCCGCTGCCGTAGTAGCGCTCATCGCGGGTGCAGGCGAAATCGACGTGCAGCGACTCGATGCGGCCGAACGAACCGTCGGCGACCAGTTGGCGGAGACGGCGGGCGAGCGGAGCGAAGCGGTGCTGGAAGATGCCGCTGGCCACCTGGCCGGGACGGGCGGCGGCAGCCTGCACCATCCGGCGCAGGTCGGCCGGGGTGCTGGCCAGAGGCTTCTCGCACACGACGTGCTTGCCCGCCGCGAGGGCCGCGAGGGCGACGTCGGCGTGGGCCGGATGCTGGGTGCAGACGCAGACCAGATCGACCTGCGGATCGGCGATGACCTCGGCGGCGGCGGTGGTCGAGCGCTCGGCCTGGATGCGCGGCAGCTTGGATGCGTCGCTGTCGCAGGCCCAGCGGACGACGGCCTCGTTGTCGAGGCGGGCAGCGGCGGCATGGACGGGGCCGATCACACCGCAACCGATGACGGCGATCTGGATCATGGTCCCTGATGCTAGGGGCCGGGGTGCCCACTGCTAGCCGCGGACGATCATCTGTGTGCTGTATCCGATCATCGTTCTAAGCCACCGTGCAACGGATCATTACATAAGTCATTTATTTATATGAAAAATGATGAAGCGGTAAGACTTTTGTGATTATACACCAGCTCTGACACTCTGCCCGTTCCGCTCATTGCCAGATACGTCCTCCCCGACGGCGATAGTCGCCCGGCGACAGTCCGACCAGCCGCTTGAAGGTACGCGCGAAGTGGCTGAACGAGATGATCCCGACCTCGCCCGCGATCTGCCCCACCGACAGCGTGCTTTCAAGCAGCAGGGCCTTGGCGTTGGCGATGCGCAGCTCCGTCAGCCGGCCCAGCACGGTGGTGCCGGTGGCGGAGCGGAACAGCCGAGCGAGATGCGGTTCGCTGACGTGCACCGCGGCGGCGATCTCGCCACGCCGCAGCGGCCGGTGCAGGTTCGCCCGCATATAGCCCTCGGCGGCGGCGATGACGCCGTCGTGGCTGCGCTCATTCAGCGGCGACAGGGTCGCCGGCTGCAGTCCGGCCCGCTTGTGTCCGATGAGCAGGCGCAGCAGCAGGGCGCGCACCAGCAGATGGTGGTCCTCGCCGGGCCGGCGCAGCTCCTCGATCAGCGCATGCATGTCATCGCGCAGATCCGATGGCAGGGTCAGCAGGCGCCCGGTGATCGCCGACAGGTCGATGCCCACCGGATCGAAGATGGCGACCAGATATCCCGGGGCGCGGCGCAGGCCGAGCAGCTCGCGCTTGGCGCGCGGCGGCACGATGACCGAGCGTTCGGGTTCGACCAGATGCAGATCCCCGCCGATGCGGATGCGCAGGCCTCCATGCAGGCAGACGAACCACTGGTGGACGTCGTGATGGTGCTCGTCGACCGACCAGTCCAGCTCCGCCTCGCGGTAGAACACGGTGCGGATCCGCAGCGCAGGCGCGACGTCGGCCGGATCCATGCCGCAAGGATTCACACCCCCTGCGCGAGGCAACAGTCCGCACACATAGCGCCGACGGGAGTCGGCCTTGGGTCAATGCCCCACGGTGGACTGAAGTCCACCGGCCGTGCCGACTGAAGTCGGCGCTACCGTGCGAGTCCGCCTACCCCGTATGGTCTCTGCCGCGGGGCGCCAGCCCCGCCTGAACGTGGAGCGCCCCCCGGGCGCGACCGGCCGCCGAGGGGTGGTGGGCGGATACAATCGGCGAAGCCGATCCGCCCACGTTTTCGCCAACGGCGAAAACGAACCCCGACAAAGGCCGTCAGGGGGGCCTGGGGGGACGAAGTCCCCCCAAGCTACAGTGGAGCGCCCCCCGGGCGCGACCGGCCGCCGAGGGGTGGTGGGCGGATACAATCGGCGAAGCCGATCCGCCCACGTTTTCGCCAACGGCGAAAACGAACCCCGACATAGGCCGTCAGGGGGGCCTGGGGGGACGCAGTCCCCCCAAGCTACTGCTGCACCCCCGCCTCCAGTATCTGCTTCAGCGAATCGAGGTCTTCCAGCAGCGCCGCGCAGCCGCGCGCGACGCAGGTCATCGGGTCGTTGGCGACGTAGACCGGCAGCCGGGTCTCGCGCGCGACCAGGTCGGCGAGGCCGCGCAGCTGGCTGGTGCCACCGGCCATGGTCACGCCGCGTTCGATGAGGTCGCTGGCGAGTTCCGGGGCGGTGCGCTCCAGCACCATCTTGATGGCGCCGAGGATGGTCTGCACCTGCGGACGGATCGCCTCGGCGATCTCGGTCGAGGTGATCTCGATCTGGTGCGGCAGGCCGGTGCGCAGGTCGCGCCCCTTGATCGGCATGCGCAGTTCCTCGGGCGGGGCGACGGCGGCGCCGATCTGCAGCTTCACCTGCTCGGCGGTGTTCTCGCCGATGACGACCGAGTACTGGCTCTTGAGGTACTTGATGATCGCCTGGTCGATCTCGTCGCCGGCGCAGCGCACGCTCTCGCTGGTGACGATGCCGACCATCGAGATGACCGCGACCTCGGTGGTGCCGCCGCCGATGTCGACGATCATCGATCCCACCGGGTCGGCCACCGGCAGGCCGGCGCCGATCGCCGCCGCCATCGGCTCCTGCAGCAGGAACACCTCGCGGGCTCCGGCCTTGCGCGTGCTGTTGGTGACAGCGCCCTTCTCGACCTCGTTGATGCCGCTGGGGACCGCCACCACCACGCGCGGCGGCACCACCCGCCGGCCGCCGGAGGCCTTGCGGATGAAATAGCGCAGCATGTGCTCGGTGATCTCGAGGTCGGCGATGACGCCGTCCTTCAGCGGCTTGATCACGTCGATGTTGCCGGGGTTCTTGCCCAGCATGATCTTGGCCTGGTCGCCGACCGCCTCGCCGTTGGGCCCGTCGATGACCTGCTTGGTGCCCTTCTTGACCGCGACCACCGACGGCTCGCTGATCACCACGCCGCGGCCCTTCACGGCGACCAGGGTATTGGCGGTACCGAGATCGATGCCGAGATCGAGGCTGAGCAGTCCGACGATGCGGTCGAGCCAGGACATCGACGCAGGATCGCGTCCTCGGCCCCGGACGCAACCCTTTGCCTGTACATGCGCTGGCCATCGTCCCTTCACCCGCATGCGAAAGGCCGATGCTATCCGCCATGCTGTCGGGCATCGACGCATCCGCGACGCAGGAGCGACCGGCACCCCGGCGCAGCGCGGCCATGGACGCGCTCAGCCCGGATCAGCTGCGCATGCTGGCGCAGCTCCAGGCCCGCGACCGTGAGGTGCGGGCGCATGAATCTGCCCATAAGGCGGTCGGTGGAAGCCTGGCCGGCGGCGTATCCTACAGCTACCAGACCGGCCCCGACGGCCGGCGCTATGCCGTCGGGGGCGAGGTGTCCATCGACATGGGCAGCGCCGGCGATCCGCGCACGACGGTTGAAAGGATGCGTCAGGTCGTCGCCGCCGCCCTTGCCCCGGCGCAGCCGTCGGCCCAGGACCGCGCGGTCGCTGCGGCGGCCCGGG
>JAFLCQ010000113.1 GCA_017302815.1 Planctomycetota bacterium
GCGAGCAGCTGCGCGTGCGCCTGGGCTCGCCGGTGCAGCAGGGCACCAAGGGCGACCGCGCCCGCACCCCCGACGGCGAGAACCTCAGCGACGACATCGGCATGCCGGTGCAGCTGGGCAATGTCAGCCTCGACACCCCGCGCCTGCAGGAGTGGGGCGGCCTGGCGCGCTTCCGCGATCCGCGCGTGTTCATCAAGTACGCCGAGCCGGTGTCGGTGCCGGCGGACTTCGCCGCGCCCGGCTTCGACCCCGCCGCCAACGAGGCCGCCGCACGGCGCTGGTTCTGCGAACGTCCAGGCCGCTACGCCCAGGCCGGGGCCTGGGAACGCATGAAGGAGACGCGCTTCGGCGGCCGCACGCCGCTGATGGTGACGCCGGGGATGTACGACGCCTGGGCCAGCCGCAGCGGCACCGCCGAGCCGGTCGCGATCGGCGGCGTGCCGCTGGCGAACCACCACCCCAAGCGCACGACCGAGTTCTACCAGTACAAGAACCTGACCTGGGGCGTGGCCGGCGAGCCGGTGCGCGACCTCACCCTGCCGGCGGTGCTGTGCCGTGCCGACGGCACGGCGGTGCGCTACCAGGCGGCCTTCCCCATCTTCCGCACCGCCGACGATCCGCTGCGCGCCGACGAGCGCACCGACCTGGTCGCCTTCGTCGGCGACGAGGCCGCGCCGCGCGCGGTGGTCGGCAGCGAGGTCGCGCTGCAGCACCGCCTGCGCCTGGTGTGGTCGAACTACCAGACCGTGCTGACCGACCCCAACGTGAAGATGACCCTCTTCGCGTGGAACAGCCTGTTCATCGCCGTCTGCGTGGTGGTACTGCAGCTGACCACCTGCTCGCTGGCGGCCTTCGCCTTCAGCCGCATCGAATGGCCCGGCCGCGACCAGGTGTTCATCTGCTATCTCGGCACCCTGATGGTCCCCGGCGCGGTGACCATGATCCCCAACTACCTCATCCTGCAGCACCTCGGCTGGCTCAACAGCTTCTTCGGCCTGATCGTGCCGGCCGCCGCCAGCGCCTACGGCACCTTCATGCTGCGGCAGTACATGCTGACCCTGCCCAAGGGTCTGGAGGAGGCGGCGCGCATCGACGGAGCCTCGCTGCTGCGGGTGTGGTGGGACATCGTGCTGCCGCTGTGCAAGCCGGCCCTCATCACCCTGGCGATCTTCACCTTCGCCGGCGCGTGGGGCTCGTTCACCTGGCCGCTGATCATCGCTCCCGACGAGGGCGTGCGCGTGCTGCCGGTGGCGCTGAAGAACTTCAGCGCCGCGCAGAGCAACTCCTACACCCTGCTGATGGCCGCCTCGCTGGTGATGATGCTGCCCATGCTGATCCTGTTCATCTTCGGGCAGAAGTACTTCGTCAAAGGCATCCAGCTGGGCGGCGTGAAGGGATGAGACCTGTGCCGCCAAGGCGCCAAGGCCGCCAAGATCGCCACGGGTGGCATCCGCTGACGACGGCGACGTATCATGCCGTTCCATCTCGGCTTGGCGTCCTTGGCGCTCTTGGCGCCTTGGCGGCCACAGCCCCTCTCTACTGCAATCCGGCGCGCTGAAAGGCCGACCCCATGGCGGACATCCTCATCTCCAAGCTCGTCAAGCTCTACGACAACGGCTACACCGCTGTGAAGGGCATCGACCTGCACATCCGCGACAAGGAGTTCATGGTCCTGGTCGGCCCCTCGGGCTGCGGCAAGACCACCACCCTGCGCATGATCGCCGGCCTGGAGGACATCTCGGAGGGCGAGATCCGCATCGGCGAGCGGGTGGTCAACGCGGTCGAGCCCAAGGACCGCGACATCGCCATGGTGTTCCAGAACTACGCCCTCTACCCGCACATGACGGTGTACGAGAACATGGCCTACGGCCTCAAGCTGCGCCAGGTGCCCAAGGCGGAGATCGATGCCAAGGTCGCCGAGGCGGCGCGCATGCTCGCGCTGGAGAGCCAGCTGGCGAAGCTGCCCAAGGCGCTGTCCGGCGGCCAGCGCCAGCGCGTGGCGCTGGGCCGCGCGGTGGTGCGCCAGCCCAAGGCCTTCCTCTTCGACGAGCCGCTGTCCAACCTCGACGCCAAGCTGCGCGGCGAGATGCGCTTCGAGCTGAAGACCCTGCAGCAGCGCCTGCAGACCACCATGGTCTACGTCACCCACGACCAGATCGAGGCGATGACCCTGGGCGACCGCATCACGGTGATGAGCGTCGGCGAGATCCAGCAGGTGGCGCAGCCCACCGTGGTCTACGACTTCCCGTACAACCGCTTCGTCGCCGGCTTCATCGGCACGCCGGTGATGAACTTCCTCGACGGCACGCTGCGCGCCGAGGGCGACGCCTGCGCCTTCGCGATCGACGGCGGCGCCAGCGTCGGCCTGCACATGCAGCACCGCCAGGCCCTGGCCGCCGCCGCCGGCCCCGGCCGCGTCCTCGGCGTGCGCCCCGAGCACCTCTCGCACGCCGGCTACACCCCGACCGCGCCCAGCGCCACCCGCATCGATGCCGACATCGCGGTGATCGAGAACATGGGCGACCACCAGTACGTCTACCTGAAGGTCGCCGGCGCCGCCGAGCCGCTGGTGATGAAGTGCAGCAGCCACCACCGCTGCGCCGCCGGCGAGCGCATCCAGATCAACGTCGACACCGCCTTCGCGCATGTCTTTTTGGACGGCACCGATCACGCCCCCAACCTGACTCTGCCACCGGGATTTGCGCAGCAGCAGTAGTCATTGCCCCTGTCCGGGGTCCGGGGTCCGGGGTCAGGCGTCCACCACGCCGGCCGACACAACCAGATACGACATCGCCCCGCGTGGAAGCCACGCGGGGCGATGCGTTTCAAGACTCGCGGACCCCGGACCCCGGACCCCGGACCCCGGACTGGGGCAATGCCCCCTACCCGTTCTTGGCCTGGAAGTCCTTCATGAACTTGGCCAGGGCGGCGCAGCCCTCGGTGGGCATGGCGTTGTAGATCGAGGCGCGGATGCCGCCGACCGTGCGGTAGCCCTTCAGCGCCACCATGCCGAGCTTCGCCGCCTCCTTCACGAAGAGGTCGGTCTTCTCCTCGCTGGGCAGCTTGAAGGTGACGTTCATGTGGCTGCGCTGCGCCTTGTCGGCGATGGTGCCGACGTAGTAGCCGCCGCTGCCGTCGACCGCATCGTAGATCAGCTTCGCCTTGGCGGCGTTGATCTGCTCCATCTTGGCCAGGCCGCCCTGGCGCTCGAGCCAGCGGAAGACCTCCAGGAGGATGTAGATGCCGAAGGTCGGCGGGGTGTTGATCATCGACTTGTTCTCGGCCTGGGCCTTGAAGTTGAACAGCTTCGGCAGGCCCTTCTCCGGGATGCGCGCGTAGAGGTCCTTGCGCACCACCGCCAGCACCAGGCCCGAGGGGCCGAGGTTCTTCTGCGCGCCGCCGTAGATCAGGGCGATGCGGTCCATCGGGTGGGGCCGCGCCATGAACTCGGACGAGGCGTCGACGATGAGGTTGTCGTGCTTGGGCAGGTCGACCAGGCGGTGGCCGTGCACGGTCTCGTTGCTGCACACGTGCAGGTAGCCGGCGTCCGGGGTCAGCTTCCACGCCGACTGGGCCGGGGTGTGGTCGAAGTTGCTCGCCTCGGAGGTGGCGACGATGTTGACCTTGGCGCCGACCTCCTTGGCCGCGCCGGCGGCCTTCTTGCCCCATTCGCCGGTGGTGACGTAGTCCACCGTCTTGCCGGCGGCGAACTGCATCGGGATGAGGCTGAACAGCTGGGTCGCTCCGCCCTGCAGGAAGAGGACGTCATGGCTGTCGCCCACGCCCAGCAGCGCCTTGCAGCGCGCGATGGCCTCGTCGACGACGCCATCGAACTCCTTGCCGCGGTGGCTGCACTCGGCGATGCCGAAGCCCTTGCCCTGGTAGTCCAGGAGGGCCTTGGCAGAGGCCTCGAGGACCTCGGTGGGCAGCATGGCGGGACCGGCCGAGAAGTTGAAGACGCGGGGCATATGTCCTCCGGAGGGATCGGCAGGCTAGGGCGGTCCGCCGACCTGCCACAGGCGACCGCCCCTGCCCGGACGATCCATTGCGGATCTGCATGGGTCCCGCAGCATTGGCGGACGGAGCGGACATGCCGAAGCGATCGCGCGAGGAAGAGCTGAAGGAGAAGCATCTGGAGGAGTTCCGCGAGCAGCTCGCCTTTGAGCGCTTGCAGGAACGCCAGCCGGGGCAATGGGTTGCGTTCCAGCGCGTGCACAAGGTGGTGGATGTGCAGGCCGGCCTGGAAGGGGGTGTCTTCCCCGACGGCGCCTGCTTCCTGCACGCCTCGACGGTGGGCAGCCAGCACTTCCGCGTCCGCCGCATCACCGGCATCGACCTCGACACCTTCCAGGTCTCGCTCGAGATCTATGCCGACGATGAATTGGAGGAGGGCATCGTCGTGCTGCCGCTGGAGCAGGTCGAATGGTTCGGCTTCCCCGCCCGCGCCGTGCCCACCCACCACTTCCAGGGCTTCGTCGGCATCGCGCCGATGCCCGGCGGCGGCGTGTCGGTGAAGGCGCCGCGGGCCGAGGCCAGCGGCGATGCGCCGACCGCTGCCGCTCCATCAACCCCGCCTCCGGAGGCCTGATCATGGGCGATGCACTCGACCAGGGCGAACTCGACGCGCTCCTGCGCATCAACGGATTCCTCGCCGATGAGGGCAAGAGCAGCGGCCGCACGCTGGTCGAGGAGCTGCAGGAGGCGATCCTCGACTCCGGCAAGCTGTCGCTGCGGCAGTGGAAGGATCTGCGCAGCCGGCTGCAGGAGATCGAGCGGCTGATCCCGCACATCGACCTGATCATCTCCCTGCGCGAGCGCCGCGCCGACCGCAAGGCGACCAACCCGGGCTGACGCAGCCCGTCGCGATGGTTTTTGACCCTGGCCCGCCCGTGGTTAGGGTCGGGGCGGCATGTCTCCCCGTCGCATCGTCGCCCTGCTGCTCGCGTGGTCGCTGACGACCACGGCGGCGGTCGCCGGCGAAGGCATGCTGCTGAGTCCGGCCGAGACCGACTGGGTCGCCCGCCACCCGGTGGTGCGCATCCAGATGAGCGACGCGTCGCCGCCCTTCGAATTCCGCACGGGCGCGCGCTGGCAGGGCCTGGCCTACGACAGCCTGCTGGCCGCCTGCCGGCGCATCGGCCTGCGCGTCGAGGTCACCGGCATGGCGTGGGAGCAGGCCCTGGGCGCGATCGGCGAGGGACGCGGCGTCGATCTGCTGCTGGCCGTCACCAGCAGCCCGGAGCGCGCCAGCCAGATGCTCCTGACCCGGCCCTACCTCTCCTTCCCGCAGGTGATCATCGCCGATCGCCACCACGCCTTCATCTCCGGGCTGGCCGACCTGCGCAAGACCGTCGTGGCGGTCGAGCGCGAGTACGTCATGGAGGGCTGGCTGCGCCGCGATCTGCCCACGGCGCGGCTGCTGACCTTCAGCGACAGCCATGATGCGCTCGATGCCGTCGCCACCGGCCGCGCCGACGCCTACGTCGGCAACCTGGCACTCGCCAGCTACCTGATCGAGCAGCGCGGCCTGGTGAACCTCGGCGTCGCCGCCCCATCGGGGTACGGCGACGAGGAGTTCGCCATGGGCGTGCGCAAGGACTGGCCCGAGCTGGTCGCCCTGCTCGACCGCGCCTTCGCCGAGATGCCGCCCGAGGAGCGGCAGCAGATCCGCCAGGCCTGGCTGTCGGTGCGCTACGAGCACGGCCTGCGCTGGTCGGACGTGCTCCTCTGGGTGGTGGCTGTCGCCGGCGTCCTGCTCGTGTTCATCGTCCAGCTGCGGCGCATGGTCCGCCACCGCACCGGCGAGCTGGCCCGCGAGGTCGCTCTGCGCCGCGACCGCGAGGTGCATCTGACCGAGGCGCAGCGACTGGCCGGCATGGGCAGCTGGACGCGCAACCTCGGCGATGGCGGCATGCTGTGGTCGGACGAGATCCGTCGCATCTTCGGCTGGCCGGCGGGCCGGCCGGCGACCGCCATCGAGCATCTGGACGTCATCGCCCACGAGGACCGCGAGCGCCTCGCCCGCCATGTGCGCACGGCGGTGGACGGCGCCCAGGCCGAGGATCTCGAATTCCGCATCGTCCGGCCGGACGGCGAAGAGCGTCATCTCGTGCAGCGGTGCCGCCTGGTCGGCGAAGGGCCGGCGCGCAGCCTGCTGGGCATCGTGCAGGACATCACCGCCCGCAAGCTGGCCGCGGACGAGCGCGTCCGGCTGGAGCGCAGCCTGCAGCACGCCGAGAAGCTGCGCGTGGTCGGGCAGCTGGCGAGCGGCATCGCCCACGACTTCAACAACATGCTGGGCGGCATCTCCGGCCACGCCGAACTGCTGCTGCTGCGCACGGCCAGGATCGATCCTGCCGCCGCCGAGATCGTACGCCGCCACGCCTCGGGCATCCTCACCGCCGCCCATCGCGCCGCCGCCATCTCCGCCCAGCTGCGGGTGCATGCCCGCCAGGACCGCCTGGCGACCGCGCCGATCGACGTGCATGCCCTGATCCGCGAGACCGCCGACCTCGTGCGCCGCGGCTCGGGCCCGGGCATCGACATCCGCCTCGACCTGCAGTCCGAGGCCAGCGTCGTCGACGGCGAGGCGGCGCTGATCCAGACCGCCATCGCCAACCTGGCGCTCAATGCGCGGGACGCGATGCCGCAGGGCGGCGTGCTGCGCATCGCCACCAGCCGCGTCGAGCTGTCCGGCGAGCTGACCGACGGGCGCAGCTTCGGGATCGTCCCGGGACCGCACATCGCCATCGCCGTCAGCGATACCGGCATGGGCATGGACGCCGCGGTGCGCCAGCGGCTGTTCGAGGCCTTCTTCACCACCAAGGAGCGCGGCAAGGGCACCGGCCTGGGGCTCGCCAACGTCCAGAGCTGCGTGCGCAACCACCGCGGCGGCATCCAGGTCGAGAGCGAACCCGGCCGCGGCTCCACCTTCCGCCTCCTCCTGCCGCTGGCCGCGGCGCAGACGGCCGCCGTCCCCCGCGGCGGCGAGCCCGAGCGCGGCAGCGGCAGCATCCTCCTGGTCGACGACGATCCCATGCTGCGCGAGGTCACCCGCGAGATGCTGCAGAGCCTCGGCTACACGGTGACGGTGGCGGAGGGCGGCCTCGACGCCATCGCCGCCTGGCGGCAGCGGCGCCACGACCTCGTCCTGGCCGACATGCTGATGCCCGGGATGGACGGCAGGACGCTGATCGCCCGGCTGCGCGCGCTGGATGCATCGGCGCGCATCATGATCTGCAGCGGCGCCTACGAGGACGGCCCGGCGCAGCCGATCGCCGAGGCCGACGGCTTCCTGCAGAAGCCCTTCGACCTCGACCGCCTGTCCCGCTGCGTCGCCGAGGCGCTGCGCCGGCCGCGCTGAGCGCAGCTCAGCGCGCCGCCATCTCCTCGACGCTGGGGCAGGTGCACAGCAGGTTGCGGTCGCCGAAGGTGTTGTCGACGCGCGCGACGGCCGGCCAGAACTTGCCGGCCCGCAGCCACGGCAGCGGGAAGGCGGCCTGGCTGCGCGGATAGGCGTGCGTCCAGGTGTCGGCGCACACCTCGTCGGCGGTGTGCGGCGCCATCTTCAGCGGGTTGTCGGCCTTGTCGGCGCGGCCTTCGGCGACGGCGATGATTTCGGCGTGGATCGCCAGCATCGCCTCGCAGAAGCGCTCGATCTCCTCCAGCGGCTCGGACTCGGTCGGCTCGATCATCAGTGTCCCCGCCACCGGGAAGGACAAGGTCGGAGCGTGGAAGCCGTAGTCCATCAGGCGCTTGGCCACATCCTCGGCGCCGATGCCAGTCTTCGCCTGCAGCGGCCGCACGTCGACGATGCATTCGTGCGCGACCAGGCCGCTGGCGCCGCGGTAGAGCACCGGGAAGGCGCCGCCGATGCGATGCGCGATCCAGTTGGCGGAGAGGATGGCGGTCCTGGTCGCCTCGAGCAGGCCGTCCGGACCCATCATGCGGATGTACATCCACGAGATCGGCAGGATCGACGCGCTGCCCCACGGCGCGGCGCTGACCGGGCCCGGATCGGTGCCGAAGCCGCCCACCGGCACGACGCCGTGCTTGGGCAGGAAGGGCGCCAGGTGCCGCGCGACGCAGATCGGGCCGACGCCGGGGCCGCCGCCGCCGTGCGGGATCGCGAAGGTCTTGTGCAGGTTGAGGTGGCAGACGTCGGCGCCGATCTGGCCCGGGCTGGTCAGCCCGACCTGCGCGTTCATGTTGGCGCCGTCCATGTACACCTGACCGCCGGCCTCGTGGACCAGTCGGCAGGCGTCGGCGATGCCCGGCTCGAAGACGCCGTGGGTGCTGGGGTAGGTGACCATCAGGCAGCACAGCTGGTCGCGGTGCTCGGCGGCCTTCCTCGCCAGGTCGGCGAGGTCGACGTTGCCCTGGCCGTCGCAGGCGACCGCCACCACGCGCAGGCCGACCATGGCCGCGCTGGCGGGATTGGTGCCATGGGCGCTGACCGGGATCAGGCAGGCGTCGCGGTGGCCCTCGCCGCGCGCGCGCTGGTAGGCGCGGATCGCCAGCAGGCCGGCGTATTCGCCCTGGCTGCCGGAGTTGGGCTGCAGCGACACCGCGGCGAAGCCGGTTATGTCGGCCAGCCACTGCTCGAGCTGGCCGAACAGGCGCTGGTAGCCCTGCGCCGTCGACATCGGCGCGAAGGGGTGGAGTCCGCCGAACTCGCGCCAGCTCACCGGCATCAGCTCGGCGGCGGCGTTGAGCTTCATCGTGCACGAGCCCAGCGGGATCATGCTGCGGGTCAGCGAGAGGTCCTTGGCCTCGAGCGACTTGAGATAGCGCATCATCGCCGTCTCGCTGCGATGGGCGTGGAACACCGGCTGGCGCAGGAAGGCGCCGCGGCGGGCGTGCTGGCCGAAGTCGGCGGCGGGCAGGCCGATCTCGGCCGGCGTGAAGCGCGGATCCTCGCCGCCGTTGAACGCCGCCCACAGGTCGGCGACGTCGGCCTCGGTGGTGGTCTCGTTCAGGGCCACGACCACGTGCTGGGCGTCGGGCAGGCGCACGTCGATGCCGCGGGCGTCGGCGGCGCGCTGGATCTCGGTGGGCAGGCGCGGGCCCTTGCCGACCTTGATGGTGTCGAAGCACGGCGCCGTGCGCACGTCGTAGCCGAGGCGGTGCAGGCCGGTCGCCAGCATGCGGGTGAGGCGGTGCACGCGCACGGCGATGGCGGCCAGGCCCTCGGGGCCGTGCCAGATGGCGTAGGCCGCGGCCATGTTGGCGAGCAGGGCCTGCGCGGTGCAGATGTTGCTGGTAGCCTTCTCGCGGCGGATGTGCTGCTCGCGGGTCTGCAGGGCGAGGCGCAGGGCGCGGCCGCCGTGGCGGTCCTTGCTGACGCCGACCAGGCGGCCGGGCATGATGCGCTTCAGCGCGTCGCTGACCGCGAAGAAGGCGGCGTGCGGGCCGCCGTAGCCGAGCGGCACGCCGAAGCGCTGCATCGAGCCCAGCGCGATGTCGGCACCGAAGGCGGCCGGCGGCTCCAGCACGGTCAGGGCCAGGGGGTCGGCGGCGACGCACAGCACGGCCCCGGCGGCATGCAGCTGGTCGGCGAGGGGGCGGAAGTCGCGCAGCGGACCGTCGGTGCCGGGATACTGCACCAGGGCGCCGCACACCGTGGCGTCGATGGCGGCGGTGCGGTGGTCGGCCACGCGCACGGTGATCCCGGCCTCGCGGGCGCGGGTGCGCAGCACATCGATGGTCTGCGGATGCACCTTCATCGAGACGAGGAAGACCTTGGCGTCCGGCTTGTTCACCGCCGCCATGTGCATGGCCTCGGCGGCGGCGGTGGCCTCGTC